>NZ_JAMZMM010000233.1 GCF_024178385.1 Limnofasciculus baicalensis BBK-W-15 | reverse complement strand
TAGCTTATTAACAAATAAGTTGAACCGCCGAAGGGCGGTAAAGCCAGTGTAGCAAAAGGTTTTAACCTGTTGCTGTAGGAGAATGAAACAACCCTCCCCCAACCCCTGCCCTGCAAGGAGAGGGGAGTAAGATTTTTATCTTATATCGCTTATTTTGAGTGCGATCGCTTATTAATTATTTATAAACATCACCACGGACACCAATGGTTGTAACAACATATAATTGATTAATCTGATCCTCTACAAACAAAATTCGATATTTACCCACTCTTAAACGACTTTCTGATCTACCTTTCAACTGTTTTAGATCGAGTCCTTCCATACCTGTCACTAGCCCATCTAAAGCACGAATAATTCTTACTCGATCTTCAAGTCTCAGACGTTCAAGATACTTTTGGGCTGGTTTAAGTAGAATATAATCAGCCCAAATTATCTCCTAATAATTTACGTTTCAATTCCTGAGAGGATATCCCCGGATCTTTTCCAGAAATATAATCTTGCCATGCCGAGGCACTTTCCTCTAATAATTCACTAGGGATATCCTCATCATCATTCATAGCATCATTGACAAGTTGCTTTAAATCTTTTAATAAACGCAACTGTTCCGTTAAACTAAATCTTTGAATCTCGCCAAGAACATCGTTATAGGTCATCATTGCTATAGCCGTAAAGACTTACCAGATATTTTATCACAAATTCTGTACTGCGATCGCGCAGTTTGTAGTAGGGCTAAAGCCCCACAGTTTGTAGCGATATCGAGCTAGAATCGAACAATGATTTTTATCTTTGGCACTACCTTACTCCATGAAATTGCTCATCAGCAACGATGACGGGATCTTTGCCCTCGGTATTCGCACTCTCGCCGACACCTTAGCAGCAGCAGGGCACGACGTTACCGTAATTTGTCCCGACAGAGAAAGATCCGCGACAGGGCACGGTTTAACACTCCACGATCCCATTCGCGCTGAAGTTATCGATGGCATTTTTCACCCCAAGATTAAAGCTTGGTCTTGTTCCGGAACCCCGTCAGATTGTATTAAACTAGGATTAGGCGCATTGATTGACAGTCCCCTGGATTTTGTCCTTTCTGGCATTAACCACGGCTCTAATTTGGGGACAGATGTTCTCTACTCTGGCACAGTTTCCGCTGCAATGGAAGGCGTAATTGAAGGAATTCCTAGTATCGCTTTCAGTTTGACTAGTTACAAGTCTCAAGAGTTTGAAGTAGCCGCAATATTTGCCAAAAATCTAATCGATCAACTATCCGCGCAACCCCTTCCTAATTTAATGTTGCTCAATGTCAATATTCCACCAGTAAAATTATCAGAAATTGCCGGAGTTAAAATTACCCGTCAAGGGATTCGTCGCTATTTTGACACCTTTGAAAAACGAGTCGATCCACGGGGGAAAACCTATTACTGGTTAGCAGGTGAAGCTGTGGAAGATCTTGAACAACCTACTCATATTCACCTACCTGATGATGTACCCACAGATGTCCAAGCTATTCGCGAAAAATACATTACCATCACTCCATTACAATATAATCTCACCGATACGGCTAGTGTATATAGTTTGCAGAAAATCTCTTTTAGTGGAGGTTTAGTATCATAGTGTGATGGGGAATAGTACAGACTAGAAACCCGGTTTCTTAAAGAAACCGGGTTTCTGGAGTACACCTTAGAAACCGGGTTTCTAAAATGAATTTTTACTCGATTTTTACATGATCTTTAAAGACGTACCAACTTGTTTTCCCATTAATTTTTTGACCCTCTGCCAAGGTAAAACGATAGTGATCGTCTTGTATTTTAGGATCGACGAAAACCTTTAATACTGTCTCAGGATTGAAGTATAGTAGTTTCTTTTTTGCCTCTTCTGTAAGATCTTTTAGCTGTGCAGTATTGTCTTTGAACGGGGTTTGGGTTATAATACGCAATGTTTTTGTCGTTGTAGTTGCCATTATGTTTTTTGACTCCTAAATATTCCATCTCGTCTTGATACATTATAAAATAATATTCTCTAGTTGTAATAATTAAAATTCAGGACAACAATTAAATAATGATTAAATTCAGCCTCTATCTGTAGGGTGCGTTATGCTTTGCTAACGCACCATTCCAACTATCAAGAGGATAGAGAGAATTTTAACTCAAAACGGACTTCGTCCCGCTGCGCTAACAAAACTCTCCTCCCCTAGCCCCTTAATACCGCTCCCAATAAGGCTGGAAACCTCGGCGTTTGAGAATATCAACCTCCAAATGCTCCACCCGATTAGTTAATTGTGGATTAGGAGTACCAGTTTCAGCTTCTTGCTCCGCATTCAATGCTTTAAACTCTTTCACCGCTGTAAAAGGTTGATCCAAAGCAGCATTCAACTCAGCCAAATTTTGCCGTGCGGCTAGATAACCGGGACTAATTTCCAGCACCCGATTATAGAAAGTCTTCGCCTCCAAATATAGCTGTTGGGTAAACTTCACTCCACCCAAAGCCATCAGCGCCCCAATATTATCAGGTTCCCGCTGCAAAATTTCCCGATAAGCTTGACTTGCTAGTCCATAATCCTTGAACAATAACGCTAATTCCCCCTTAATAAAATAAGGACTAATGTTATCAGGATTACGAGCAATTAACTCATCTACTAGGATTAGTGCTTGTTTGGGATCTCGCTTCGCAATTAATTGTAGTCGTCGCAATTGTACCGGAGTATTATCTGGATCTACCTCTAACAGAGCATTATAGAGTGATTCCCGCTTCTCAGAGGCAGGTAAAGCACCTACTAAACTGAATAATTCTGATGGTAAATCATTAGCGGGACGAGTTTTCAGCCATTGATCTAAAACCGCTTCAGCTTCAGCTTCCGAAATCCGCTTCCCTTGATATGCGATCGCACTTCGTCCCAATTTAATCTGCAAATCATTAGGATTGCGGGCTAAGAGCTGATCGTAAATTGCGATCGCATCATCAGCTCGCCCTTGGGCTAAACGAATTCCTGCTAACCCTCGCAAAGCGCTATTCATTAAGTCACTATTGGGATTGCTTTGCATAATTTTCTGATATCGAGAAGCACTAGATTCTAGTTTGTTTTCCCGACGATCAACTTCAGCCAGTAACAATTCTGAAGTTAAATCCGATGCCCCAGCACTAGTAGCTTTGTAAGCGGCAATTGCATCCTTAGCTTCCGCCAGTTTATTCTCTTGAATGAATATTTGAGCCACCCGAAAATGTAAAAATGGCTCATTTACACCAGCCTTAATTAAACTCTGATAAACTGACAGCAAAGCCGGATCTGGTGGATCTAAAGGTACTAATGCTGTCGCTATCGCACGGAGTTCAGCTTTATCAGTGGGTAGTGGTTGCAGAAGCCGATTCAACTGCTGTTGCAATTCCGCACGAGAAATACGTCCCAATTGACTAGCTAAAGTTAACCGTTTTAGCACTAAACTGCGATTATTCGGTTCCTGCTGCAATAGTTGTTCATATAAATCTAAAGCAGCGGCTTTTTCTGATGGCAATTCACTAAAAACATTCGCAATTTCTGTCACTAAAGCAAAGGAAGAATTCGGTTTTAAAACCTGACGATATAGCGTTACCCCTTCCTGATAAAGATCGGTGCGACGTTCCTTCCTTCCAATCGAAGTAAGCGCTCTTGCTAATGGTAAAGCCGCATCCGCACGACCGCGCAAAGGAGCTAAAATTGCTAAAGCTTGGGATAATTGTCCCGCAGCACTATATGATTGAGCTAAATCGGCTCGCAGTTGAATTGTCGTGCTATCCAGCTTTTGAGATTGTCGCAACTGAGTTTCCAGAATCTGCACCGCAGCAGAAGCACTTCCCGTTTCTCGCAACGCCAAAGCATAAGCTCCTGCTGCATTACTAGGAACAGTTTTGCCCAGAGCTTGGTAACGCTTGAACAGAATTAATCCTTGCTGAAAAT
Organism: Limnofasciculus baicalensis BBK-W-15; assembly: GCF_024178385.1. Classification (GTDB taxonomy): domain Bacteria; phylum Cyanobacteriota; class Cyanobacteriia; order Cyanobacteriales; family Coleofasciculaceae; genus Limnofasciculus; species Limnofasciculus baicalensis. Next base: position 5,830 of record NZ_JAMZMM010000233.1, on the reverse strand, counting down.
CACCACTATAAGTATAAATTTGAGCCGCACCCAGAATAGTATCTCCAGAAGGATTATTAGCCAAAAGCAGTTGATAATCTGCTAAAGCTTCAGGGAAACGTCCTTGGTATCCTAATAGCAAAGCCCTTTGAGAGCGGGCAGTTGTACTATTAGGATTTAGATTTAACAAGCCAGTAAGAGCCTCAATCCCACGAGCTTGCCACTCTTGTTTATAAACCCCCATTTCTCCCACAGCTTTCAGAGCCGTTTGGTTATTAGGATCTCCTGCTAATACTTGGTTATAGGCATTCCAAGCATCATCATTACGCCCTCGACGCTGATAAGCAATTGCCAACCCTAACTTCCCTTCCAAAGATTGAGGATTACTGCGCAAAAATTGCTCAAATGCCCGAATCGCATCATCTACCAATCCTTTCTCCAGGAGTGCATAACCTTGACGCACCGCCGCTGGAAGTGCTTGAGCCTCAGCAGCAGGAATTACAAAGTTTATCGGTAATAGAGGAAATCCTCCCGATAATCCTAAAAGCATGAAGCAAGTTAATAAACGGGACCACTGAGTTTGGCTCTTACTAGGAGCAGAAGATGATATTTTCATTTCAGCTAAATGATCTAGTTTGTTCATAGTATTTGTTGTTAGTTGTTAGTTTTTAGTTGTTGGTTGTTAGTTATTTGTTGTTAGTTATTTTTTGTTCGTTGTTGTCCGGGCGACACTAGCTATCATAGTTATTTGTTGCGTGACTAACAAGGGGCTTAGAGCCAATTGTCCACCAACAACAAACAACCAACAACAAACAACCAATAACCAACAACAATTTACGGATAAAGCTGAATATCCGTTTTCACCCGGAATCCAACAATAGTTTCCGAAAAACCATCTCTTTCTTGCAATGTTATCCCCGCCCGAAGCCCCCTGGCAATCCGCATATCGTAGAATAATTCCCAGACATCATCATTTTTTGAGAAATCTGGACCATAAGCGTAACCTAATCCTAACCGAGCATCCTTGACGAACATATCTAAGAAATTGATTCCGAAACTATAAGTTTCTGCATTTTTATCTCTGTCAGTATTTTCCAGCCAACCATAACGAGCAAACAAGCCCATTTTTATTTGGGGAATATAATATTCCCCATTAAGCCCAAAAGCATTTTCGCGATCGCCTTCTCGCGTACCAAAGACTCCACCCCTCCCCTTATCTTTATCAGTAGCGTAAGTTGCCCGAAAAATTCCTGTACCAGCGCGGAATCCAATCTCGCTGGCAAAGGCATTTAAACCAAAATCACCCAGATTTCGTTCGCTAGAAAAGACAGCAGCTTTAGCTTCAATATTATCTGTAATATTCCAATTTAACAAAGCTCCTGGCCGGGAACCAATCCCTGCTGATGCTAGTGCTGGATTAGTTTGGAATAAGGGGTGAAAGAAATGAGTAGTGCTATCCTTCGCAAAGCTATTTCGGTCAAAATAAGACGTTAAATCCATTAAACCAGCAGTTAATCGGAGATTGGAATAGTTGGGGAGAGAGCCAGTAAAATATAGTTCGCTCAGACTAACTCCAGTGCCTTCCGTACCTTGAAAATCACTGCCTGATGCTAAATCAACAATTGCACCAAACAAAGCATGGGGAGAAACTGGATAAATTCCTCGCAACCGCAACCTTGCAGCGTCATCTCCCTGATTAAGATAAACACCTTGTACGTCTAAAGTAGGAGTTAATGCGTCACTTTTCTTTGGAGAATTTTCCGGAATCAATGAAGCATCTGGTTTCTTTTCTTCAGAGGATTGTGCTAGAAGTGGGGAGTGGGTTTTTTGGAGTGGGGAATGGGGAATAAAGTTATTCTCACCTGGCAATAACACTGTGGCATCAGGAGCAACCATTGGTTGTGCTGCTACAGTTAATTTCTCAGAAAGATTCTGTGCCAACCAATTTGGCATCGTTTCTACTACAGGCGGTTTAGAAACTAATCCCTCTGACATAGCTGTTGATTCAACATTCACAACTAATTTTCCTGGCAGGTGATACTTAATAGAATTTTCTGTATTTTCTGCTACAGGGGGCTTGGGAATTAATGCCTCTGATATAGAGCTGGGTTTAACTGTAACTACTAATCCCTCAGATTGCTCCTGTGGAAGTTCCTTTGCTGCTGAGATATTATCAGCTAACCTATCTGAAACTGGAGTAAGTTGATTGGGCAATTCCCCTGATGGATCGTGTTCAGTATAATCTGACACATCCAAATTCAGCTTTTCTTGCTGTTGCTCAAGTGAATTAATTTCGGAAATACTTTCATTATCTCCCTTCGTCGTTTGGGGAGATTGCTCTGAAAGATTCGCTTTAGCTGGTGCAGTTAGCAAAATAGCCGCTATCGAAAAAATTGATATCGCCCCCGCACCCGTTGAAGTGAGGGAGAATAGATAACTCAGCCAAACACGCAGTAAGGCTAGAGTAATTTGCTTATCAGTATGACTAACTTTTTGAATGATGTCTCTCATAATTACCACAACTTACTGACAGGTGTGCTTGAGTAGTTAATCCTTCTACTACTTACTTTTCAACGACTCCAAAAGAATCTCCGGACAAATTGCGACATGGCAGCGGCGCGGCAAAAACCCTCGGCAGACTACTCCGAAATGGATTTTGCGCACTGATTAGACCAAGTTTTTAGGAAAATCAGCAAAAATACCTCACGATTGGCAATCTGCTGTATCTCCGATAATGCACCTGACATCCTTGTACTACACTTCCTGAAGCTTAATTTCCAGAAAAAGTTTAAGGATAATTGCGATAGTGCCCTTCGCAGCCTGCCGTAGGCTAGCGCGTGCAGCAAGCAGATTGCACCTTCACTAGTAGCGATAGCCGATAACTATTTGACGTACTCCCCCTTCTTTTAGATGGGGGATTCTTAAAAGTTGTTACGAGGCACTCTTTTGAGATGCCTCTCCACCTTTCTTCCTGCTTCTAGAACTCTTAACTAGACTGTCGCCAGTCCCCGTCAGGTTGTCTCCACAGGCATTTTCTTTATTGTCCAGGATGCCTCCCACCCCAGACAGTCCTCGATTGCGGACAATTTGTGCAGCAGCTACATCGCGATGTGTTGTGTATCCACATTCAGGGCAAGCATGAATTCTCTCAGACAGTTTCTTTTTCCCTGTATGCGCGTCGCACTGAGGGCAGACTTGGGAAGTGTAATCTTTATTAACTTTGGCAAAATACAGACCAAGTTTCCAGCAAACCCAGCGCAGAATATTGATGAATTGACCGAATCCAGCATCTAGGGTGTGTTTGCCAAACATCCCCTTTGCCCACACCCGGAAGTCAATATCCTCTACAAATATCATGCCAGCGCCGTCACACAACTTATGTGCTAGCTTGAAGTGCCAGTCTTTCCTAGTATCACTGATGCGTTGATGAAGTCGTGCAATTTTCCGGTTGAGTTTGTGACGATTGTTTGACCCCTTTTGCTTATTTCTCAACCTGCGTTGGAGCAATTTAAGCTTCCGGTGCAATGAGTTTAAGAATCGAGGTCTATCAATTACAAGTCCATCAGAGGTTGCAAGAAACTTATCGAGTCCAAGGTCAATTCCCACCGGATGACCATGAAGCATAACATCAGGTACGGATACATCGCATTCCAACATCATCATCACAAAATATCCAGATGCTTTGCGAACAATCCTGGCTTGCTTAACGACAAAGCCTTCTGGAATCTCTCGTGACTTGATGTATTTTAACCATCCCAATTGAGGCAACTTGATTTGGTTGCCTTTTAAAAGTTGACCTCTCCCTAGCTGCGGATATACAAATGACCGCATTCGGTATCGGTTCTTAAACCTCGGGAAGCCCATACCCTTGCGCTTCATATCGACAAAGGCGGCTTCCAGTCTTTTAAGTACCTGCTGCAATGCTTGAGCATTGACGGTTGTTAGTTCTGGAAATTCAGCCTTAGCCTTAGTCAATGATTTGCACTGTTGGGCATAGTTAGGATAAGGAGCGTCCGCTGGAATGATGTACTCTGATTCTAATGAGCAACTATTAATCTGACACTTACGAGAGTTTGACCAATCTTTTCGTTCGCGCAGAGCAAAATTCCAGACTTTTCGACAGACTGTTAAGGTATGTTCGATAAGTTGAACCTGCTCTGTTGCTGGGATTGCTTTAAATTCGTATGTCAGATTTAACACTTGACTCACCTCCAGCGGAAATCTTAGCACGTTTCCTAGTAGAATCGGGAGACCAGAGGATAAATCCTCTTAATCGTTTTCATCCACCGCTTAAAAAGACGGTGGCTCTCAACTTCTGTGATGTTTTGGTAGGGGTGAAGCAAAAGCGCCCGAATCTGGTTAGGTAAACCCGAATACAAATACGCTTTTGCTTCACCCTGCCGTTAACAATAATAACGATAACTTGATCTTGGGGAAGAGATTGCGATCGCTTCGCTCAACCCAGGCATCGCGCCTTCGACACCAGTTATCGCCAATCCCATCCTAGGGGTGAAGCAAAAGCGCCTGAATCTGGTTAGGTAAACCCGAATACAAATACGCTTTTGCGTCACCCTGCCGTTAACAATAGAAACAATAACTCATCTTCGGGAATTGATACGCTTTTGCTTCACCCTGCCCTCAACAATAGAAACCATGGATTGAATGGAGTTACTTAAATTGCTCAATAATTCCACCACCCAGCAAGATATCGCCATTATACAAAACAGCCGCTTGCCCTGGTGTAATACTGAATTGTGGTTCATCAAAAATTAACTTCATCCGATTATCTTCCAGGGGAATTACTGTCACTGGTACAGCCGAAGAACGATAACGTACCTGCACAGATGCTTGGATAGGAGTTGTGGGTGGACTAATCGAAACCCAGTTAACCCGGCCAACAGTACATTCCGGTTGAGTTCCCTTAGTGCGATCGCCTACAATAACTCTATTCCTCACCGAGTCTAGCGCAATCACGTATAGAGGCTCTTTAGCAGCAATTCCGATTCCCTTCCGCTGTCCAATTGTGTAATTGTGAACACCATTATGCTGACCTAAAATCTTACCATCTAGGTCTACAATATCACCTTTATTTGGAGTAATATACTTATCCAAAAATTGCTGCATGGAACCGTGAGCCTCCACCAGACATAAGTCCTGACTTTCTGGCTTATCAGCAGTTTTGAGATTGTATTGAGTAGCAAGGTGTCGAGTTTCGGTTTTCTTCAGTTCTCCCAAAGGAAAGAGAGATCCTGCTAGTAAATCTTGAGTTAAGTCATACAAAAAATAAGATTGATCTTTGGTCAAATCCACTGCTCTGAGTAATTGATAACGGTTACTTGCCTCATCATAACGAATTTGGGCATAATGACCCGTAGCTATTTTATCAATACCCAATGTTTCGCGAGCATATACCAACATCGGACCAAACTTTACCGCCTTATTACACTGAGAACAAGGTAATGGCGTAATTCCCGCTTCGTAACCAGAAACCAGATAATCGATTATATTAGTTTGAAAAATATCCCGACTATCGACAATATGATGAGGAATGCCCAATTGTTCGCAAATAAACGCCGCATCAACCATCCCTTCAGAGCAGCATTGTCCCTTCCCTTTCATTAACCAAAGGGTCAAGCCAACGACTTCGTATCCTTGATGATGTAAAGTGGCAGCAGCGACGGAACTATCTACCCCACCGGAGAGACCAACCACGACTCTATTCATGAGACAATAAGTAACATCTTTGAAATACAATTATACTTCTTTTCGGGAATGGGGAGTGGAGAGTTTTGAGTTTTGAGTTTTGAGTTTTGAGTTAAAACTCCCCCTTGTCGCCCTAGTCCCCCTAGTC
>NZ_JAMZMM010000669.1 GCF_024178385.1 Limnofasciculus baicalensis BBK-W-15 | reverse complement strand
GTTCAGATCTTCGCGGCAAACTCGGCACGGGCGGTTCGTCCAACCTTCCCAAGAAGACCGACAACACCTTCCACATCTCCGACGTCGTGAAGGATGCGATCGCGCTCGAGAAGGCGCAGAAGCAGAGCGTCGCTTCACAGAAGCCCGACACTGGGCACAACCTCCACAAAGGCACCGACAAGTCCAAGGGCGGCGGCGGCAGCGCCGGCGGTCGTCCCAAGGTCTAACCCGACAAGAACGGAACGTGATTGCTCGACGCACTCCTACAACCCATCGACTGGATACTCCATGTCGACGCGCACCTGGATACCTTCATCAAGGATCACGGGACGTGGGTCTACTTGCTGCTCTTTGCAGTCGTTTTCGTCGAGACGGGCGTGGTGGTGATGCCGCTCCTGCCGGGCGACTCGCTCCTCTTCGCGGTGGGCATGATCAGCGCCCGCTCTCCGGACCTCAACCTCTGGCTTGTGATGGGGCTGTTGACCGTGGCCGCGGTATTGGGCGATGCGGTGAACTATCACATTGGGAAGTACCTTGGCCCGAAGATCTTCCGCTACGAAGCAGTCGCGGATCAGAAGCCGACGCTCTTCATGAGGCTCCTGAATCGCCAGCACCTGCTACGAGCCAACGATTTCTACGTGAAGTATGGCGGCAAGGCCGTGGTGCTCGGGCGATTCGTTCCTGTCGTGCGAACGTTTGTCCCTTTCGTGGCTGGTGCAGGGGCGATGAACTACGCGAAGTTCGTGTGGTACAACGTGCTGGGTGCGGTCTTGTGGGTGGGGATCTGCGTGGGCGCGGGATACCTGCTCGGCGATGTCCCGTGGATCAAGAGGAACTTCGGGGGTGTCGTGTTGGCCATTATCGTGGTCTCGCTGATCCCGATCGTGGTGGAGTGGATCCTGGCGACGAAGCGGGCCAAGGCCGCGAAGCAGAAGTCTGAAACGTGAACATACGCTCGCGGGCAAGGTGCTCGCGGGCGAGAGAATGAAGTGAGCACAACTGCCCGGCCGCCGGGCGCATACAGGAGTGGAAGCAATGGCCGTGAAGCCGCTTGAAGATCGCGTGTTGGTGAAGCCCATCGAAGCCGAAACGAAGACCGCCTCAGGGATCTACCTCCCCGAAGCGTCGAAGGAAAAGCCGGTCAAGGGCGAAGTCGTCGCGACCGGCCCGGGCAAGCGCCTCGAGAACGGCAAGCGCGCCGAGATGAGCGTGCGCAAGGGCGACACCGTCGTCTACGGCAAGTACGCGGGCACCGAAGTCGAGATCAAGGGCACCAAGCACCTGATCCTCCGCGAAACGGAACTCTTGGGCGTCATCGAAGGTTGAGTCGATCGGATCGGGTTGAAAGGAAGACAAAGCAATGGCTACCAAGCAAATTATGTTCGACGACGCAGCGCTCTTGGAAATGAAGCGCGGCGTTGACCGTCTCGCCGACGCCGTCAAGTGCACCATGGGCCCCAGCGGGCGCCACGTGGTCATCGAGAAGTCCTACGGCGGGCCCCACATCCCCAACGACCGCGTCAGCCGCGCCCTGCAAGTCACGCCCTCCGAGCACCTCCAGTCCATCCGCCCCCCGACGGTGAA
>NZ_JAMZMM010000232.1 GCF_024178385.1 Limnofasciculus baicalensis BBK-W-15 | reverse complement strand
CCCTTGTCTTCCTCATTCTTCCGATCTACTATCTTTAACAGGAACGACTCAGCGAGTTCTTCATTCACCACCTCACCATCTTTTTCTCTGTCTACCTCTTGTGCTAAGACTTTTGAATGCCCAGGAGTCAGCCCAACCTCAGAGATATCGCGGGATTGGGCTAAAACTGTTAATGTCGAGATAGGCTGAAGGATACCTAAGACGACGATGAGTGGATGCCAGAGGAGTTTCATGAAAGGAATTCCAAAGATGGCTGGGTTAAGGGCGATAGCAGCAATACCAAATTATAGTCGTATCAAAAGTGTAACTTATGCTACTGAAATTCAATTTTGCGGATTAACTGGTGCTAAGTCTGGGATCGAGTACGTTAGCTGTTGGTGTTTAATCCTGGTAGGCTAAAAGCTGAAATTAAATCAAGCTGATTGCTATATGGGATTTAATCGGCGGACTTTTCTGCAAAAAGCTGGTTTCGGAATCGCCGCTCTAGGGGCGAGTGAGACGTTGCTATCACTTCTGTTTGATGGAAGTCTAGCCATACCTATATTAGATCGTTATGGTCAGGCGCTGGCACAACCGACTCAACGGAAGTTGGCGCTACTAGTGGGGATTAACCAGTATCCGCAGATGACGGCTTTGGGCGGTTGTGTTACAGATGTGGAAATGCAACGGGAATTGTTGATTCATCGATTTGGCTTCAATGACAGAGATATATTAACCCTAACCGATAGCCAAGCAACTCGCAGGGCGATTGAAACTGGGTTTATGGAGCATCTAGTTAATCAGGCGAAGGCGGGTGATGTGGTGGTATTCCACTTCAGCGGTTATGGTAGCCGCGTCAAGAGGAATCCTACCTCCGATCCCAATAACTTAGAAAAGTGGCAAAATAGTTTTGTTCCAGTCGATGGTATTGTCCCCACTAATGGGGTTCCCGCAAACGATTTACTGGCAGAAACTCTGGCATTATTGCTATTATCCATAGCTAGCTCCCGCGTGGCGACAATTCTCGATACTAGTCATATCGATAGGGTAAATATTCTTCAAGGAAACTTAAGGGTAAGAAGTACTTCTTACCCCCCCGCAGAAGCTACAAATTCGGAAGAATTAGCGTTTCAAGAGCAACTATTAGCACAAATTAGCCCCGGAAAACCTGCCAATCTAAATATAATGCCGGGGCTAGTTTTTGCAGCGGCTGGATTGTCTCAATTGGCAATGGAAGCTAAATGGAATGGTTTTACTGCTGGCTTATTTACCTATGCTCTCACTCAGTACTTGTGGCAGGCAATACCAGGAACTACTGTTCAGATTACTATGAGTAGAACAGCCCAGAGTATAAATCAGCTTATTGGGATAAATCAGCAGCCGAAACTAATAGGTGAAAAAGATCTCGATTCCTTATTTACTGATTACATACTTTCTAACTCTAATATTGGGGCGGATGGTGTTATTACTAGTGTAGATAGTAGCGGGACAACTGCACAGTTATGGTTAGGCGGATTACCTGCAACAGTTCTCCAATACTACGGGACTAATTCCCTCTTGGAATTAGTCAATGAAAATACTAGTCAGGGGGTAGGCGTTAGGGATGAGTTGAAAAACAACGAACAACCAACAACGAACAACCAACAACTGCAAATTCGCACCAAAGTTGGACTGACAGCTACAGCCGAAGTTATCGCCAGCAATACTATTTCTAATTACCCACTTCAAGTAGGACAATTAGTGCAAGAGGTGGTGAGGATTATACCTCGAAATGTTACTGTAACTATCGCCCTAGATGCTAAATTAGAACGAATTGAAAGGGTTGATGCTACTAGTGCTTTTGCCAGTATTCATGATGTATCATCGGTGGTAGTGGCAGGGGAACAATCTGCTGATTACTTATTTGGTAAAAGGAGAAAGGAAGGAAGTATAGAAGATATTTTACCTAATAGTTCCCCCGGCTATGGACTGTTCTATATTGGTGGAGAGCCGATTCGGAATACGGCTGGGGAAAGTGGAGAGGCGGTGAAATCGGCAGTCAGTAGGTTAGTACCGAAACTGAAAACTTTGCTGGCATCCAAGTTGTTGCGTCTAACAGCAAATGAAGGGTGTTCCCGATTGGCTATTAGAGCGGATCTGGAAATGATTTTTCCTCAAGAAAAGACAATCGCGGTACGTGAAACTAGGCGAGGATTTTTATCTAGACAACCTATAGATTTAGCAAGCAATTCCCCGGAATTGCTATCCGATGTGAAGATGGGTAAGTTGCCAAGTTTACCAATAGGGAGTAGGATTCAGTTTCGGTTGGAGAATTACAGCGAACGCCCTATTTATTTTATGCTATTGGGTTTTCAAACTGGGGCTAATGCGATCGCATTTTATCCGCATCCACCTGTTTCCCCATTACCGAGAGCAGACAACAATCTACCTGTACAAGATGGGGCAATTGCACCAGGAGAAACTATGACAATACCAGATCCTGCGGCTACTTTTGATTGGGCGCTAGCGGGATTGCCAGGATTGTGGGAACTTCAATTGATTTGTAGTCCTTTTCCCTTTAATCAGGCGATGGCAAAACTACAAGAGGGGATAATTTCTACGGTTAAAGGAGAGCGGATTGACAATCTGTTTAATTCCTTAGATGTGGTGCAAGGGATTTTGCAAGATTTACATCAAGGTAGTGGAGTTAGTTCAGATCGGATTGGTACTATTTCTGATAGTTATGCTCTGGATGTGAAGGCTTGGGCTACTTTGAGTTTTATTTATCAGGTTGTTTGAGTGAAGTATGAAGGATGAAGGATGAAGGATGAAAAAGAAAATTATAATTTATCCTAATTAGTTTTCTGATTTCAGCCTTAACCCTTCACACTTCATCTTTCAGAAGCTAAGATGGAATTGAAGCCCTTATTACTCAACTCAACAACCAGTGGACACGGATTCCCAAAATAAAGATTCACAACTAGAGGAGAAGTCTGTATTAGTCTGTCAGTATCGATCTTGTCTGGCAGCAGGTTCAGCAGAAGTATTAGCTGCCTTTGAAGCTATTGAGGGGATAAACTATAAGATAGTCGGTACAGGCTGTCAGGGACAGTGTAGTAGCGGTCCTACGGTGCGAATTGTTCCTGAAGAAACTTGGTACTGTCGCATTAAACCTAGTGATATACCTGAAATTGTTGAACAACATCTAGTGGGGGGGAACCCAATTGAAGCTAAACTTAATCCCCGGATTCATATACGTTTTAGTTTTTGAAATTTAGGGAAGAGGTTAGGAAAAAGAGGTAAGAGGTTAGGGGTGAGAGGTTAGAGGGAAGAAGTTATCGAGTTTGGTTTTATTCCCGTAACACGTAACCCACCCCTCGTATAGTTTGAACTAAACGTTTTTCACTATTCGCTTCTAACTTCAATCGCAAATACCGCACGTAAACCTCAATAATATTTGAGTCACCCATAAAATCGTACCCCCAAACTCGCTCTAATATTTGATCGCGGGTAAGTACTTGGCGAGGATGGATGAGAAGATATTCGAGTAAGTCAAATTCCTTTGCTGTTAATTCAATTAACCGATTGCCACGATAGATTTCACGAGTACTGCGATTTAAGCTTAAATCAGAAAATTGTAAAGTATCTGGCTCCTCTGGACTTTCTCGTCGCAAATGTGCCCGCACTCTAGCTAACAATTCTTCTACACTAAAAGGTTTTACCACATAGTCATCCGCACCCGCATCTAAACCAGCAACGCGATCGCTTACTTCATCTTTAGCTGTTAATAAAATAATCGGTACTTTATCCCCCGTCGTGCGCAATCTTCGGCATATCTCTGGACCTGATATCCCTGGTAACATCCAATCAAGGATAATTAAATCAGGCTTAGATTCCCGTGCGGATGTCAATCCTGTTAACCCATCGTTTGCTACAGTGACTTGATATCCTTCATACTTGAGTTCAAGTTCAATAAATTGAGCTAGTTTAACTTCATCTTCTACAACCAAAATATGATAAGTCATTTTGTTGTTTGTTGGTGGAGTTGGTAGACAAGGGGCTTAAGCCCCTTGTTAGCAAGTTGTTTGGGATCTTGCCAATAACCAATAACCGTTTCGGCATTTTCCAAACCCTCATCGTACCACTGGAATGTCCTGTCAGAGTTGGCATTTCTTTCCCTGTATCGAAATCCCCAATTTTTATTGTCTTGTCTGCGCTAGAACTTACTAACTTACGGTTCCCGCAACATCCAGCCTACCCCGCGTATAGTTTGAAGTAAACATTTTCCCCCATTTGCTTCCAGCTTCCTGCGCAAAAGCGATAGATTAATATTAAGAATACGGTCATCTACATAATAGCACCCATAAACTGCAGTAGAAAGCTCCTCTCTGGTGATAACTTTGCGAGGATGGGTGAAAAAATATTCGAGTAGATCAAATTCAGATACTGTCAGGGGAATGAGCCGATCGCCACTATAGAATTCACGCCTACAGCGATATAAACTTATATGATGAAACATTTGTGGCAAATGTGCCCGCACTATAGCTAACAATTCATCCACACTAAAAGGTTTTACCACATAGTCATCCGCACCCGCATCTAAACCAGCAACGCGATCGCTTACTTCATCTTTAGCTGTTAATAAAATAATCGGTACTTTATCCCCCGTCGTGCGCAATCTTCGGCATATCTCTGGACCTGATATCCCTGGTAACATCCAATCAAGGATAATTAAATCAGGCTTAGATTCCCGTGCGGATGTCAATCCTGTTAACCCATCGTTTGCTACAGTGACTTGATATCCTTCATACTTGAGTTCAAGTTCAATAAATTGAGCTAGTTTAACTTCATCTTCTACGACTAAAATATGGTAATTCATTTTGTTATTAGTTATTAGTTGTTGGTTGTTGGTTGTTAGTTGTTGGTTGTTGGTTGTTTGTTATTAGTCATTCCCCACTCCCCACTGGTTGTTGGTTATTTGTTGTTTAGTCTCTTGCCAACAACCAAAAACAAATAACTAACAACCAATAACTATTTCGGCATTTTCCAAACCCTCATCGTACCATCAGCACTAGCGCTAACTAATTTCTTCCCATCCGGGCTAATCGCTAAAGAATTAACTGAACTAGAATGTCCATTGAGAGTGCGGATTTCTTTATAGGTAGTCAAATCCCAAATTTTAATAATTCCATCAGCACTACCACTGACTAATTTATCGCCATCTGGACTAATCGCAATGGGCTTAACTGGGCTGGAATGTCCTGTTAGAGTATTGATTTCTTTACCTGTATCAAAATCCCAAATCTTTATGGTCTTATCTGCACTAGAACTTACTAATTTATTGCCATCTGGACTAATGACAAGGTAATTGACAAAGCTAGTATGTCCTGTTAGACTATTGATTTCTTTGCCTGTATCGAAATCCCAAATCTTAATCGTCTTATCTGCACTAGCACTGATTATTTTTTTACCATCCGGACTAAGGATAACATAATTGACAAAACTCGAATGACCAGTCAGGGTTTTAATTGGCTTATCCGTGTCTAGATCCCAAATTTTGATCGTTTTGTCTGCACTAGCACTGATTAGGTTATTGTTATCGGGAGTAATTACCAGGAAATTAATCGCTCCCGTATGCGCTGCCAGTGTTGAAATCAGTTTGCCAGTTTCCCAATTCCAAATTTCGATTGTATTGCTGGCTCCGCCCATGGCAACTGTATGCCAATCTGGACCAATGGCGAAGTAATTAATCGGGAGAGAATGCTTAATTGCTGTGCTAATTTCTTGGCCATTAGTTAAATTCCAAATTCTAATCTTTTTATCGGCACTGCTGCTGATTATTCTTTGACCATCTGGACTGAAAACTAGATAATTAACATAGCTAGTTTCTCCCTGACGGTTGTTAGCAACTTGAATGATTCTGGGATTGTATTCTTGATAAAGCCAATTGCCATATCCTGCTAACCCAATAGCCAAAGTAACTGCACCAGCAATCAACCATCTTTTTTTACGCTTGGCAAGTTTTTGATGCACTGTTGTTAGGAGGGAAATTGGTTGAATTCCAGGGGATTGGGGGGTAGTATTAGTCTCAATATGGGTGGCTGATTCAGAGGGGGATATTTTATGAGAAATATTTGCGAGATCGTCTAAAATTTCCTGGGTATTTTTAGGACGATCCACCGCTGTAGGAGCCATGAGCTTATCGATAAAGTTAGCCAGATTGTTGGCAATATTGCTAGTGCATTTGCGCCAATTTAATCCATCTGTTAAAGGATCGTAAATATCCCGATCCGTCGCTTCCATTCCAGTTAGTAAATAGAGAAAAGTTCTCCCCAAAGCATAGAAATCAGACTGGGGTATAGCATGACCTTTTTCTTGCTCTGGTGGTGTATAACCAGCGGAACTAATTTTAGTCACACTCCCTCCTCCACCGACTTCAGCCAGGTAAGTATAAGTCAATTCTCTTGCCGTGCCAAAATCAATCAATACTAGTTGCCCTGTGGAACGAATCATGATATTTTCTGGTTTAATATCGCGATGGAAGTAGTGCTTTTGATGAACGAGATGCAGAATTTCTGCAAGTTGCTTTAACCAGTTAAGCGCTTGCTCTTGTGAGATTGGGTGGTTACCCTGCTGCTTCATCCACTGCTTTAAGTTTAGTCCATCAATTTTCTCCATCACGATACAATGGAGTGCTTCTGTACTACCTCTGGGGAAAAACTGGAAGTATCCATCGGATTCCACTTTAGGGATACCGGGATGATTCAATTGGCTTAATACGGCTGCTTCTTGTTGAAATAGCTCAATAACTCTAGGATTCTTATTGTGCTTTGGTTTCAGGATTTTCAGGATTTTAGGGATTGTCCCTTGATATGCTTCATAAACGATACCAAAACCGCTTTTGTCACTTAGCAGGCGCATCACCTGATATCTTCCTTGGAGCAACAATTCTGAACCACAATGGCGACAGAGGCGATTGTTGGTGTTGGCAGAATCGTCAGGTTGAGAGCAAATGGGGTTGATACAGTAGCTCATAAGTAGCTACGGGCACATATATATGGTTATACCCCAATATTAGGATGAGGTGTGTTAATTATCCACTTAAAGGTTAGGGGATAGGGGATAGGGGTTAGAGGAATTGGTATTATGGATTTGCGATCGCAATCCTAAATCAAGCGTCAGAAACAAGAATCCCGGTTTCTTTGAGAAACCGGGATTCTGAGGCGGTTAATCGTCACAAATCAAATACTGTTGCTATATAACATAAGCAGATCTGATATTTTTTTTTATAAAGATGGATTACAAATTATGTTTAACCTGTTATCTTGTAAAGAAGTATTGCAAAACAGTTCTCTGAGTAAAGATTTATGATTGGCGTTGCTAACCCAGACTTGCAACCTCCCCAAGGCAATGGTGGTTATAACACTGCCAGCCCTGCTAAACAACTCACTCTATTCTGTGACTTCGATGGTCCCATCGTTGATGTTTCTAATCGCTACTACAGTACCTATAAGCTAGCCTTGGCTGATACTAAAGCAATTTGCCAAGATCGAGGATTCATTTTACCTATTCAGGAGATGAATAAAGAGCAATTCTGGCAGATGAAGCAAAATCGTGTTGCTGATGTGGAAATTGCCCTGAGATCCGGTTTGCAAGGGGAAGCGATTAATTTTTTTTTGGGGCGAGTGATCGAGATTGTAAACGATCCTGAGTTATTGAGACAAGATCGACTACAACCGGGAGTTAGTTGGGCGTTAGCTTTACTCCATTCTCAGGGTGTTAAGTTGGTGTTGGTAACTTTACGGTGTCAGTCACAAGCTACACAAATCCTGAGAAATTATGGATTGACTCGTCTTTTTAGTGGGATTTACGGTACTGGCGATAGTGATGCTGCTTATCAAAATAATGCTGATGGGAAAACACAACTTTTAGAGGCAGCTATCTCCGAACAATATCGCTTTCCAGGAGAGGAAACATCTGCGTGGATGGTGGGGGATACTGAAGCGGATCTTCTGGCTGCTCAAGCACTTTCAATTCCTAGTATTGCTCTCACCTGCGGTATTCGTTCTCAGCTTTATCTGAAGCAATTTCAACCCGATGGTATTTTCTGCGATTTGCTAACGGCTGCTCATTACTTGTTAAAAAGAATGAAGGATGTTAGTTAAGATGGAAATGAGTCAGACAAAGCTGTGTTTGGGCAAATATAGCACTACCAACAGAGGTGAGGACATTGTTTCAAGTTCAATCCTGAATCAAGAATAACTTAGCTTGAAAATATGTCCTCATCTTAATGCGTAGTGCTATATTAGGAGAATGTAACAAACTATAGTTAAAGGTTTATAATTCCAGAAAGTCTATCCTCTCAGGCATGAAAGAAAAAGAGTTTCAGCTTAGTGCTGTGATTTTCGCGATAGCCGCAGTAAGTGCTTTAATCTTGTTTGCGTGTAGTAGTTTACGCCATATCCTATTTCAATCAACAGCATTCGATTTAGGTTATTTCGATCAAGCTACTTACCTAATTAGTCAGGGAGAGACACCCATTGTCTCATTTTGGGGCTATCACTTTATGGGGGGACATGCCGACTGGATTCTCTATGGTGTGGCATTCCTCTACAAAATTTATCCCTCTGTTTACTGGTTGTTTGCTATACAGGCAGTTGCCTTGGCGTTAGGGGCATTACCGACTTTTTACTTAGCGATTCAGGCTGGTTTGCAGAAGTCGCAAGCCACAGCAATAGCGTGGGTATATCTATTATATCCTTTAATTTTTAATCTGAATCTATTTGATTTTCATGGTGAAGTAATTGCTCTGCCAGCTATGTTAGGAGCTGTTTTGGCCGCGAGAAATAATCGCATTGGTTGGTTTTGTTTAGCCCTAATCCTGATTTTTGGTTGCCGAGATGGTTTATCCTTAACTGTCGCAGCGATGGGGTTGTGGCTGTTAGTCTTTGAGAAGAAGCGCCTATCTGGTAGCATTGCCCTTTCTGCTGGTATTGCCTGGTTTTTAATTGTGACACAGGTTGTTATTCCCCATTTTAGACCTAATGGTGTAGAAGCGGTAGGACGTTATGCTTTTTTAGGAGATTCACTTTTGGAGATTGTCAAAAATATTCTACTCAAGCCCGGTTTGGTACTAGAAAAGATTTTCACGCTGCCTAATTTGGAATATCTGGCTTTATTATTAGCCCCCATAATTTGGGGACTTTCTCCACAGCATTTAACTCCTTTAGTCGGTGCGATACCAACATTATTGATGAATTTGATAACTGACTACCAAGCGCAAAAAGATTTAATTCATCAATACTCTTTGCCTGCTATACCTTTTCTTTTGCTAGCAGTTATTTCTAGTCTAGCAGCAGGGAGAGGATCGATCCAAAATCGACGGGTAATTATTTTGTGGTCATTGGTGGCATTTATCGCTTTAGCTAAGTTCGGTTATTTTGGCTCGAAATATTTGGAATCCATCGATACATGGAAAGCAACAAGAGAGGCAATTTCTCAAATTAAAACTAAAGGTGGTGTTTTAGTGCCAGCGCAAGTAGCCCCCCATTTAACTCATCGCTCTGTGGTTAAGTTGACCACTGAGGGTTCGGAATTAGCTAACTTAACTGAGTTCGATTATGTGTTACTAAATCTCCGTCATCCGGGTTGGGGAAGTAACCCACAAGTTGTCGGTAGTTTATTGGCACGCATGAAAAATGAACCGGAGTTTCAAGTTATTTCTCAGCGCGATGATGTTTATTTGTTTGGGAGAAAATCTACTTTACTCATCCCCTAGCTATAAGTCTGACCCCTCCCCAACC
>NZ_JAMZMM010000231.1:836-9764 GCF_024178385.1 Limnofasciculus baicalensis BBK-W-15 | reverse complement strand
GGGGGGGTAAAAACTTTGTCAAAAAACGAGTATATTTGCCAAAGTGGGATGCTCCCTTTCTCTATACCCTACTCACTTTAAATCTGCTGTAGCAATAATGGTGCATTAGCTCTCGCATAACGCACCCTACAGATATATGTTTTGCGTAAGTACTCGGAAGGTTATTTTCCTTTACCTTTTCTCCTTCCTCTAATGACAACTAACTGTCAAAGTGTGATGGCGTAGAGAATGAAGTTGATTATGGGCTGGTGGATAGGTTGTGAAATAAACAGTCCAAAGAATTAAAGCACACAGTGAAGTGTAGAGAGTCGCTTGCACTGGGGTGGATAAAGTCAGGCGTACCGTCTTTTGCCCTAATAAAACCATAGATTTAGTTGTCATCATGTACCTCGCAGATGAATTTAAACAAACGTAACCCCTCGGCGGGTATCCTGACTCAGGGACTCCTCTAGGCTAGTCTCCTCACAGTTGCGGGACAGCGTTGGACTTGCACCAAACTTTCCCCGTTTCCTCTAGTGGCTGCTCCCCACCAGAACCGAGTTGGTATTAAGACTGTAGCGCACTTTGTCACTTTTGGATATATTCTACTGAATCAATTTCCATTCACTCCCCAGCCACATTCGGCAATATCGTCGGTATTGGGGTTAGTTGTGGTGGGTAAAGAGGGAGAAATAATCATAAGTTGGGGCGCAATTTCTGTACTGGTTTAAGTTGGGGCGGGAGGTTGAGAATATGGCTTTTAAGCCGATTGGTTACGGTGTTATATCTATCATATAGCACTATAAATAACCAAATTTAAGTGCGTAGGCGTAGCCCGTCATAGAGATAGCTACCTCCGCAGTGGGAAAGAAAGGTTCTGGAATTTCATCCCCATCCTCAGAAAGCATCAGAAGATGAACTCTGGTAGCTTCTTTAATTTCTGCGATCGCTTCTTCCTGGGTATCTCCATGCGCTCTGATGCCAAGTTCAATGCACCGAGCTATATATGCTTCATCTTCGGAAGAGTATTTAACGAGGTATGAGTAGAGCCTGACATAGTTATCAATATTATTCATTGCTTTCTCCCCTCTGGATCTCTTTAAGTTTGATTAATGCTAGTTTTACCTGTTTGACTTGATAGGGTTTTGCCTTACCGCCTTTTTCCTTCTGGAGATTAATCCTTGGTTCTCCCTGCCAAGGAACTTTAAAGGGATAGTGACTTGTTCCTCTGTTTCTTGGCTTTCCAAAAAATTTCTCAGCTATTGCCAGCAAGCGGGAGAACTTTACGTTTGTCTCGCTTTCAAGCTCTTTCAACGCATCGTCAATGTCCATAACAGTATGATACCATTGCTATATAGCAGGTTTCGATTGTGTAAAGGTAGCCTCGTCTAACTCATGGCTTTTAATTTATATCAGAATACTTAAAAACCTATATATTAATCCTATTTAATTTGTTCAGATACCGCTCTTCCAGATCCCCCAATTCTTAGATATATCCGTCAATATCAGATGGTGTTTTCATGCCATAGCTATGGAGTAACTGTTTGAGGGCTTTCCCTGTTACTTTATACGCTAAATTACAGTGTAATACCTTATTAAGGATTTGGGGTTGATGGTAAATCGTAACTTTTCTTTAAAAAAAAAAAGTAATCACTCCGCTTATAGTAAAGTTTTGTAACGGAATATCCCAAAGTTCCTATCGAATTGTGTCAGATCCGGACTGAAACTCCCATCAGGTCAACATTTTCTGATACAAACACAGATGAACACTTCTTAATCAAGAGTGAGCGACTACTGTAACGATAGCTCACCCCTGATTGCCCATCCACGAGAATAGAATACGCATCATAAGGAGCTATAGCCGCATGTTCACCCACGTCAAGTCCACCATTCGCCGCATTACACCAGATGCCTTGAATGGCCGTCATTTGCTCAAGGTGGTTTATGTCGTGCTGGAGCCACAGTATCAGAGTGCATTATCCGCCGCTGTCAACTCAATTAATCAAACATCACCCGATATAGCCATTGAAATCAGCGGCTATTTGATTGAAGAGCTTCGGGATACCCAAAACTATGAGGAGTTTAAGCGGGAGATTGCCCAAGCCAATATTTTCATCGCTTCCCTCATCTTTATTGAAGACTTGGCAGATAAGTTAGTCGCGGCAGTCGAACCCTATCGCGATCGCCTGGATGCTGCTATTGTATTCCCATCGATGCCTCAAGTGATGCGCCTGAATAAGCTAGGTAGCTTTTCCATGGCACAACTGGGACAATCGAAGAGTGCGATCGCGCAATTCATGCGGAAACGGAAGGAGCAATCTGGCTCATCCTTCCAAGACGGGATGCTGAAGCTATTGCAGACGCTGCCAAAAATCCTCAAATACATGCCCATCGATAAAGCTCAGGATGCTCGTAACTTTATGTTGAGCTTCCAATATTGGCTAGGGGGTTCCGCCGATAACCTGGAAAACTTCCTGTTGATGTTGGCAGATAAATACGTTCTTAAAGGGCGGAAGCTTAATTTTAAAGATCCGGTTGTCTATGCCGATATGGGTATTTGGCATCCCCTCGCTCCGAAAATGTTTGAGGATGTCAAAGAATATCTCAACTGGTATAACAGTCGCAAAGATATCTCAGAAGATCTCAAAGATCCCTTTGCTCCCTGTGTTGGTTTAGTCTTACAAAGGACACACCTAGTAACAGGAGATGATGCCCATTATGTCGCCATGGTGCAAGAATTGGAATCCATGGGCGCTCGCGTGATTCCGGTATTTGCTGGCGGTTTAGACTTCTCCAAACCTGTGGATGCTTATTTCCATGAAGCCCTCCCCGGTAAAAGCGGACAAGGAGAAATTACTCTAGTTGATACAGTGATATCCCTGACAGGTTTTGCCCTAGTGGGAGGTCCAGCACGACAAGATCATCCTAAAGCAATTGAATCACTAAAACGCCTCAATCGTCCCTACATGGTGGCACTACCTTTAGTGTTCCAAACTACGGAAGAATGGGAAGAAAGTGACCTAGGATTGCACCCAATTCAAGTCGCATTACAGATAGCCATTCCTGAATTAGATGGGGCAATTGAACCAATTATTTTATCAGGAAGGGATGGTACTACAGGAAGAGCGATCGCACTCCAAGATCGGATCGAAGCAGTTGCCCGTCGTGCCTTGAAATGGGCAAACCTGCGCCGGAAGCCGAAATTAGAAAAGAAACTCGCTATTACGATTTTCTCTTTCCCACCGGATAAAGGCAATATCGGTACGGCTGCTTATTTGGATGTGTTTGGTTCCATCTATAAAGTCATGGAAGCACTGAAAAATAATGGCTACGATTTGCCTAATTTACCCGAGTCAGCAGAAGCGCTGATGCAGGAAGTTATCCACGATGCCCAAGCACAATATGCTACCCCAGAATTAAATATTGCTTACCGCATGTCGGTAATGGAATACGAACGGTTTACCCCTTACTCCACTCGTTTAGAAGAAAATTGGGGTGCGCCTCCGGGACATCTTAATAGTGATGGACAGAATTTACTGATTTACGGCAAACAATTTGGTAATGTCTTTATCGGCGTTCAGCCTACTTTTGGCTATGAAGGCGATCCGATGCGGTTATTATTCTCCCGTTCCGCAAGTCCACACCATGGATTTGCAGCCTATTACACCTATTTAGAACAAATCTGGAAAGCCGATGCTGTTCTACATTTTGGCACTCATGGTTCCCTGGAATTCATGCCAGGAAAACAGATGGGAATGTCGGGTGAATGTTACCCAGATAGCTTAATTGGCGCACTGCCCAATATCTATTATTATGCGGCAAATAATCCCAGCGAAGCGACTATTGCCAAACGCCGTAGTTATGCGGCAACTATTTCGTACCTGACACCTCCGGCAGAAAATGCTGGACTCTATAAAGGGTTAAAGGAATTAAGTGAATTAATTGCTTCTTACCAAACCCTAAAAGATACGGGACGAGGCATTCCAATCGTGAATACGATTATGGATAAATGCCGTTTGGTGAATCTGGATAAAGATATCGCTTTACCAGAGATAGATGCTAGCGCCATGAATCCGGAGCAACGGGATAACTTGGTGGGGATGGTGTACAAAAGGCTGATGGAGATTGAATCCCGGCTCCTGCCTTGCGGACTCCATGTGATTGGAAAGCCGCCAACTGCATTAGAAGCGATCGCAACTTTAGTTAGTATATCCAATCTGGATCGTGCGGAAGAGGAAATGCAAAGCTTACCACGGGTAATTGCTAATAGCATTGGGCGGGATATCGATGAGATTTACCAAAATAATGACAAAGGTATCTTAGCCGATGTTCAGTTACTGCAAGATATTGTTCTCGCAACTCGTGGAGCTGTATCTGCTTTAGTAAAAGAACAAGCAGATGCTGAGGGACGGGTTTCTAAGGTTTCTAAGCTCAATTTCTTTAATATGGGCAAAAAAGAACCTTGGATTGAAGTTCTCCATCAGTTAGGTTACCCGAAAGTAGATACCCAAGCGCTGAAACCTATCTTTGAATATCTGGAATTCTGCCTCCAGCAAATTGTGGCAGATAACGAATTGGGGGCATTATTAAAAGCCTTAGAAGGAGAATATGTCATTCCTGGGCCAGGTGGAGATCCAATTCGCAATCCAGATGTTTTACCTACGGGTAAAAATATGCACGCCCTCGATCCTCAGTCTATCCCAACGACTGCGGCTATCCTATCTGCCAAAATAGTAGTAGATCGACTTTTAGCGCGGCAAATGGCAGACAATGGCGGCAAATATCCGGAAACAATTGCTTGCGTACTCTGGGGCACAGATAATATCAAAACCTACGGAGAATCTCTCGCCCAAATTATGTGGATGGTGGGGGTAAAACCGATGCCAGATGCTTTGGGAAGAGTGAATAAATTGCAATTACTTTCTTTGGAAGAATTAGGTCGTCCTCGGATTGATGTGGTGGTGAATTGTTCTGGTGTTTTCCGGGATTTATTTATTAATCAAATGAATCTGTTGGATCAAGCTGTGAAAATGGCAGCAGAGGCGAACGAACCTCTGGAAATGAATTATGTTCGCAAACACGCCTTACAACAGTCTGAGGAAATGGGAGTAAATTTGCGCCAAGCTGCTACTCGAATCTTCTCTAATGCTTCCGGTTCCTATTCTTCTAATGTCAATTTGGCGGTGGAGAATAGTACCTGGGAACAGGAATCTGAGTTACAGAATATGTATTTAGCGCGGAAATCTTTTGCCTTCTCTGCTGATAATCCAGGGACAATGGAGGAGAGCCGCAAAATCTTTGAAGCGGCGCTAAAAACGGCGGAGGTAACGTTCCAGAATTTGGATTCATCGGAAATTAGTTTAACCGATGTTTCTCACTATTTTGATTCAGATCCCACCAAGTTAGTCGCTACTCTTCGCAACGATGGCAAAATGCCCACTGCCTACATTGCTGATACGACTACAGCCAATGCTCAAGTCCGCACTCTATCAGAAACTGTCCGTTTAGATGCCCGGACAAAACTACTTAATCCTAAGTGGTATGAGGGGATGCTAAATCATGGTTATGAAGGGGTACGAGAATTATCGAAACGGTTAGTTAATACCATGGGTTGGAGTGCAACTGCTGGCGCTGTGGATAACTGGATTTACGAGGATACTAATACTACGTTTATTCAGGATGAAGAGATGCGGAAGCGGTTGATGAATCTGAATCCTCATTCTTTCCGTAAGGTGGTTTCTACTTTGTTGGAAGTGAATGGACGCGGGTATTGGGAAACTAGTGAGAATAATCTGCAACTTCTGCGCGATTTGTATCAGGAAGTTGAGGATAAGATTGAGGGGGTTGAATAGTTAGGACAACCGCCAACACCCGCCAGCGATAACCGACAGGGATTAAAATCCCTGTCTAATAGCTAAAGTCGGTTGAAACCGACTGAGTAATCGAGGATTTTAGTCCGTTTTAACGGACTTTAGCTGTTAGACAGAGAATAAATTCTCTGGCGGTTGTTGATAGTGATGCACAATCTCAGTAATGTCCATCCCTATTTAGAAAATGGCGCTCTTTTGGGTTGGTTAATTAATCGTAGAAATCGGCAGGTGGAGATTTATAGACAAGGGGAAGAAGTGGAAGTGTTGTCAAATCTGGCTACCCTTTCAGGAGAGAATGTTCTACCGGGATTTATTCTGAATCTTGCACGGAAAGCAGGGCGGAATATGAGGTATATCTATCCCACATTTAAGAAACCAGACTATTAACATAATAATCTCTCGTCCCTTTCGCACTAAGAGCCTCTCCCAGTCGATTCAACGCATGAACATAAGCAGCAGTCCGCATGGAAATAGATTGTTGTTGAGAAATTGACCAAATTTGCTCAGTTTCTGCTACCATTTTTTGTTCCAGACGTTGATTGACTTCCTCTAAAGTCCAATACAATCCACTCCGATTTTGCACCCATTCAAAATAGCTAACGGTAACACCACCTGCATTGATTAAAATATCAGGAAAAACCCAGATTCCCTTCTCTTCTAATATCTTGTCAGCTCCAGAGGTTGTTGGTCCGTTGGCTAATTCAAAGATATATTTAGCCTTGATACTATTAACGTTTTCCTCAGTAATTTGATTTTCCAATGCAGCAGGAATGAGAATGTCTACATCTAAAGCTAACAATTCCTGATTCGTGATAACTTCATGGGCGACACTATTGCAAACACTCCCTTCGCAGTAAACAGCTTTTATCCCTTGACTAGAGAGTTTATGCTGACGAATACTATGAATATCTAGTCCTTGCTTCGCATAAATTCCCCCTAGAGAATCACTGACAGCAACCACTTTGTAACCTGATTTTGCCAATAATTCTGCTAATACAGCCCCAACTTTACCAAATCCTTGAATAGCGACAGTTGTCTCTTGTGGAAGCTGCTCAAATTTGGGCAAAATAGTTTGAATTGCAAAAAAAGCACCCGTAGCTGTAGCTTCATCGCGCCCAATACTTCCCCCCATTGTCATCGGTTTTCCTGTCACAACTCCTGGGCTAATTTTACGGCAGATAATACTATATTGATCCATCATCCAACCCATAATCATGGCATTGGTGTAAACGTCAGGGGCAAGAATATCTACATCTGGCCCAATAAAATCTGCGATTGCATCTATATAACCGCGACTCAGCCTTTCTAATTCCAACTTCGATAATGTTTTCGGATTGACAGTAATTCCGCCTTTCGCACCGCCAAAAGGTAGATTTAAAACGGCACATTTAAAGGTCATCCAAAATGCTAAAGATTGAACTTCATCTAGGCAAACATTGGGATGATATCGCACGCCACCTTTTCCCGGTCCCCTGGTATCGTCATACCGCACCCGATAGCCTTGGAAAATCTTTAATGAGCCATCATCCATCCGGACTGGTATTGATACGTTTAAACTGAATTTGGGATATTTTAATCGTTCAATCGCGTCTTCAGATATTGAGACGTATTTCATGGCATCTTGTAATCTTGTCCCGGCATCTGCTAATAGTGAATTAGACATTTTTTCTTCTCCGATTAGGTATTAGTTGTTGGTTGTAGTGATATCGGATGGGAGCATCCCACTTTGGCAAAGATACTCGTTTTTTGACAAAGTTTTTACCCCCCAGCCCCCCTTGTCAAAGGGGGGAGTAAAAATATAACCTGCATTTCTTCCAAATCGGGATGCTCCCTATCGGATTCTTGGGTATCGGGATATTTTTTTTTTACGCATAGACGCGGAGCGGTTTCTCGCCAGAGTAGGGCGCAAAGTTTTTGACCCTATTTGAGGGGAAAGAAAAATCTTTTCGATCTGTCTTTAATTAATATTATTTCACAGTTTCTCTAGGATTGCCACGGAAATGTATACTTTGTTACTTTTCTCAATACTCTTGTATGTATTGCTATTTTTATGGGGAACAGGACTTAGGCAAAGTCTCTAAATGTAGTGTGTGTTACCCGAGTATAACCGATTAACACCACTATATATAGTATTACTCCCTAAATCCTGTGGAAGTTACCCCCTCCAGCCCTACTTTCTGCGCAGGGGAACTTCTATTTAAGCGACGAAAATACCATTGATTATATGATGAAGTATTCCTTAACATCATAAAAATCTCCCTACTCCCCCACCTTAATAATATGGAAAAACGAATTTTGGGACTCGATCCGGGACTAGCCATCCTAGGCTTTGGCGCAATTACCTGCCTAATGACTGAAAAAAAAGCTGGAGTAAGTGTTCCTTTTACCCCTATAGTACCAGCTATATGCGACTCAATCCAATTGATAGATTTTGGAGTAATTAAAACATCATCTAAAACTGAGATGGGATTACGACTATGTACAATTTATGATGACTTGCATACCGTTGTCGAACAATATAAACCGGATTTAGTGGCAATCGAGAAACTATTTTTTTATCGGATGGGGAACACTATTGCTGTCGCTCAAGCACGGGGAGTTGTCATGTTAGTATTGGCACAGCATAAACTGCCCACAATCGAATTTACGCCTGCCCAAATTAAGCAGGCGTTGACAGGTCATGGTAATGCTGATAAGTATGAAGTACAGGAAGCTGTAGCGCGGGAGTTGAATTTAGAACAGATTCCCAAACCTGATGATGCCGCTGATGCGTTGGCGGTAGCTTTGACTGCTTGGTTTCAGGAGTCAATGGGTTAATAGATGAGGGGTTAGACTGAGATATTACACGCCTTTCAATAACTGTAGGGTGGGCACTCCCCCCTAACGTAATTTTAGGCTTTTCGAGTTATCTTCCGGAGTGCCCACCCTACAAAAAACTTTCAATAACTGTAGTGTGGGCACTCCCCCCCTAACATAATTTTAGGCTTTTCGAGTTATCTTCGGGAGTGCCCACCCTACAAAAAACTTTCAATAACTGTAGGGTGGGCACTCCCCCCTAACGTAATTTTAGGCTTTTCGA
>NZ_JAMZMM010000231.1:0-736 GCF_024178385.1 Limnofasciculus baicalensis BBK-W-15 | reverse complement strand
GTTATCTTCGGGAGTGCCCACCCTACAAAGAACAGTTTGTTGAGAATGATGCAAGATATGAGTTAGAGGTTAGAGATGGAACTAATAATGGTCGAATTAAGTCATCTTTTCAATGCTAAAGGCTGACATCCATGTCTTTTCATACTTCATACTTCATCCTTCATCCTTCATCCTTCATCCTTCATAATATTATGATGCGCTTTTGGAGCAAACTATCCCTATTTCTAATATTCTCGATATTGCCGAGCTTTTCGGCTCCCTCTTCAACATCTATTTTCTGTCCATTAGTTGCTTGGAGTGCCCAACAAAAAGACTCCTTCCTTCTCGCCTCCTCACAAGATAGAGACTTCGGAGATGATGGTAGAAATGGTACAGATGGAAGAAGCGGGAGAAGTGGTAGAGATGGTGAGAATCGCACTATTTTTGCTAACGGCACTCCTGTAAATTTAGAACTTTCTGGGGAAAGTGGGGAAGATGGCGAAAATGGCAAATATGGTGAAGATGCTGACTGTGAAAGACAACCGCTCAATGTTACCCGCGATTTGCGTGCCGCAGATGGCGGTGAGGGGGGAGATGGTGGTAGTGGTGGAAATGGCGGTAATGGCGGTTCCGTGACGGTTTATTATACCAATCCTGCCGATTTAAAACAAATCTTTGTGCGCTTTCTCTTATTCACATCTGACTCTGCCGACACACCCCTCTGTGTGTCTTATGGTGCGCCCCGTGTTATTACAAA
>NZ_JAMZMM010000668.1 GCF_024178385.1 Limnofasciculus baicalensis BBK-W-15 | reverse complement strand
CAGCAGAAGGGACTACTCTAACTTTACACCATAACCGCCTTGGCGGTTGCTATAGTTAAAGACATTTCAGGTAATCCAGTCCAATGGTTAAGTAACTTGGGTGCTGGGGCAACAGATGGGATTAAAAATCATTTCTGGGGTTCTTTTCAAACCGCTGTCAAAGAATGGTTTTCTCAGAAAGTAGAGGAAGTTTTAGGTTTGGGGATGACAGTTTGGAACGTCCTCAAACAGGGAGGAATTAATGTAACTGAAGTCAGTAAAATGGCTTGGGAGGGAATTAAATCGGCAATTCCCGCTGTCTTGATTTCAATATTAATCGAAAAAGTCGTATCAATGATAGTACCTGCTGCGGGTACAGTAATGCTAATTATTGAAGGATTGCAAGCAGCTTGGGGTACAGCTAGTCGGATTTTACAGGCATTCGAGCGCTTTATGGCGTTTTTGAAAGCAGTGAAAACCGGGCAAGCTGGACCTCCCTTTGGTGCAGCAGTGGCGGCGGCTGGTGTGGTGGTGATTGATTTTGTGGCGAATTGGTTGTTGAAGCGGTTGCGTGGGGCGGCTAGTAAAGTGGCGGCTAAAGTGCGGGAGATTGCGGCTAAGATTGGGAGTAAGATTAAGGGTAAGTTGGGTAAGGTTAAGGATAAGTTTTTTGGGAAGAAGAAGGGGGATAAGGGGAAAGGAAGAGAGGATAATCATAACCGAAGCAACGAAGAGCAGGAGCTTAGGAAGCGAGAAAAATGGCAACGTGCATTTGAACAAGCGCGACAGGCACTAAGGCAAAAGCTAAATAAAGGACTGGGCAGGATCGGCTTTTATGCAGTAATGACTTGGCTAAAGCTTCGCTACGGATTCAAGAAAATCCAGGTGGATAAGAGTGACAATCAATTTTCTGTAAAAGCCACATTTAACCCTACAGAAGAATTGGTTTCCGGGAAGATAGTCACTTTTGACTACACCGAAGAAGGGATAATTAAAGGGAGCAAGCCTTACAGACAAGGTGTTCTCAATCAGCTTGGGTTACAGCATACTGCAAAGGGACACGATCCGTCTATTCCCGATCAAACACTAGCTAATAATGCAAGGATGCAAGGAGGTTCGGGTAAGTGGTTATCCCATAGAGCTATGATTGAGGCAGGAAAACTTGCGAAGGTAATGTATCCAGATCCGAATCCTGGAGAGGCTTATTTCATTCCTATTCCACCTGGATGGGCGAAAGGATACCGCCGCGTTAATCCGAGTGAGACAATTGAACCTGAGCTTTATGTACTCCAAGATGAGGGAGCAAGAAAGCCGGGAGTAATTGAACCCACATTCCGCACCCTCAACTGTCACAAGGGAGAGTCAAACCAGAAAAAGGGTCAAAACTCATGAGTATTTCTACTCAAGATGAGCGCCAAAGGATTCATTTCATCTTCATGGCAAATATTTATCCGAATCAGTAACAGTAGAAATAACCGGGAAAGAACCAAAACCTATACCCATAAAAATTAGCCACGGCTATTCCCGCGACCATCGACCTGACTTAAAACAATTTATCATAGATTTAATCTGTACCAGTGATGGGGATATTCCCTTATTTGTGAAAATTGCTGATGGGAAT
>NZ_JAMZMM010000023.1:7150-32784 GCF_024178385.1 Limnofasciculus baicalensis BBK-W-15 | reverse complement strand
CCTCTAACCTCTGATAAACTATCGAATAAATTATGCACTTTGTCGTTACAGGTGGTGCGGGTTTTATTGGCTCGCACCTGACAGAAAAACTACTGTCTGAAGGTTATCGCGTGACAGTGGTTGATAATTTAAGTACGGGTTGTTTAAGTAATTTACCCAACCATCCTCAGCTAAAACTTCTCCAAAAAGATATTTTAACCTGTCAGCCCGATGATTTTTCTGAACCAATTGATGGGATAGCGCACTTAGCAGCTACACCATCAGTAACAGCATCTTGGTTGGAACCTTTGGCTGCTCATGATAATAATTTATCGGCTACTGTTAGGGTAATCGAACTTTGTCAAATGCTGAAAATTCCCAAATTAGTATTTGCAAGTTCAGCGGCGGTATACGGGAATCAAACCCAATTACCAATAGTAGAATCACTCCCAACTCATCCCATTTCTCCCTACGGATTACAAAAGTTAGTTAGTGAAGAATACGCTAGTTTATTTTGC
This sequence comes from Limnofasciculus baicalensis BBK-W-15, assembly GCF_024178385.1. Lineage (GTDB taxonomy): Bacteria > Cyanobacteriota > Cyanobacteriia > Cyanobacteriales > Coleofasciculaceae > Limnofasciculus > Limnofasciculus baicalensis. Next base: position 32,287 of record NZ_JAMZMM010000023.1, on the reverse strand, counting down.
CAAAAGTTAGGGTTATCTTTTATTGGCTTGCGCTTCTTCAATGTATATGGTCCCCGTCAGATGCCAGATTCTCCCTATTCGGGTGTCATTTCTATCTTTGTCAAGGCAATGAAAGAAGGTTTCCCGATTACAATTTATGGGAATGGTGCGCAAACGAGGGATTTTATTTATGTGAAGGATGTCGCGATGGCATTAACCAAGGCTCTTATCGCTCCTAGGGAACCGGGATCTTCGTTAATCTGTAATTTAGGTACGGGGAAAACTACGTCTTTACTCCAATTAGTTGATATTCTCAAAACTTGCTTTCCGGAGTGGAAGTCTGATATTAATTTTGCTGCGGAAAGAATTGGGGATATTCGAGATTCTCAAGCGGATATATCGAAAGTTTCCTCAATTTTAGGCTTTGCACCGCAATCGTCAATTGCTGCGGGGATGGCGGGTTTGGTAGAATCATTAGTAATAGAGATGTAAGGGCGAATCGCTGCCAAAATCTATCGGAGTAACCAATAACTCCATTGACTCGCCCTCTGTTGTATATTCCTAATTCTTACATCCCAGAAACCCCCCAGAAACCGGGTTTCTTTGGTTTCTTTATACCTCACTCACTTGGATTTAAGCTCCCCAACTTCTTAGAGGAGTGAGGGATATTGGGGATATTATATTCCAATTGCTTAATCAGGCGATCCGAATCAGTTTTTGTTCGGATTGCTAATCGAAAAAATGCGCCATCTCCACGGAAGCGACTGGAAACATCTTTGACATAGATAGACTGCTCTACAAGCAATTTCTCAGCTAAAGTATTAGCTTGGGGACGATTTAAGTGTAATTTGGTAAGGAGGAAGTTACCACCACTGGGGAAAACTTTCTCGACAATGGGCAGAGATTCTAACATGTTGGCAAACTCGGCGCGATCTTTTGCTGTCTGTTCAAATGATTTTGCGATCGCATCCCGATGTTTTAATATTATCTCCAGAAAATGTTCGGCGATGGAGTTGAGGTTCCAGATGGGGATATTAGAATGGAGAAAATTATTAAATTCTTGATTAAAAGAATAGGTATAGCCGAGGCGGATACCGGGTACACCCAAAGTTTTACTAAGGCTTTTAATGACAATAATATTAGGCAATGGATCTTCTTCTAATAGTGAAACTAAGCTGGGTTGATTAGAAAAGTCGATGAAGGATTCGTCCACTATAATAAACTTGTCTGGACTTGCCTCAGCTAATCCACAAATCCAGTCTGAAATTAAGGTGGTTCCTGTTGGGTTATTGGGGTTGACGAAAACTATAACATCGTAAGAATGAACCCTATCAACGAGTCTATGTCCACTGATACCCACTTCATCGAAATAATATTCGGCATTGGGAAAGATGCGGTGGTACTCACCAAAAGTAGGACTGGGTAGGAGAACGCGCTGTCCGGCAAAGAAACGTGATAGGATCGGATAGACTTGCGCCGCACCATTGAGAACTGTCACATTTTCTTCTCGACATAATAGATGATAGGCTAGTTTTAGATTCAGAATTTCCTGGGAACTACCATAATTGTGAATCAATGCGGGTAGTCCATTTCGCAGTTCGGAAATAACTGCACCTGTGGGAAAATACATGTTTCGCAGGTAGCAAAAGTCGAGGAGATCGTAATTCCAATAACTACCGTGGGATCTCTGAACTAATGAGTAGCGGTTTCCTGAATCGAAGAGGTAGTTGGCTGAGTCGAAGTCGTTGGGATCGTCTAATTCTGCCCAGCAATCTCCTTCTAATATTTCTGCATGGATTACATCTCGCTGCATGGCGATAATCATGCCCAGAATTACTTCATAATAACACTGAGAATCGATTACTTTTGCATAATAGGTTAAGAGGTTTTTGAAAGTGCCTTGGCAAAACTCTTTAGAAAATTTATAAATGTTGAGGGTTTTATATTTATCAGCAAAGTTGAAATCTGCTCCTTGGAGGTGGGGTGGTATTACGTTGGTGACGATACCATCAACCACTGTGACGACTGTGCCATCCATACCTGTACGATAGCGATCGACGAGTGCTACATTGGGATGAGGTGAGGCAAATAGCCGTTTAAATACGGAAGATTCGACAACTAAATCGCTTTCGATGAGTACTATATCGTCGTCTATAAGTATTTCCTCGATTGCCATTGCTAGGGAGTAGATGTTATTAGTTTCAGCATAGCGATGGTTGTGAATAAATTGGAAATTGAGGGATGGGTGATGAGTCGTGACGTGTTCTCGTATTTCTTCCGATCGATAGCCTGTTACGATGGTAATTTGGGTGACTTTATTGGCAACTAGTAGATCAATTATACGGTCTAGGAGAGTGCGCTCGGCAATTTTTAAGAGGGTTTTGTGAGTTGTTAGGGTAAGGGGGCGCATCCGCTTACCAGCGCCAGCGGCTAGGATAATTGCTTTCATTGATTTTTACGGCTGAATGGCTAATGTTTTTTTAGTGTTGATAAACGTCTTTCGACTTTTCCGAGAGGATCTTTACATTAATATTCAGTATAGGGTAAAATCATACTCATTACGATTTAAGTGAAGGAATCATGTCAGCGCCAATTGGTTTCATCCTACTGACTCATACCAAACCCCATCAGATTATTCGGTTAGTCACCAGACTAAATAGTATGTTCGATTGCCCCCCGATTGTCTGTCATCATGATTTTTTCCAAAGTGACTTCCCGATAGATGCCTTATCAAAGAATGTTTTGCTTGTACACCCTCACATAAAGACTGGGTGGGGGAATTTTTCTGTTGTAGAATCTACACTGCGGGCACTTAGATTAATGTATCAAACCCCCGATTCACCAGACTGGTTTATATTACTTAGTGGAGCAGATTATCCAATCAAACCAGCAAATCAAATACTGGATGATTTAGCTTCGAGATCCTATGATGTTTATATCGAACATGAGCCAATTAAGTATAATGATTATGAGAGGGATTGGCAAAGAAAGTGCTATGAAAGATACTGTACTGTAAAGTTTCAGTTCTCGTTTCCCAACATAAATCTCCGTTTAACCAATGGAGAATTGACTTTAAAACACCCACTATTAACAAGATATTTTCTGCCCTTTTCCAGTAAATTTCGTTGCTTTGCTGGAGGACAGTGGTTTTGTGCTAACCGCAAAGCAGCAGAATATCTGATTGACTTTCATACTACAAAGCCTTCATTAGCCTCCCACTACTGTCAGGTGGAGATTCCAGACGAATCCTATTATCAGACGATACTGTGTAACAATCCTCACCTCAAAATCAAAAATAATCACTGGCGTTATATCGATTGGTCAAAGGAAGGGAAGCACCCAGAAACGCTCCTATTTGAAGATCTGCCAAAACTCCTGGCATCCTCAGCGCACTTCGCTAGAAAATTTGATGTCGATACAGATATCAGAATTCTTGATGAACTTGATGCTATTATCGGATAGTCTACCCGATCGTTAAGATTTACCTAAGATCTTTCATCAATCCTCCTAATGTCTACGATAATACCGAGAAGGATTATTGCTCAAACATTTATTCGTTTCACAAGATGACACAAAAACACGCGATCTCACTTCTGTTGGAAGCCTGTAAACAGCAGCTTCTTTTCTGGTATCAAACGATCAGAAAACCTGGGGTAATTCAGAGTGAAGGAATTGCTATTCCTATGGGTGAACATATTTCTAAAATTATACGTGATAATCTATACTGGGGTGGGTATGAGTCCGGTGAGATGGGATTTCTAAAATCTCACCTTGCCACCGATGATACTGTTATGGAAATTGGCGCTGGATTGGGATTTTTATCTGCTTATATAGCTAAAAAAATTGGTTCGGATCGAATTTTTGCCTACGAAGCTAATCCCAATTTAGAAAAACCGATTCGCGAATTGTATCAGCTCAATCAGGTGAACCCTACTCTTGATATTTGTTTGATTGGCAATAAAAATGGAGAAGAACTATTTTACATAGAAAAAGATTTTTGGAGTTCCTCTAAGATCCAGCAAAATCCTAATAGTCAACCGATTAAGATTCCTGTCAAATCATTCAATCAAGAATTGCGTTCGATTAATCCTTCTTTTTTAATCATCGATATTGAAGGAGGAGAGTATGAGTTGATGTCTTATGCTGATTGGTACAACGTCCAGAAAATTTTAATTGAGATTCATCCGCAGCAAATCGGACAGGAGCAGGCAGAATTCGTTCAATCTAAGTTGATTGAAGCTGGGTTCGAGATTAAACAAAAAAATTGTTCCTATCATTGGATCTTGTTTTTGCAACGGACAGTAACAACTGTGCCATCCATACCTGTACAATAGCGATCGACGAGTGCTACATTGGGATGAGGTGAAGCAAATAGCCGTTTAAATACGGAAGATTCGACAACTAAATCGCTTTGGATGAGTACAATATCATCGTCTATAAGTATTTCCTCGATTGCCATTGCTAGGGAGTAGATGTTATTAGTTTCAGCATAGCGATGGTTGTGAATAAATTGGAAATTGAGGGATGGGTGATGAGTCGTGACGTGTTCTCGTATTTCTTCCGATCGATAGCCTGTTACGATGGTAATTTGGGTGACTTGATTGGCAATCAATAGGTCAATTATACGGTCGAGAAGGGTGCGATCGCCAATTTTTAAGAGGGTTTTGTGAGTTGTTAGGGTAAGGGGGCGCATCCGCTTGCCAGCGGCTAGGATAATTGCTTTCATTGATTTTTACGGCTGAATGGCTAAGGTTTTTTGTGTTGATAAACGTCTTGGGACTTTGCCGAGAGGATCTTTACATTGATATTCAGTGTAGGTTAAAATTGAGAACTTGCACCAATGTCAACAAACCTGGAAAAGCTAGGTTTTTTGCGATCGCGTCAACGAATATTAACAATTAAATGAACATGATAAATAACTGGTATACGATCTGGAATCGCAAAGAGATAACAGACACACATAAGTCTATTCTAGCATCATTGATCGCCGCAGATGGTTTTGATACAGCTTACGGAGGAATTGAAGAATCTGCCTGGATAGATTACATTCAACGCCTAGCCATCAAGTTGGGAATTAGTCCAGATGATTCAGTATTTGAAGTGGGTTGTGGTGCAGGTGCTTTGCTTTATCCCTTCTACCAACAAGGAAATCCAGTGGCTGGGATTGATTACTCTGCCAAATTGGTCAAGATTGCGAAAGATACGATGCCAAAAGCAGCAATTAGCCTGGGGGAAGCAATTGATATTTCACTGGAAAATCAATTTGATATAGTCGTGTCAAATAGTGTTTTTCTTTACTTTCCCAATTATGACTATGCAGCCACGGTTCTTCATAACATGGTGAAAATTGCTAAGAAAAGTATTGGAGTATTTGAGATTCCAGATCTTTCTAAGAAGTCAGGAGCGCTCTTGATGAGAAAAGGAATGATGGGTGAGGCTGAATATGAAGAAAAATATCGAGGTTTAGATCACTTGTACTTTAGTAAAGATTGGTTCCGAGAAGTCTTGGCAAATTTATCTGTGGAAGTGACGATTGAAGATCAAGATATCCGAGGCTATGGGAATAGTCAGTATCGGTTTAATGTTTTGATTCATCAGATTTTATAAATCAGTTAGGTTTTAGTAAATAAAACCAAAATCCAGATCCCAGTAAGACTAATCAAATAAAAAAGCATACTTTGAAGATACTTTTGGATATTTTTTCTTAAGTTTGATCGCAGTTTCTGCAATATTTTTTTGACGCTGAAGAACTAATTCACAAGGATTATTAACCTTGTATTTGACTGGATTAATTAAAACTGTTATCAGCAAAGATGACTCATCTAATGTTAGATCTTTTGAAGGTTTATTAAAGAAGTGGTTAGCTGCTGCTTCAACTCCAAATACTCGATTGTCAAACTGAACTATGTTGAGATAAATTTCCAAAATTCTTCTTTTCGTTAAAATTCCCTCTAGGAGTAAAGTTAGATAAGCTTCAATTATTTTGCGAAAGTAAGTTCGAGATGGACTTAGGAAAAGATTTTTGGCTAACTGTTGAGTGATACTACTACCTCCTCTAACTTTATTGCCTGCACGGTTGCTACGCCAGCAATTCAAAATCTCTCTTAAATCAAATCCAAAGTGTTGTGGAAAAAGCCAATCCTCACTGGCAACTGCTGCCCAACGGATGTTTTCAGACATCTGTTTATAATTGACCCAAACACGATCGATTTCAGATGTTTCTCCTCTTGTTTTTAATATCCGCTGGGTTATCAAAATAAAAGATGTTGTACTAGGATTATAGAAAGATAAAATCAATACGGGTAATAGAGTTGAATAGTGAAATAAAAATAAACCTTTGATGATAATGGCTTGAATATTGTTGCTATATTCAAAAAAACATGCCGGAAATATAGCAAAAATAGAAATATAAGTGATGATTCTGAGTAATAAGTGAAGTATTACCATTTTAGAAATGGAATTAGTATCGCTACTAAGAGCAGATATTTTTTGTTTTACCAAGTCGCGAAACTCTTTACCGACTTCAGTTTTACTGAGATCGGAATTCCAAGGTAGTATCATTGGGTCCCACTTACCTGTCTGAGGTATTCCAAGTATAGCTTCTACTTCACCATGCCCTAGTACAGTTTCTGGAGTAACTGGAATATTGTAAAAATAGCATAATTCAGCAACAACTTGTGCCATTTTGTCCCATTGAATTTTAGTCATAGGAAAATAACCAGCCTCAAAAGGTGTTTCAATTGCCTCTGCCATACAGCAAACAGATATACCAATCGATCCCGTATTTAAACCTTTAGTATGTGCTGCATAAACATTGTCTTCGGTGGAAACGTTGTCTTTAATAGAGTGCGTTCCCTTGACTAATTTGCCATCATCTTCAATCAGGATATGGTAATGAGATTTATCTATGACTGAAGCTTTATATCCTCCTGCTGTCCAATGGAGAATCACACGTTTCATTGAGCAGGTTGGCATCCATTTTTTAGGAATAACTGTCATTTTCTTTTCTCTTTAATCTTATTGTTACAGCTAGGTTTTAGAAAATAAGACCAAAATTTAAGATGCCCAAATTCTTTAAGAAGTCTGGCATCTAGCTAGGAAAATATTTTCTTGGCAAATCGGTGGATTTTTTTCAATAAAGGTTTACCTAAGAATAGTAATTGTAAAGCTGTAACTGATAGAGGAATTGAAAAACCCCATCGGGTGTGGAGGGTAGTAACTTGACCGATAATATTGTTAACCGCCAACAAAATGTCGCCGTCACCTCGAAAATCGCTAGTGAGTAAAACTTTACCTTCTGCAGTGACTTCCACTACCCGTTTAATTGAAAGCAATTCTATCTCTTCCACCAATACAATCATTCCTGTCTGGATTGAATTATCAATTTTTTTAACAGTAATCCTGTCATGATAGGGAGTCAATAAGTGATATGTCCAGGAATATGGTCGATATCGCTCTTTTAGCCAAGTCTGATTGAGTGATATTTCTATTTGTCCCTCTTGTTGCAATTTTTGAGTGAGTAAAGCGAGTTTTTGGCTAGTGTTAAAGACTTGGAATTCCGCTTCTTGCCAAAATGATGCTCCGTATAGATAGGCTAAATATTCTGGGTATTTCTGTGGAATAGGATATTTTTCACCCAGAAACTCCACTGATTCTAGTTGGGAGAAAAAATCACTGTAATAAGGGGTTTGCCTGCAAATCCATCGATATCCTTTAAGCTGTTGAATTAGGCCAGGTTTCTCCATAATCTCAATGAGAATTTTTTCACCATTTCGGATAATGACAGTGTTCCATCTTTTGAGACTAGAAACTTTGAATGGTTCAAATCCAAGTTGGTATAAATCTGGCATTACTGCCAATATTTTACCTTTTTCTGTGATATAAGTGCCAATCATAATCCCGATATCATCGTCGCTGGCTTGACGGGATATGACTAAATCTAAGCAAGTTGTTTTAGCTAGGAAAAATCTAATTCCGTGTCGGTCAAAAATTTCTTTAATTAATCTTAAGTTTTCTTGAGGTATGTTCCAATTTTTTTTGCTCCATTGGCGGCTCATTTTGTTGTGATAATCCCAAAAGTCATCAATTGGTTGTTGCCATGTCGGACCATAGAGATATAGTAGATAGGCAATTGGATTTTTCGGTATTCTGTATATTTCTCCTAAAAATTTAATTTGATCTAGTTCGCTGAAAAAATCTACTTCTATTAAGTCACCGTCGGTTATCCAACCAATAATATCATTTCCTTTTTTGACAGGTTTTACCAAAAAGATGTCAATATCTTCTTTTTTTCGTCGTAGCCGTATTGTCGTAGAACTCCAAGGAATACGCTGAAAACCTAAAGTTTTTAATTCAGGCAGTAAGGCAATAACCCGCTGGCAATCTTGAATATATATTTCAACATCTGTGTCTTCATCGTTGGCGATAAAATTTTTCTCTCGAATCGCACCTAAACAGGTTCCCCAAGCTAACCAAAAGGTAATTCCATACTTATCTAAAATTGATTTTAGTAAGCTGAGGTTTTCTTTCGCTATTTCTCTGTTCATAGTTTTATAGGATAGTATTATTTGTCCTAATATCTGAGATAATACCACAAGATCCACCAAATTATCCGAGAAATAATATCTCTAGGAGATATCAATTGTCTGGTACTAATAATGAATGATTTGGATAGAAATATATCCCGAAATTTGCCTCCCTGAGTCTTATGTAAATGTTTGGCAACTCTATAGAGAGGGATCGTGGCAAAAGGATGCCGACATTCTCGAAGTAATATAGCTTCTTTTGGTGATAAACCATATAATAGAGAAGCATTCTTACTAAAACATTTATTCGTCAAAGGAGTTGATTTATTTTGAGCGATCGCAATTTGTGTAGTGCTGCGACTGTGAACTCGATAGCATACCAATGCTAGATCTAAATTGGCTAATTTATAGCGAGTAGCAACTCGTAACCAGAGATCGTAATCTTCTGGATATAAATCCTGATAGTTGCCAACCTGTAAAATTGCCAAGCGTCTGAACATAACAGATGGATGATAGATGAGATTGTCGCTCAATAATCCGTGAACAATATCATTGGAATCTAACGGCGTAGTGTACTCCTGTGTTCTCACACCACTAGCATCGATGATATGAATTTTACTACCTAAAACTGCTACTTCTGGATGGGCATCTAAAAAAGCAATTTGTTTCTCCAGTCGTTCCGGTAAATTGACATCATCTGCATCAATGCGAGCGCAAAATTCTGTATCGCATATTTCTACCATTCTGGCTAAAGAAGCTCCAACACTCAGGGGATCTCCTGTAATAACTTTTCCTGGTAACCGTGAAGGAATCCATTTTTGAAGTTCTGCTACAGTGTCATCAGTTGAACCATTATTCCAGACAATAACTTGCCAGTTTTTATCTGTTTGTGCTTCAATTGATGCTAAGGTTTCTGGCAAGTATGGCATTCCATTTTTTACAGGAATTAACCAGGTGACACGCTTTTGTTTAAGGTTCATTTTTTATCTGATTGACAATAAAATTACCAAATACTTTCCAAGTACAAGATAACACAAAAACACGCGATTAGAGGGGAAGTCCATTTGTTTAGTTTTTTTACAGAACCATCAGTTGAGTCATTATTAATGCTAAAATATCAAGAGAAATCCTAAGTTAATAAAATTTAATTGGAGAATTTATCCGTGTCCCTAAATGTATTGTCTTGGCTGATTCGCGCTCCTCTCTTCAACCGTCGAGCTAACGGCGCTGAAACACCTAGTACAAACTGGCGAGATCGCATATCTAACCGATATCAGATTCTGTTACGAGCCTGTAAACAGCAGATTCTTTTCTGGTATCGAACGATTAGAAAACCTGGGGTGATTAAAAGTGAAGGAATTGTTATTCCTCTGGGTGAACATATTTCTAATATTATACGTCAGGATCTATATAGGGGTGGGTATGAATCCTGTGAAATGGGAGTTCTGAAATCTCGGCTTGCCGCCGATGATACTGTGATGGAAATTGGTGCTGGATTGGGATTTTTATCTTGTTATGTAGCTAAAAAAAATGGTTCGGATCGAGTTTTCGCCTACGAAGCAAATCCCAATTTAGAAAAACCGATTCGCGACTTGTATCAGCTCAATCAAGTAAAACCTACTCTTGATATTTGTTTGATTGGTAAGGAAAATGGAAAAGAACTATTTTACATAGAAAAAGATTTTTGGAGTTCCTCTAAGATCCAGAAAAACCCTAATAGTCAACCGATTGAGATTCCCGTTAAATCCTTCAATCAAGAAGTACGTCGGATTAATCCTTCTTTTTTAATCATCGATATTGAAGGAGGAGAGTATGAGTTGATGTCTTATGCTGATTGGCATAACGTCCAGAAAATTTTAATTGAGATTCATCCAGAGCAAATTGGATACGAGCAAGCAGAATTCGTTGAATCTAAGTTGATTGAAGCCGGGTTCCAGATTAAACAAAAAATTTGTTTCCATAATTGGATCTTATTTTTGCAGCGTACAGTTTAAGTCTCTCTGGTGACAATGGTGCTAACTCTTATTGAATAGCAATGACATCAAATAAGGTTTAATGGCTCTAAGATGTAACCTGATTCCTGAAATGTATTTGTGATGGCTTTGCCCGCCAGAGGTATCACGCATCATTGCCCTCCCTTCTTTCACCCATAAGTAAGGCAAAAATCGATGTTCCCACCACCACGCCAATTCTGCGTATTTTGCTTTATATTCTTCTGGTATTTCTCTGCTTTCTTTCCATTTAGTAATTAGCTTCTGCATCTGAACTTCAAACTTCACAGTAGTCTGTGTTACCTGCTGAGAATGTCGGCGATAATAGTACAAGTTTTGGGAAATAAAATGGACTTCACTCAGGAGCACCACCTGAAGAAATAAATCTAACCCTTCACCACCTTGATTTAACCACTCACCCCATCCTGTTGTTTGTTCGTAAATGGTACGTCGCACCATAGCCATTGCTTCGGGTATGCAATCAAATCCTACTGATATAAATGGAGTTTCTGGTGTTTGATAGGGTAAGTCTTCGATCCCAAATCGGGAAGGAATACGTCGAGGTGTTTTTGCTGTTTTAATAATTTTATCTTCACTAGAAATAACATAATAATCGCAGAATGCCAAACCGACGTGAGGATGGGTATTGAGGTAATTCACCATCACTTCTAGCATCTGTGGTGCTAGGCAGTCATCTGGATCAAACCATAACAAATATTCACTTTGATGAGAACAAGCTTTAAAGCCATTATTTCGGGCATTTTGTACTCCACCATTCGGCTGTTCAACTAATTTAATTCGCGAGTCTTTTTGGGTGTAAGATAATATAATTTCAGCGGAATTATCGGTACTACCGTCATCGACGATAACTTGTTCCCAGTCTGTAAATGTCTGGGCTAGCATACTATCAATCGCTTTGGCGATGTATTTTTCTTGATTGTAGCAGGGGGCAATTACGCTGATTTTTGGCATGATAATATTGGGAAATAGAGGATGTAAAATTTTGCACCATTTGCAATAACCCGACAGTGGTTAAAACCACTGGCTAATAGCTAAAGTCCATTGAAATGGACTAAAAAACCGTTCATTTATTTCAGTCGGTTTCAACTGAGATCTTGCACCCTTCTCAATAACCGTAGGGTGGGCAGTCCCCACTAAGGTAATCATCAGCTTTTCAATCTATATTGGGGACTGCCCACCCTACATTAAACCCTAAAGTCCATTGAAATGGACTAAAAAGTATTTCATTTATTCCAGTCGGTTTCAACCGACTTAAGCTATTAGACAGAGAATTTATTCTCTGGCGGGTTGGGGGAAAAGTCAAATATTTCATCATATCCATTCACTTACCTTTTAGTAAATTGAACAATTTTAATAAAAAACCTTGAGGATTGAGTACCATTATCCATAACAAAAACTCAGCGGCTTTTAGCGGATTATTCTTCAAATTAAACTTAGCAGCTTTCAGATGATACAGTAAAGCAGCCTCCTGGCGAGTTTTTTGAGAAAGAATTGGCGAATACCAATGCTTTCTAATTACCATAGCGTGATATTCAGCTACCATCGCAGCTTGAGAGGTTAAACTAGATGATTGTTTTTTCCGATAACTGCCATATACACCAGGAATATAAACAAATTTAAACCCAGCTTCTGCTATCCTTAACCAATAATCCAAATCCTCAGCGGCTTTCAGATTTATTTCAAAATAACCCACTTTTTCCGGAATAGAGCTTTTCATCACAACTACGTTACTAGCTATATAATTTCTTCCTAAAAGACTAGCCGGGAACTCATCTACATCCTTTTGAGAAGGACCCCATATCCCAATAATTTTATCCGTACCATCCTGAAACATTTCAACTGTAGAGTAAACGATATCTCCGCCAGTTTTCTGGAGGGTATTTACTGCTGTTTCCAAATGATATGCTTTCCAAAGATCGTCATAATCGAGGAACGCTAAATACTCTCCTTTCGCCTGATTAATAGCTGTATTTCTGACACCGCTTACTCCTTGATTGTACTCGTGGCGAATATATTGTACCCTATCTTCCCCAACTTCTATGACAAACTCATTAACAATTGCTTCTGTTGCGTCATTAGAGGCATCTTCGACTACAATAAGTTCCCAGTTTTTATAAGTTTGTGCCTTAACACAAGCCAATGCTTCCGGAATAAGTTTTTCAGCCTTGTAAGCAGGCATAATGATACTCACAAGTGGTTCAGTCATATTTATTGATACCTAAAATATTCAGATAGTTTTGGGTGGCTGCTTCTACAGTAAACTGCTTTAACCAACCTGAATCTACAGACTTAATATCCCCAGATAACACCCGTAAAATTCCATCAGCCATAGCTTTATTATCACCAACAGGCACTAATTCCCCATACTTACCATTATCCAGAATTTCTGCCGGACCGCTAGGGCAATTTGTGGATACTAGTGGTGTTCCCAGCGCCATCGCTTCTATCAATACATTTCCTAAACCCTCCACAATTGAAGATAAAACAAATACCGATGAACGTGCCATATAGCTATATGGATCCTCCACAAAGCCAAGTAGCGCCACATTATCTTCTAAACCTAACTCGCGCACCAAATCCATTAGTCTTGGTTTATCTTCTCCATCACCTAAAATTACCAAGCGAGCGGGTAGTTTCTTCCGCACAAGTGCAAAAGCACGAATCAATGTTGGAAAATCTTTGACATTGCACAGTCTACCCACACCCAAAATAACTGGAATTTCTCCATCTTGAAACCAAGGATGAGTGACTGATTCTTTTGATATTTGGGATAATCTTTCCTCAATGATAGGGTTATAAATTGTTGTGATTAAACCAGGTTTTAATTTTAAATCATCTTCTAATTCTTGTGCTAATCCTTTGGATACGGTTACGATAGAATTAGCTTGGGGATAAAGGCAGCGCATCAGGAGAGGGATTAGCCAAGGTATAGTTCCTTTGTTTTTGATTACAGAGAAAGAACCGTGTTCAACAATGACTAAGTAGGTATTAATTCTTGATAAAGCAACAGCTAACACAACAAATACGTTGTAATACCAATAGTTAGATAGCACCAGATCTGGCTTTTCTTTTCGTAAGTAGCCGCATAAGGGAAATGTGACTCGGCTAATTTTTTTAAATGTTGGGCCAATAGGAGTTTTTAAATCAATAACTCGGACTTCTGAGGGAATTTTGTTGATCCATGAACCTTCAACTGCACCTAACACTAAGTCTATTTCTATTTTTAGATCTTTTTTCAGTATCTCTTTAAGCAAGTTCAAGACAACTCGCTCTGAACCTCCAGCAGCCATGTTTGGCATTACAACAGCAAGTTTTTTAAACTGATTCATATTTATTGACACCTAAAATATTCAGATAATGTTGAGTGGCTGCTTCCAATGTAAACTGATTAATCCAATCCGCCTCAACTGACTTAACTTGACCAGATAACACCCGTAAAATCCCATCAGCCATAGCTTTACTATCACCAACAGGCACTAATTCTCCATATTTACCATTAGCCAAAATCTCATCTGGACCGCTAGGGCAATTCGTGGAAACAACTGGAGTCCCTATCGCCATTGCTTCTATCAATACAGTCGGCAAACCTTCTTGAATTGAAGATAACACAAATACCGATGAACGTGCCATATAACTATATGGATTTTCAACAAAACCTAAAAACGCTACATCATTTTCTACTCCTAATTCCCGAGCCAAAGCCATTAACCTATCTTTTTGTTCACCTTCACCCAAAATTACTAATCTACTGGGTTGAAATTGTCGAACAATAGCAAAAGCACGTATTAAAGTGGTGAAGTCTTTTTGTTTTACCAATCGCCCCACACCTAAAATTATAGGAAGTTCCCCATCTTTAAACCAAGGATGTTCTACTTGTGCTTGTGCTTTAACTAATAAATTGGTAGCCAAGACAGGATTATAGATAGTTTTGATAGAATCAGCCTTGAGATGCAAGTAACTTTCCAACTCTCGCGCTAATCCTTTTGATACTGCAATAACTCCATCTACAGTTGGATAAAGCCATTGCATCGCTATGGGTAGAAACTTTTCCTGAAGTGTATTAAGTCTATCTTTTTTATCAGCTAAAGAAATATGTTCTACGAAGGCTAACTTAACTGGAGATAGGGCGATAATTTTGGCAATCGCCGCCACAACATTAGAGGTAAATAAGTGACAGACTAATATTTCTGGTTTTTCCTTCCGTAAATAACGCACTAGGGGTAAGATAATTTGGATAACACTGCTGAATCGGGGCTGAATTGGTATTTTTAAATCTATAACTCGTACTCCCGATGGAATCATTTGCTTAAATTGCCCTTCCCCATTAGCAACAACTAAGTCTAAGGGAATCTCTTCCATAGCAAATCCTTGGAGTAAGTTTAGTGCTACCCGCTGTAAACCGCCTCCATCTAAGTCTGGTATGATAAATGCTATGGATTTTAATTTATTCATAGCGATTGCTTTCTCTCCTTAACTATACTAGCTTACTCTTGTTAGTACTAAGCGCTTCAGCGCTGAAGCGCTTACTACAAACTTGGTCAAATTAGTGGGATATTTTATTATAATTAACCTCCAATTATCTCCCTATTCCCAAAATATTCAAATAGTTTTGGATAGAAGTATCCAAAGTAAACTGCCCCAACCATTCAGAATCAACTAACTGAGAATGCCCCGACAACACCCGCAAAATTGCTTCAGCCATCGTATTACTATCCCCAACTGATACTAACTCCCCATATTTACCATTATCTAATATTTCCGCAGGACCACTTTCGCAGTTAGTAGAAACTACAGAAATTCCTACTGCTAATGCTTCAATTAAAACCGTTGGTAAACCCTCCCACGCTGAAGATAAAACAAATAATTTTGCTCGCTGCATATAAGCAAAAGGATTATCCACAAAACCTACAAAATCTACATCTTTTTCTATTCCCAATTCCCGCGCTAAAGCTTTAAGTGTTTCTGACTCTCTCCCACTCCCCAAAATCATTAATCGTGCTGGTTTTACCTGTCGCACTTTGGCAAAAGCACGAATTAAAGTGGAAAAGTCTTTTTGTGCTACCAGTCTCCCCACCCCCAAAATTACTGGGGCTTCTCCAGGTAGAAACCAAGGGTGATTAACAGCTTCTTTTGCCTTGTTGAATAACTCTGGAGTAATCACTGGATTGTAAATAACTTGTATCCGCTCTTTCCCAATACCAGTTATCTTAGATAAATCATTAGCTACTCCCTGAGAAACAGTAATAATACCATCAGCCCAAGGATAAAATAATCGTGCTGTCATGGGAATTAACCGTGCCGAAACCTGTTCTACTTTTTGTGCTTCCACCGAAAGAGTAGTATGTTCCGATACTATTACGCGAGTCGGTACTCTAGCAAGATGTTTAGCAATAACCGCAATTTCATTAGGATAGTGGGTGGCGGAAATTAATGCCAGTGGCTGCTCTTGTTTGAGGTAACTTATTAACTTGGGCAAACTACCTGTAGAGGTAAAACCTGTGGGGAGGTTGAATATTCTATCTTTACCAAAGTTAGCGGCATTAAAATCAATTAATCTAATTTCATCAGGTACTCTATTTAGATACTCTCCTTCGGCTTTGGTGAGCAATAAATCAACCTTGACACCTTGTTTGGCGATACCGCAAGCTAAGTTTAACATTACCCTTTCTGCTCCACCACCCGCAAGATTGCGAAGGAATAAAGCAACGCGAGGTTGGGTTTGGGAACGGGTAAAAATAAGAGGGTGTCCCCAGGAATCAGTAATATTCAATATCAATCACCTTCTATCATTTCAGGTTTTAGATCTCGATAGATTAAATCTTTTCGGGAGTTTATTTAGTGATACAACCTGAAATGCACAATTCCTGAAAGTCCGGCATTTTCGCTGAGTCTTGAATTAGATACAGCACATTGGAGATTTCTCAAGTAAATCCCAGAAACCGGGTTTCTCAAAGAAACCCGGTTTCTTTGTACCTCACATACCTGAAAATTACTGTAATTAGTAGCCGTCTTTACATGAACTTGCATCTAGTCCATCCTAGCTCACGCGATCGCAACTGTCAACTCGGGGGCGTATCTTCAAATTACGCATGGGATTATTCAGATTATTGATATTCCTAACCATCGTATTTTTACAGCATTTTTTGCTTTAGATAGATAAACTAAAAAGAAACCGGGTTTCTTCAAGAAACCCGGTTTCTAAGATGTACTTCATCCAACTGAAAACCGCTATAATTCAATCTTCACCATCCTCCTCATCATCCTCATCCAAATTCTGTCGCAATCCTCCAGGTAAAGCCGCAATAATCGCATCTAAAACCCTCGCCACAGGTACAATTACTAAACCCATATCTGGCAAAACTTGACCCTTGGGAATAATTGCTCTTTTAAACCCCAATTTTGCAGCTTCTTTTAACCGTAACTCCATCTGAGGAACCAAGCGCACTTGTCCGCCCAAACCCACTTCCCCAATCATTACTGTACGCGGATCGACAATGCGATCGCGAAAACTAGCCACAACTGCGATTGCGATGCCTAAATCTGCTGCTGGCTCCTCCACCCCCAACCCGCCAGCCGTCGCCACATAAGCATCCAATTTTGATAAAGGAATCCCCACCCGCTTTTCCAAGACTGCGAGAATTTGCTGCAATCGATTATAATCAATCCCTGTAGTTGACCTCCGTGGCGCACCATAACTTGCCGGAGCAACTAATGCTTGTAATTCGACCAAAATTGGACGAGTCCCTTCACAAGCCACCACAGTAGCCGTTCCCGGACTCATCTCATCCCGATTACCTAAAAATAACTCAGACGGATTTAAAACTTCCTGTAAACCCTTATCCGCCATTTCAAAAATACCGATTTCGTGAGTAGCACCAAAGCGATTTTTCACAGAGCGGAGTAACCGATGAGAAGCAAAGCGATCGCCCTCAAAATATAGTACAGTATCTACTAAATGTTCCAAAACTCTCGGGCCTGCGATCGCGCCTTCCTTAGTCACATGCCCAACAATTAATAAAGTAATATTTGCCCGCTTCGCCACCCGCATCAAAGCAGACGTACATTCCTTCACCTGCGTCACGGAACCTGGTGAAGAAGTTAAAGTAGCTAAATAAATAGTCTGAATACTATCAATTACCGCCACCTGTGGTTTGAGAGACTCCAATTCCCGCAAAATCTCCTCCAAATCAGTTTCTGCTAAAACATAAAGATTTGGTTCATTAATTGGCAGACTTTTACTTCCATTAGCAGAATTAGGATCTGCGGAATTTGAATGAGACACCTCATCACCCAATTCTCCTTTTTTACCACGCTTTTTTCCCGTACCATTATTACTTTCATTCTCCACAGGCATCTCGCAGACACCCAAACGAGAAGCACGGAGTTTCACCTGTTGTCCCGACTCCTCTGCACAGACATAGAGAACCCGATGTTCTATGGCAATTTTATGCGCTACTTGCAAAAGTAGTGTAGACTTACCAATACCAGGATCGCCACCAATCAAAACCAACGAACCCGGAACGACACCGCCACCGAGAACGCGATCGAGTTCACTATAACCTGATGCAAATCGCATCTGCACGTTATCAGAAATCTCCGAGAATTTGAGAGAAGATCTTGGTTTAGTCTGTCCAGTGGTTCCAGCTTTAAGATGAGAGTGGCTATCAGCTTGCCAACCACCTCGATTACTGTTAGCTGTAGGTGATAAAAGATTCTCTTCCAAGGAATTGTAAGTATCGCAGGATGGACATTTCCCATACCATTGCCCAGACTCAGCACCACAGGAACTACAAATATATACGGACTTAGACTTAGCCATCCCGCTCTCCTGATGTTAAAAAATGTTAAACAATGCTTAAGACTTCAACAAACACCGACTTAGCAACGTTAAAAAGCTGAAGGGGAAGTCAGACTCCTTATAGAGACAAACAGGAACAATCGCAGAATTTTCCGTCTATCCCTCCATCTATAACGTGGAAGTTGGCAGTCGGAAGTCTTCGATCTTTCACCCTTCACCCTTCACCCTTCATCCCCCATCTCTTAAAAAATTGTCGTGCATCGTTATATTGTAGAGATAAGCTGATGATAAATTAACAGTTTACAGACGTTATATGAGGAGTATTCAGTAAATTGGAAATTCATAAAGAAAAAATTCTGGTAGTCGATGATGAAGCAAGTATCCGCCGCATCCTGGAAACTCGCCTTTCCATGATTGGTTACGATGTCGTCACAGCCGCAGATGGGGAAGAAGCCCTAGAAACCTTTCGCAATTGCGAACCTGACTTGGTTGTGTTAGATGTGATGATGCCCAAACTAGATGGCTATGGTGTCTGTCAAGAGTTGCGCAAGGAATCCGACATCCCCATCATCATGCTCACCGCATTGGGTGATGTCGCTGATAGGATTACCGGATTGGAGTTGGGCGCAGATGACTACGTGGTGAAGCCCTTTTCTCCCAAAGAGTTAGAAGCCCGGATTCGCTCCGTATTACGACGGGTAGACAAAGTGGGTGCTTCCGGAATTCCCAGTTCCGGTGTAATCCACGTTGCCAGTATTAAAATTGACACTAACAAGCGTCAGGTTTATAAGGGAGACGAGCGTATCCGCCTCACGGGAATGGAATTTAGTCTCTTGGAATTATTAGTCAGTCGCTCTGGGGAACCTTTCTCCCGTTCCGAGATTTTACAAGAAGTTTGGGGTTATACACCGGAGCGTCACGTTGATACTCGTGTGGTAGATGTCCATATCTCCCGGTTACGCGCTAAGTTGGAAGACGATCCCAGTAATCCAGAGTTAATTCTCACTGCCAGGGGTACTGGATATTTATTCCAACGGATTATTGAACCTGGAGAGGAGTAACTACTATAGCAGTCGCTTTCGTCGGTTAAGGCATTCTCAGCTACCAAATTTTAACAAGGGGCTGAGAGCCAATTGTCCTAACCGCTGTGGCGGTTGCTATATCTCGCTTCTAAACTGAACTGAATAATCAATAAAAATCTAGTTTTAGTAATTTCGATCGAGTTGTATGGCCCAGTATCCAGAAATAGATTACAGACATGTATTGTCTGAACTTTCCGTTAATCGTAAAGATCCATGTGAAATCATCCGTGAGTTGATATCTAATTCCTATGATGCTCAAGCATCCAGGATTGAAATTTTTCCATTATTAAAGGATAAAGGATTTATCTATTTTGACGATGGTACTGGTTTAAGTGAAACAGTTGAAACCAATGGCATAACTCCCTACAGAGCTTTTTTCTCTATAGGGAGATCTACTAAAATACAGGGTGAATTAATCGGTTATAAGTGCCAAGGTTCAAAGCTGTGCTTTGCTTCCAAAAGAATTACTTTAATTACACGCTGTAGCCAGGATGAAAACTGGCGTTCGATATCTATTGATAATCCCAAAGATAATTTGACTCAACAATACGATATCCAATCACAGCTAGATAATAGTCCCTGGCAAACCCTGAGAAACTTATTTTCTAGACCAAATAAACAAACAGTAAATATTCTCGATCATTTGAGTGAAGAATTCTTCACGAACAGCTTTTCTAGGGGAGCAATGATCGTTGTTCAGGGTATTGAAGTAGAAAAATTCTCAGACTATTACGACTCGGCTGATGACGGTAGCAGAAAATGGTCATACTTAAAACATTACATACGCTTTAATACAAGACATGGAGATATCAGGTGTCTTCGATCTAAGGAAACAGGATTTTCAGAGGCTAAATTTGAAAGCTTTAAACAGTCCCCAGGATACAACGATCAGTGTGAATTATATCTCTGGACACAAGATAACTTGAAGAAAATTGAGACTGGGTATCCCTACTTAGAGAAGCCGGACGATCTAGATAAATCGCAAATCAAAAGTCCCGCTCAAATATCAAGATTAAACGATGGCAGATTTTCGGCTCGTGGGGCTATGAATTTTCAGTTTGAGGACGTTAATTACTGTTTAGTTATAGCAATTGATGGTAATCGCAGAGCGCTTGATAAATATCAAGAACTAGGCCGAAGAGGTGATAAAAGATCTGGAATTAGGTTAACCGATCAAAGAGGTACATTTATTTGTTCAGAGGGAATAAAAATTTGCAATTACAATGAGATATTTGACCATTCTAAGCTAGAAGATTACTCAGTGCTTAATACGCCGAATGCCCAGTCTCACTACATTTTCATGATTAATGGCAGCTTTGATGTTGTTACAAACCGAAACTCATTAACTGAAGCTGCATTAAGAATTCTACAAGATGACTCCTTTGTCTATAATATCAAACGGTTTTTTGATGCAGCAATGAATCAAACTAGCGTTTTTCGTGAACTTATCGAAAGGCTTAATAAGGAGAATCACGATGCCAAACTAGAAGGTTATACCAAAAAGCTGAATAAACTCAAGGAAGAGATTCAAGACAGAAGCAGATTTCAGGTAGAGGATATAGAACAACTTAAGGGAAAGTGGCTGGTAGAACCTAGTATTGGAGAAGAGCATTGGGTGGGAGCATTGTACACGATGTTTGCCCACCTTGTCACTCCTGACTCAAATTACGCTCATCTTTGGCTATCTCCGCGAACCTTCTCTGGCATGGGAATTGATAGCATTGCTGTCAGTATTGGAGAAAACAGCCTGGCAACAAACGTTCACAAAGCTCTTGAGTACAAGTATAATCTATCTCCTAGTGACGAGTTTAATCATCCATTGATATTGACTGACCAAATTGTTTGCTGGGAAATGCCAACTCCACAAGAAGGCGATCAGATTAAGGACTCATACAATTATTATGGATACATATCCTTACCTGAAGAACTTCATGGCATTGGCTACGAAATTATCAAAATCCAGAGTCGAACAGCAGAATTTCACGGTGGAAATATAAAGGTAATCAGCCTCAAAGCGCTACTCAATAAAACATTCAATTGCCAATGGAAAACTCCCCCACCAAAAGTAGGCGATACCCAGAAAAAAAAGGGTGGTAAAAAGTCAAAATAATAGTTTTTACCCAACCAGGACACTAAACCATAAAAAGCATATTATACTGTGACAAATCTGGCTAAGTGCGTAAGTGTTCTAGACAATAACAAACCAACAACAAACAACCAACAACAAACAACCAATGACTAAACCAGATCGCAATTCTGTACTCCGACAGTTACCCTTCGTTGTTGGGGGATTAGGAGGGACACTACTTTTTGTCAACCGTGTCCTCACGCCTCAGCTAACTGATGCTCAGGCTCGTTCTGATGCACTGGGGGTAATTGTTTGTGCAGTATTAATTTTAACCGGATTATTATGGCAGGAAGTCCAACCGCGATCGCCCGATGCGGTAAATTTAATTGGTGAAGAAGGATTTGAACTCGCACCAGATTTACCAGATCCCGTCAAAATAGAACTAGCTTGGGCATCACATTTATTATTAACAAATACAGGAACGCGATCGCTAGTCGTCTTCTATCAAGGTAAAGTCTTGCTACGGCGCGGGATTTTGGGCACAAATGCCGATGTGAAACCGGGCGCGATTCTCCAGCGGGTGCTAGAGAAGCAAAAACCTGTTTACTTAGTTAAACTCGCACTTTATCCCGGCAAAATAGAATTTGACTATTTACCAGAAAACACTCAAGGTGTAATTTGTCAACCTATTGGTAATGCTGGTGTATTAATTTTGGGAGCAAATGCGCCTCGTAGTTATACAAAACAAGATGAAATTTGGATTGAGGGGATTGCCGATAAATTAGGAAATACTTTATCTTGATAGCCAAAAAACCTAACCCCCCAGCCCCCTTCCCTGCGTTAGCGTTAGCGAAGCTTGGCGTTAGCCTAGCGGCACGAAGTGCGGGAAGGGGGAGCAAGCTACAAAGGGAAGGGGGGCAGGAAATCTTACCTTAATGTCGGCAGAAGGCTCCCGCTATAACCGAGGCGGATTTACCCTCGCGCAGCCTTCTGCCGCCAATGGTTTAGCGGTGAAATGTAGGCTCCGCCGTGC
The DNA here is from genome assembly GCF_024178385.1 of Limnofasciculus baicalensis BBK-W-15. Taxonomy (GTDB): domain Bacteria; phylum Cyanobacteriota; class Cyanobacteriia; order Cyanobacteriales; family Coleofasciculaceae; genus Limnofasciculus; species Limnofasciculus baicalensis. The sequence goes on along the minus strand of NZ_JAMZMM010000023.1, from coordinate 9,790 downwards.
CGAAGGCTATCTATTGTCTCAAATAAACAGCGTCGGCGATACTTTGAAGTAATCACCAAGTACCTTGGCTTGTGCCTTACTAATTGATCGCTTGCCATTCACCACCTCCGACACCACACCACTCGATCCGAGTGTACCAACCAAGTCAGCTTGACGAGTGCCACTGGACTCCATAATGTGTTGGAGGATTTCATGAGGCATAGCTTGATCCATTGGATAGTGCTGTGCCTCATACGCTTCAATCAGAATCACTAGCAACTTGTGTAAAGATCGATCCTCCGCCGTTCGTTTTTTTGCAAAGGTTAGCCGTTGTGCCACTGCTAGAATGCGATCGTACTCCTCCTGAGTTTCGATCGCTTTGGGCGCGACTTCAGCTAGTAAATTCCGATAAGCAGTTTGGTCAAAAGTAAGGGTCATTTTTCCACTTGCCCTTGTCGTATTCGGCATGAGTTAGAAAGTATTTGTAGAAAATTGTTTGATCTTCGTAGTCGATACCGACAATCAGGCGATAGTCATTGCCTTTAATATTGAAGACAGTGAAGTTTCCCACTGCTTCAGCATCTCGGTAAATCTTACGAACATCCTCTAAGTTGCCCCATTCTGCCTTCTTGACAGTTGCGTACCATGCGTCGATTTGGTTTTTGACATCAGGGTACTCGGCAGCATCAGCACGGAGGTAGCGAATTGCAATCAGGTGCATTTATCTGTAGTTGTTATTGTCATCGGCAGGAAAACAAATTTATCAGTATTCTATCAATCCTCTCATTTTGAGAGAACATTGTCAAGATGCGATGGCAATCTCGTAATCTTCTTCATTCAGGATGGGCTTGGGCTGAGATTTCGCGCTAACAATCCCCTCGATTCGGCAATTCGTCCGGTTTTGGATATATATGTTGAGTATAAATATTAGGACTTACGCAAAGCCTCTATCTGTAGGGTGCGTTATCCTCTGCTAACGGACTATTCCCACTATCAGTAGTGTGGCTGCGTAAGTCCTGAAATATTTTACTCTATCCTAGATTAGATTACCCCGGAGTTGAAGATGGTTAGCGATCGCATCAGTCAATTGCAACACAACCTTGAAATACTATATGAGCGCCGCAATGCCCTAGAGCAGGGAAGATTGCTGACACCAGACGATGACAAGGCAATCCAGAATCAGCAAACTATACAGATCAAGATTCGACCTCAGATTCGGGAGTATGAGGAAGAACTATTTCTACGACTACAACAGGAAAGTGCTAGTGTAACTTTTGTGGAAGCAGATGCTCAAGTTATTGTAGATGCCTTAAGTCAGGAAATTGTCCGGGTACAGCTTCAGCCGGATAAATATACAGAGGAGATGGTGGAATTGTTGAAAAGCATCGAAGCCAAACTGAATCAACCCGGAGCCACTGCTGATGCCAAACTCAAGGGTACACTATCGATTTTTCCGCCGTTTATTGGGTTATCCTACGAAGCATCGTTAGATACTGAGAATTTTTGTCGTCAGCATTTTCCCACCTTTACGCGGTTGATTAAAGGCGCAAAAAAGTAACACCCCCCGCTAAAAAACCCGAAGAACCGGGGGGGAAACGGAAAAAACGGGCTTGGCTAATTGCAGGGACAATCGCGCTATTAAGTATCAGTAGTGTTGGAGTAGGTTGGTATTTTCTACAGCCGAAGCAATCCCCTATACCCACGACACAAACTAGCCCACAACAAACCAAAACTGTAACAGTGTTGGTAGCTGAGTTTGATGGGGTGGATGAGAAAAATAATCCCATAAATTATCAAGTAACGGAAACAATTTTCCAGAAGTTGCAGGAAGCGACGAGAAATTCCCAAACCGTGAAAATATTACCACTAAAGCAGGCGATTAGTCAGCAAGAGGGTTACGGGAAAGCGCGGGAATTAGGCAAAGCGCAAAATGCCGATATTGTGATTTGGGGTAGGTATAGCAAGACGGAGAAGACAGCGAGCGTTAGTGTAAATTTTGAGATACTTTCAAAAGCGAAGAATTATCTCGATTTAGGTAAGCAAGCGCAGGGAGAAATTCGCACTATGGCAGTGGCTTCCCTAACAAATATTGAGATACAAATTGATTTGGCAGAGGAACTAAAATATTTAACGCTGGTGACATTGGGGGTGTCTGCTTATGCAGGGGATGATTGGGATAATGCAATTAAGCAACTAACGGCTGCGCTTTCAGAGGGTAAAGCAAACAAAGCAGCACTCGATCCAGCCTTTATCTATTTCTATCGCGGCACTGCTTACAACAATAAAGGGGACTTTGATCTCGCCATTACCGATTACAACAAAGCAATCCAACTCAATCCAAAATTGGCAGAAGCATTCTACAATCGCGGCGTTGCTTACGGCTCTCTAATGAAATATAATAGTGCGATTGCCGATTACAACAAAGCTCTCAAACTCAATCCTAAATTCGCCGATGCCTTCATCAATCGCGGCTTTGCTTACAGCGAAAAAGGGGAATACGATCGCGCTATTGCCGATTATAATGAAGCTCTCAAACTCAATCCCAAAAACGCAGATGCAGATGCCTTCAACAATCGCGGCGTTGCTTACTACAAGAGAGGGGAATACGATCGCGCTATTACCGATTACAACGAAGCAATCAAACTCAATCCAAAATACGCA
>NZ_JAMZMM010000023.1:0-7050 GCF_024178385.1 Limnofasciculus baicalensis BBK-W-15 | reverse complement strand
GCTATTACCGATTACAACGAAGCAATCAAACTCAATCCAAAATACGCAGATGCCTTCAATAATCGCGGCTGGGCTTACAGTGATAAAGGGGAATACGATCGCGCTATTACCGATTATAATGAAGCCATCAAACTCAATCCAAAATACGCAGAGGCCTTCTACAATCGCGGCATTGTTTACTACAATAAAGGAAAATTAGATTTAGCCATTGCCGATTACAACGAAGCCATCAAACTCAATCCAAAATACGCAGAGGCCTTCATCAATCGCGGCATTTATTACAGTGATAAACGGGAATACGATCGCGCTATTGCCGATTATAATGAAGCCATCAAACTCGATCCTAAAAACGCAGATGCTTTTAACAATCGCGGCAATGCTTACTACGGAAAAGGGGAATACGATCGCGCTATTGCCGATTACAACGAAGCAATCCAACTCAATCCCAAAAACGCAGATGCCTTCAACAATCGCGGCAATGCTTACAACTCTAAAGGGGAATACGATCGCGCCATTACCGATTTCACCGGAGCAATCCAACTCAATCCTAAATTCGCAGCACCCTTCAATAATCGCGGCTTTGCTTACAACTCTAAACGGGAATACGATCGCGCCATTACCGATTTCACCGGAGCAATCCAACTCAATCCAAAATATGCAGAAGCCTTGATTGGTTTGGGGATTGCTTATGAACAAAAAGGCGACAAAGGAAAAGCAATTGAGAATTATCGTCAAGCTTTAGCTGTCACCCAAAATCCGCAGGTGAAGGAGTTTGCCCAGGGGAAGATGAAACAACTCGAAGGGAAATAATGGGTGAATTTTGGCTCCCACAAATCAGAGATATAGATTATTATAGTTTAGTCATAATGCGATGGCGAAGCCCGCCGCAGCCATCGCATTATGACTGGACGGAAGATTGGGTAAAATATAAATTTAATTACAATCTCCCAACAGCCACCCCATTTTTACCTATGAGTATCACCCTCACCCCCCAACAAGAACAAATCATTCAAGCCCAACTCGCCAGTGGGCGCTATACCAACGTTAGCGAAATCATTGCTGATGCGCTACGGCTATTAGAAAAACGCGATCGATACAATCTTTGGGTGGAAGAAGTCTGTGCCAAAATTGATATTGCAGCCGAACAACTAGATCGCGGTGAAGGGATTGATGGTGAAACTGCGATTGCGCAAATCAGAGCTAAATTCCACCAAGGTCATCAGGTATAATCGCCCATGAGCCAATATATCATCTCACCTGAAGCGATTCGCGACCTTGACGAAATCGCAGACTATTTCTTAGCACGCAACGTTGAAGCAGGTGAGCGACTCCTCGACGAATTTACTAAAAAGTGCCGCTATCTGACACAATTTTCTCTGATGGGGCGCAGTTATAGTGAACTTCGCCCCTACTTACGCGGTATTCCTATGCAAAACTACATTATTTTTTACCGCATTATGAACGATGGAATTGAAATCATGAGAATTATTAGAGGAGATTTAGAAGCTTTGTTTGAAGAGAATGGAGAATAGAGTAACCTCGGGCGGGCAAACTTTTGCCCACCCTACAGACTTTTAAACAGGGGAAAAGTTAAGCCATCACCATGCCACCATCCACATTAAACACCTGCCCAGTAATATAAGCCGCCGCCGCATCTCCTGCTAAAAACCGCACCATCCCCGCCACTTCCTCCGGTGTGCCATAACGCCCTAGAGGAATCGCCTTGATAATATCTTCTGATGATTTCAAGTCACTCGTCATATCTGTAGCAATAAATCCCGGTGCAACAGCATTCACAGTAATCCCGCGAGTCGCCAATTCCCTTGCCACTGTTTTGGTAAATCCAATTACACCCGCCTTCGCTGCACTATAATTCGCTTGACCAGGATTACCCATCTGTCCGGAAACTGAGGCAATATTAATAATACGACCCGACTTTTGCTTGAGCATTATTTTGCTCACCGCTCTGGTACATAAAAAAACGCCTGTCAGGTTTAAGTCAATTACTGCTTGCCAATCTTCTGGCTTCATCCGCAGCAGGAGGGTATCGCGGGTAATTCCTGCATTGTTGACTAATACGTCAATCCGACCAAATTTTTCGATTGTTTGACTGACAAGGGCTTCTACCTGTTCAATTTTAGACACATCAGCTTGAATTGCGATCGCCTCTCCTCCACTTTCAGTAATCCCTGCCACCACTTCTTCTGCCGCAGCACTCGACGCTGCATAGTTTACTACTACCTTAGCTCCCTCCGCTGCCAATGCGGTTGCGATCGCTCTACCAATCCCGCGCGAAGCACCTGTTACAATAGCAACGCGATTGGTTAACTGTGGTGAAGGTATTTGTAGTGGTTCCATCAGAAATTCCCCTTGTAATATCGTCTAAATTAGGCTGCTTTTGCATTTTGCACTAGAATCGAGCCAAAAGACTAAGGGTTTTTTCCTATGGCAGTTAAAAAGCAGTTTAGCAGTTTCGACTCACTCCTGTCTGGTTCCGATTTGCCCGTCTTGGTGGATTTCTACGCCACATGGTGCGGTCCCTGTCAGATGATGGCTCCCATTTTAGATCGGGTGGGGACTCAACTCAAGGGTCGGTTACAAATTGTCAAAATTGATACAGACAAGTATCCGAATCTAGCATCTCAGTACCAGATTAACGCCTTACCGACCTTGGTACTATTCAAAAATGCCCAACCTGTAGAAAGGATTGAAGGATTGGTACAAGCAGATCAACTTATTGGCAGATTACAATCATTGCTTTAGAGTAGCTATTCATACTTATCGGACATTGCACTTTATTGAACTACTACAATAACATAGCGTTATGTCCGGTATTGTCGAGCGAACTTAATATTTAGTAACGCCAGTGCTACAAGCTGGCGTTCACTTCTAGGTGTCATCACCAAATCAACGTAGCCATTTACGACTGAGACTCCACGCCCCGACTTCTCTACAAATGGCTAATTATGTCTAGCTTTGGGTAGGTTTTTCGGAGCGGTAACTATAGTTAATAATGAGTAGCCTGAAGGCACGCCCTACCCACTTACCGCCTACCGCTTACCTCTTTGTAGGAATTAGAGGTATCGTCAGGAGAAGAAGTTTCGGCTTGGTTTTTGTCTTGGAGTCGTTGTTCCCGTTTTTTGCGATCGGCTTGTATAATGTCTGCCATCGCACTTTGAACCTGAGCCATCTTTTCCAAGTTACTGCGGTACAATTCCAAATCTTTTTGTACCTTCTCTTGTGGGAGGTGCAGGGCTTGACTAATTTGCTCTAGTACCTCATTTAGCTCCTTCTGGTTTTTTACCAACTCCGAGTCTCCTTGCTCTAGGAGTGTAAACAAACCAATCGCAAAGAGTCTACTGTACTTAAATTTAGGATTTTGTGCGATGCCTATGGCAGGCGTTGTCATCGCATTCAATGTGTTGGGCACATCCCTGCTTCTCTCCACCGAGGTTGGCGAAGTCAACCAAGAGATTAGATCGTTACCATATAAACGTCCTGCAATTAACAATAGCCCTTCGGCATCCTGTCTGTACTGTTGCCAAGTGCCGCCTACTGCTTGACATAAGGCTGCAAAAATGGACTCTTTATCTGCTTCTGGTTTATAGCCTTCCATAAAGCGGTTGAAGGATGTCACAACCCCCAAAGCGTAGATGGGATCGTAGTGAAAATCGACATTAACCGACAGCAAGTGCATCTCTACCATCAGCTCTTCCACCACCCGTCGGTAAATCGAGTTAATTGGACGGGTATGATGGCTGTAGAAATCTCGTTTAGTATCCGAGACGGTGCGAACGTTACTCACAAAGCATAATTTAATGGTTATTTAATCTTATTGTCTCGCTTAAGGACAAGTTTGCCAAGGGCTATTTCTGCTTGGCTGTTTCTTGCCGTCATGTTTGATCTTGCCAAATAACCCATAACCAATTAGGTTGCCATACTCCGGGGCACTCCTTCCAATGCTTCCTCTTCGGTTTCAAAGATCTCAAACACAGAAATCATCATAGTCACTTCAAATACCAATTTGGCTTCGGGATGGACGTTACAAATGCGGAAGCTCCCTTTTACTTTGTCAGCATCTCGCATTCCCGCCACTAAAGATGTCAAGCCTGAGCTATCAATAAAGTTAACCTGACTCAGGTTTACTACCACATGGCGACTGAGTTTGGAAATACATTCTTGCAGCTTCAGGCGAAATTGCCAAGCTGTGGTAATATCTAACCGTCCATTTGGTGCTAAAACGATGATAGTTGTGCCATCTTTGGTCGTGTGGGTTCTCTGATCGATTTGAATCATCAAGTCCTCCTTATAGCGTTAGCTCCGATCCTAAAATGCTAACAATTATTAACATTTTTCCTGCTACTCTTCCGAAACCCGCAGAAGTATAACCTGGTAGTGATGGCACTAGTGGTGTCTACAGGCTGTTATTCTTGTAAGCGTTGCCGAGCTATTTTAACTTGAGCTTTTCGCCAATTAGCTTAACCTTTATTTTGCTCGCGATGAAGCAACCTTAAGTGTGGCAAGGGGGTAGACGATATACCCGCTTCAGTTATATTTAACATCGCGAGTACCCGTCAATGGTTTAGCTTTCAGGGTGATAAACGGCATTGTCGCAAGATAACTTAATCAAGAGTGACGCGAAGTGACAGGTGGGAACGAGCATCAGCGAATCCTTGTTTGCAGGAGGCATATTCTTAGACATTGGCTTTGTGAATCTTTTTTATATATTATGAGGATGCACGCCAAACAAAACAACTATGATATGTTACCACATAATTCCCTATTTCTGGTCATTCCAGGCAAGACAAGATTTGGGCACTACTACTCCCGCTGGTTTATCCAGCCAGAGCAATGGCCCCCAAATCAATCCTAACCTTTGCATCAACCAATAGCCGGAACCTTGAAGCTATTTTTTAAACACGCTCTAAAGTTTTAGCTGTCCAGTTTGCCCAGTCTTGAGGCTTGAGGAAGGTGTTGTATAATTCGGCTTCAGGGGTATTTGGCTCGGGTGTGTAGCCATATTCCCAGCGGACTAGGGGAGGTAAAGACATGAGGATGGATTCGGTTCGTCCGTTGGTTTGTAAGCCAAATATTGTACCTCGGTCGTAAACTAAGTTAAATTCAACATAACGACCGCGACGATAAAGCTGGAAGTTCCGTTCGCGATCGCCGTATTCTATAGATTTACGCCGTTGGGCGATGGGGGTGTATGCTGGTAAAAAGGCATTGCCACAATCTTGTATAAAAGCAAATAGTTGTTCCCAACTGCGGGATTTTACTTCACCGATGCGATTGCTGTAAGTCCCTGCTGGTCCACTTAGGTCGGAACCGCGATATAATTGACCCTTGCCATCTTGATAGTCAAAAAATAGTCCGCCGATGCCTCGCATTTCCTGACGGTGTTTTAGATAAAAATATTCATCACACCAGCGCTTGAACACGGGATAGTATTCAGGGTGGTGATTATCGCAAGCTCCTTTAAAGGTATTATGGAAATGAGCAGCATCTTCAGCGAAGGGATAGTAAGGGGTTAAATCAGCACCACCGCCAAACCACCAGACTGGACCTGCCTCAAAATAGCGATAATTTAGGTGAACTGTGGGAATATATGGATTGCGTGGATGCAAAACCATTGAAGTACCTGTGGCGAAAAACCCATGACCTGCTGCCTCTGGGCGTTGAGTTAAAATTGTCGGCGGGAGTTGGTCACCCCAAACCTCAGAAAAGTTGACTCCACCCTGTTCAAAGACAGCACCATCCCGCATGACGCGGGAACGACCACCACCACCTTCCTCTCGCTCCCAGCTATCTTCTTTAAAAGTAGCAACCCCGTCTAGCTTGGTCAATCCTTCACAGATTGAGTCTTGCAGTTGTTTCATAAACTGTTTGACTCGTTCTCTGGAGTTGCTGGGAGGTAAATAAGTCTTGGTTGTGGTTACGTCTTGTAAAGCTGTCATAATCTCAATTTAATGTCATTAATTGGTCAGCTAATCGATAATCTAATTGCCGCTGTCAGGCATATTGATGGCTTAACGCTTTATTTTAGGATAAGTGGGATACACTTTTGCATCCCTTCACTAGACTTATTGCTCTGGTGCGGCAAGAGGGAACCGAGATCGATGAAAATGAACAGTTGTAAGACTTTTACTGAATTACCCTTATTTGAGACCAAATTGAAACAAAGTGATAGACTATCTCAGACAAGCGAGGAGACAATCTGGAATCCTCCTTTCGTTAAGAATTATTACGGCTTTTTGGGAATGGACAATTGCTGGTGGGAGGGGAGTGGGGAATTTTCCTACCGAGATGATTGTCGTGGTGAGGCAGTTGAGGCAGATGTCCTGACTAAAGGCAAAGGAAGTTTCCGAAAATTAAGCATTTGCCCCATTGTCGCTACAGGAGGCTGGTTGTGATTCTCAATTTTTCTTTTAAACTAATTGCTGGTCGTGGAGGGCTTTGGTGTAAGTTTTACCTCTTCAGGACTTATCGGGCTGTAAGTAAGGCTCCGGTAGATGTGCTGTGGAAAAAACTGATTAACCTGGCTGATGTGTCTTGGAATCCTTTGCTTTCTAGCACTAATGCACCTAGAGGGTTGATGCCCAAACCTGGTTTGATTTATCAAGTGGTGACTCGCTTAATCCCAATTCCGGTGCGAGTTTTTGTGGAGAGGGTTTTACCGGGTGAGTTACTGAGTATCCGACTCCTGGCAATTCCTGGGGTGGAAAATCGAGTTACTTATCAGGTTGAGTCTACTCTTTGCGGTACTTATGTGTCTTTCTCTGTGACAATGCAGGGTTTGTTATCTCCCGTACTCTGGTGGTTCATGCGTCCTTATGCCGCCCGTGTCGCTGCTCAATTAGCCCAAGCCGCAGCGGAACAAATAGGGGCACTTTGAGTTAGTTATTGGTTATTGGTTGTTAGTTAAACGTGGCATGATGGAGAGGAAGTGCGATCGCACTCCGATCGCAATCCCTCAATCCTGTAGCAAAATAGAAAATATCGGGTCTGACAAATCGGGAGCGGATTTGTCCTCAATGTGCCATTATTTAC
>NZ_JAMZMM010000230.1 GCF_024178385.1 Limnofasciculus baicalensis BBK-W-15 | reverse complement strand
TTTAACTGAGATCTTGCACCATTCTCAATAAGAGGCAGAGCCTCCGGTTTATTGCAACTGGTGCAAGATCTCAATTTTAATGGACTTAAGCTATTAGACAGAGATAGTATTCTCTGGCGGTTACTGAATACACCCTACTGGCGTGACACAGCTAAATTTGTCCATTAGCTTGGCTTGGTTGGGTTTCCTTACGTCAACCCAACCTAGATCTATTACTCTCCCCACTCCCCACTCCCTACCCCCAATTAACCCAATTCCATTACAATCTGTAAAGAAACTGAACAGGAAAAGGCTCAATGCGTGTTGCGATAGTCGGGGCGGGATTAGCTGGAATGGCGACAGCGGTAGAATTAGTCGATGCTGGACATCAGGTGGAAATCTTTGAATCCCGTCCCTTTGTCGGGGGAAAGGTGGGTAGCTGGATAGACGCTGATGGTAACCATGTGGAAATGGGGTTACATGTCTTTTTTGGCTGCTATTACAATTTATTTGAGTTGATGGAGCAGGTGGGGGCGGGCGATAATTTGCGCATTAAGGATCATACTCATATCTTTGTTAATCAAGAGGGTCGTACTGGGGAATTGGATTTTCGCTTTTTTACGGGTGCGCCTTTTCATGGATTGAAGGCTTTTTTTACGACTTCTCAGCTTACTCTTCAGGATAAGCTACAAAATGCGATCGCACTCGGTATTAGTCCCATTGTCCGAGGTTTGGTGGATTTCGATGGGGCGATGAAAACTATTCGCGATTTGGATAAAATTAGTTTTGCCGATTGGTTTCGCAGTCATGGTGGTAATGATGGCAGTTTAAAACGGATGTGGAATCCTATCGCCTACGCTCTCGGTTTTATCGATACGGAAAATATTTCTGCTCGCTGTATGTTGACAATTTTCCAGTTTTTTGCTGCTAAAACTGAAGCTTCAGTCTTGCGGATGTTGGAAGGTTCGCCGGATGAGTATCTCCATAAACCCATTATCAAGTATCTGGAAGCGCGAGGGACAAAGATTTATACGCGGCGGCGAGTTAGGGAAATCCTTTATACCGATAATGGTACGGGAGCCAAAGTTACTGGCTTAGTTATTTCTAATGGCGATAGTGAAGAAACTATTACCGCCGATGCTTATGTTTGTGCGGCGGATGTCCCCGGTGTACAAAGACTGTTACCCGAAGCTTGGCGCAAATGGTCGGAATTTGACAATATTTATAAGTTGGATACCGTACCAGTAGCCACGGTACAACTAAGATTTGATGGTTGGGTAACTGAGTTACATGATGCCCAGAAACGGAAGCAATTAGAACAAGCAGCGGGACTGGATAATCTACTTTATACTCCAGATGCGGACTTCTCCTGTTTTGCCGATTTAGCTTTAACCAGTCCCAGCGATTATTATAGAGAGGGACAGGGTTCCCTATTGCAATTAGTCCTAACTCCAGGCGATCCTTTTATTAAACAGAATAACGACGCGATCGCACAACATGTCCTCAAACAAGTTCACTCTCTCTTCCCCTCGTCTCGCGAACTGAATATGACATGGTATAGTGTAGTTAAGCTAGCCCAATCCCTTTACCGCGAAGCCCCTGGTATGGACGTGTATCGTCCCGACCAAAAGACACCAATCGATAACTTTTTCCTAGCCGGAAGTTATACCCAACAAGATTATATCGATAGTATGGAAGGAGCAACGATATCAGGGCGTAGGGCGGCTAAAGCAATTCTGGAAAATGTCAAAAATATGGCAGAACGTTCTCCTGTTGCTACAGTATAGTTAGTTGTTAGTTGTTAGTTGTTGGTTGTTTGTTTTTATAGCGATGCTCAGTTGAGTGAGGTACAGAGAAACCCGGTTTCTGGGGGTTTTTATTATGTACTTCATGCAACTGAAAACAGCTATAGATGATAACCAATAACTAATAACCAATAACCAACAACCAACAACCAATAACCAATAACCAATAACCATGTCAGATTGGCTCGAACATAGCGTACAGGTAGAAGTAGAAGTTCCCATTGAATTATCATGGAACTTATGGTCAGATTTAGAACAAATGCCGCGCTGGATGAAATGGATTGATTCTGTACATGTATTAGAAGAAGATCCAGAATTATCCCGTTGGAAACTAGCCAGCGGTGGCTTTGAATTTAGCTGGCTATCTCGGATACTAAAAGTAGTACCCAACCAGATTATTCAGTGGGAATCTATAGATGGATTGCCCAATAAAGGAGCAGTTCGTTTTTACGATCGCCATGGTAGTAGTATTGTAAAATTAACTATTGCTTACGATATTCCTGGTGTACTTGGTCAATTAATGGATAATTTATTTTTAGGACGAATTGTTGAATCTACTATTCAGGCGGATTTAGAGAGATTTCGGGAATATGCTATTCAAGTAAAAACTTAATAAGTTAGGGAGTGGGGAGTGGTTTTTTTGGAGTGGGGAATAAATGAAAGATTAGCAATTAGCAATTAGCCCTTAGCCTCTAATCTCTAACCTGCGAAGCAATATGAGAATTCTGCTAGTTGAAGATGACGAGGATCTTGCAGAAATCCTCAAAACAATACTGATCGATCGCTATTATTTGGTTGACTATGCTCCTGATGGCGAAACGGGTTGGGAATTGGCGGATTCTTTGAAGTACGATCTAATTTTGCTGGATGTGATGTTACCTAAGCTGGATGGCATTACTTTTTGCCAACGGCGACGTAAAATAGGCGATCGCACTCCTATTCTTCTGTTAACCGCCCAAGATACCACCACTAGTAAAATCAAGGGGTTAGATGCGGGGGCAGATGACTATGTAATTAAACCTTTTGATGTGGGTGAATTATTAGCTAGAATTCGGGCTTTGCTCCGTCGGAGTAGTGACTCTATCTCCCCGATTATTCAGTGGGGAGAATTGCGCCTCGATCCGAGTAGCTGCGAGGTAAGTTGCCAGGGAAAATTATTACATTTAACTGCTAAAGAATATGGTTTATTAGAACTATTTTTACGCAATTCTCATCGAATCTTCAGTCAAAGCGCTCTACTAAATCGCCTTTGGGATTATGAAGAGGCTCCTTCAGAAAATGCCGTGAGATCCCATATTAAGAGTTTGCGGAAGAAACTTCATCATGGTGGGGCTGAAGATCTAATTGAAACAATATATGGATTAGGATATCGACTGAAAGATCCAGAATCAAAAGTCGAAAGTATAAAAAAGGAACCTGAGATAATTTGTCCATCTGTATCAGAATCAGTCACAAATAATTCAGGAGGAAAAACTATTCCTGTCTCACCTACTTTTAATAGAAAATCTGATGTCAATACTGCTGATTTGACTCGTGTTTTAATTGTGGATGACGATCCGCTAATGGAAAACTTAGTATCAGAAGGGATTTCGTTGGAAATTCAGGTGGAGGTAGTTTGTCAGCCATCCAAAATAAGGGATGCGTTGGCAAAAAATAGACCCGATCTTGTGCTACTCTCTCTTTACTGGCGAGGAAAGAATCGGAAGGGTTTCGATTTGTTACGGCAACTGACTATGAGTGAAGCGCCTTTACCTGTTATTGTACTGGCAGAGCGAGATAATTTGGCGGATCGAGTTAAAGTGGCACGTTTAGGTGGAAAGGGTTTTCTCTGCAAGCCTATTTCCATTAATATGGTGAAGAGTGCGATCGAGGACATCGGGCAACGATCTAGTCTTGAGATTTCTAAGCTATTGATTGTAGATGATGACTCTCGGCTTCTGGATTTAATTGATACTTTATTACAGCCTTGGGGATTTAATCTAACTCTACTAGATAATCCCCAACGATTTTGGACTGTATTGGAGAAGTTTTCCCCGGATTTGTTGATTCTGGATATCGAGATGCCGGGATTTAGTGGGCTTGACTTATGTGCAGCGGTACGAAACGATCCGCGTTGGGGTGACTTACCTATTCTATTTCTGTCTGCTCGCACTGACGCTCCGTCAATCCATCAGGTATTTGTCGCAGGTGCAGATGATTATGTCAGTAAGCCAATTGTAGTGCCTGAATTAGTCGCTCGAATCCTGAATCGACTGGAAAGGACAAAAATGCAGCGGAAACTAGCGCAGGTTAGCAGAAATAACTCATCAGTTGTGAGCAGGGGATCTCTTGAGCAGGGAGCAGGGGAGAGAAAACAACTATCAATCCTTTGAAACTGGTGAGAAACTTCTGCCGCGATGCACTAGCGCAACGGGAATGGGTAACAGGTTGTGGTTAGTTAGTAACGCCAGTCTTTCAGAAAAACCGGGTTTCTGGAATCCTAGAGCGTCTCGCCCGCTCTAGGCTTGGTATTCCTGATGGCAGACGGTAATGATTCTACATATTAGTAGATAAATAATCTCCATTGATTAATCGATCTGCTCACAAAATCTTCACATTTTTTTCTTAACTTAAGGAGGAGAGACAATGATAATGTCGATCTCTGTAAATCGAGGTGCATAAATCATGGCTAAATATCCAAATCATCAATTAGAAGCTGCGACTAACCTCCTGAAGTCTTTTGGCATTGCGGAACCCTATACCCTAGAGGACAAAATTGAAGCAATCAATGCTGTCAGCGCCTTAAAGTCAGGCAAAGTTGAGAAAATATTCAAAAACACCTCCAGCCTTAAGTACAAGGTATCATACAATATAGAGATGGATTACAGCAAACAACAATTATCTGCTCCAGGAAAACTATTTCTGGTTGATTGGCGGGATGATTTGGACAATCCGATCTGGATTTGAGAGCTAAATTTAGTTCACGATCAACCAATCTCATGGGAACAATATTAACTAATCCTCTGATACTACTGGTAGTATATCTGGCTCTACTATTTCAATAGCCAATGTTTTAAAAATTTCATCCATGAATTGGTAGGTATTAGGATAGGATTGACAACTGAGGATTAATTGCTCCCCCTGTTTAAACTGAACTAGATAAATTATTGGTAGCTCTTTTCCTATTTCAGGTTGAGTCAATATTGCCATGGCAACCCCATGGGGATTGATTGAGAAAAAAAGCTGAACATATTTAACTAACTTCTCAATAGTCTCCTGGCGATTGATATCAGCAACTACCAGAGCGCCACTGGCTCCTTTCAGGTATGAGTTTAATAGTCTATTGTATTTACTATGGCTGGCTAAATCCCAAATTACAAACTGGAAAGTTAGTTCTCGCTCAGTTAATTCTACCGCTTTGTGATAAATTTTTACTCCTATAGTTGAATAATGCAGATCGTTGCACTGGTAGTCTAATAAATAAGGATTCAATCGACTTTTTCCGATTTCGCAACCTAGAATACAGATCTTTTTTGAAACTTTGGACATAATTAACCTACCAGCGACGATTTAACCAGCTAGGCATTCGTCAAAATATAACTTAATTTATACCAAATTCTGGGTCAATTGCGCAAATTTAATTTTAGGGTACTGGCGATGAGGCTAACTCATCTATCTCTATGGTGCGTTATGGATTGCTAAGGCACCATTACCATTATATGTAATATACCAGGAATGAGGTTTTCGTCTAAATAGGGTAAGAGTTTCAGCTTCCTTTTCCTAGGAGTCTAATGTAGCCGCGTAACTCCTCCAAATAAAATATGTAAAAACTGGTAAGTTAAGCGGCAACTAAATCTAGTTTAGAGAAATAAAAACTTTATCGAGTTACATGCCTTCCTCACAAAATTTTCACATTTATATACTAAATTAAATTATTAGCTAGATCCATCACCAGAATTCTTCAATTCAGGAATCGTGCTTTATGGCGACATCCAAACCGCTAGAAATATCGAAATTAGGCTGGGAAACTTGTGTGAATTCCCAAAAGGCTCCCCTCATCCTCGTATCCCACAACGATCAATTCACGCGAGCTATTCTCTGTCTGGAGATGGAAACTGAGGGCTATCAAGTTATTGAAGCATACAATGCCCAGCAATGTATAGAAGCTTACAAAATTTTCCATCCCGATTTGGTGATCTTAGATGCCATGATGCCAGGAATAGATGGCTTTAGTTGCTGTCGCCAACTCAGGAAAATTCCCGCTAAATTATCCACACCTATCCTGATAATTACGAGTTCCCAGGATACAACCTCAATTGAAGAGGCGTTTGTTGCAGGGGCTACAGATTGCATCACACAGCCAATTCCTTGGCTAACTCTACGCCCACGAGCGCGTCAGCTTCTCCACCGCTCTTTCCTGACTCAGCATATCCTGGAATTATCCACTCAATTGGCTCATCGCCGTCTTGAGCAAGTGCCTTTACAAACGCTACAGGATCTGGCAACTTGTCTGTAGGGGGAATTATTTAACCACGAAGACACGAAGGATGGGAGTGGGACATGATTGACTAGAGAGCGATCGCTAGTTTATGCTCGTTACTCTACATAGCACTTTTTCTCAGTGATAATGCCGATCGCTCATAATTGTATCCTAGCCCAAGTCCCCACGGAACAACTAATTGTCAATGGTATTGCTTTAGGCTCCATTATTGCCTTGGCAGCTATTGGCTTGACTCTAACTTATGGGATTTTGCGTCTTTCTAACTTCGCTCACGGTGATTTTATGACTTTGGGCGCTTATTTTACCTGGCTGGCTAATATCAATGGCGTTAATATCTGGATTTCTATGATTCTTGGTGCTGTAGGTACAGTATTGGTAATGCTACTATCTGAGTTATGGTTATGGCAACCGATGCGTAATGCTCGTGCTAGCTCTACTAGTCTCATTATCCTCTCTATTGGCCTGGCTCTATTCCTCCGTAATGGGATTATTTTTATTTGGGGTGGTGGTAATCAATCTTATAATTTGCCAGTTGTCCCTGCTATCGATCTCATGGGGGTAAAGGTGGCGTATTACCGCATTATTGTGGTGGTGATGGCAGTATTCGCGATCGCAGCTCTCCACTTTTTACTCCAAAATACTAAAATCGGTAAGGCTATGCGTGCTGTGGCAGATAATGTTGATTTGGCTCGCGTATCGGGTATTAATGTGGAGCAAGTTGTAATTTGGACTTGGGTGATTACGGGCACTTTAACTGCTTTCGGTGGTGCTATGTATGGTTTAATTACTGCTGTTCGTCCTAATATGGGTTGGTTTCTAATTTTACCTATGTTTGCCTCTGTTATTCTTGGCGGTATTGGTAATCCTTATGGGGCTATTTTGGGTGCTATCATTATTGGTTTAGCACAAGAATTAAGTGTCCCTTGGTTGGGATCGGAATATAAGTTAGCTGTCGCTTTAGTTGTGATGGTTTTGATGCTTTTAATTCGCCCTCAAGGTTTGTTTAGAGGGACTATTTGATTTGGTTATTGGTTATTGGTTATTGGTTGTTTGTTATTGGTTATTGGTTGTTTGTTATTGGTTATTGGTTGTTTGTTATTGGTTATTGGTTACAGCAAAAGTCAAAAGTGAAATGCCTGCTGTGACTTTGTTGTGGCGTTTTCGGATGTCTTAATTGCACTGGCGACTGCTATATTAGTTATTAGTTATTGATTGGTAAATAATAACAAACAACAAACAACTAACAACTAACAACTAATTACCAGCATGATAAGAACTACGAACTAATGGACCAGAGCGGATATGAGAAAAACCGATATCTTGTGCGATCGCACCCAATTGGGTAAATTCATCAGGTGTCCAATATTTTACCACAGGGAGGTGTTCTAAGGAAGGACGCATATATTGACCGATGGTAATGCGATCGCAATCACCATGACGCAAATCTACCATAGCCTCAATTATCTCGTCAACGGTTTCTCCATGTCCCAACATTAATCCTGATTTGGTAGGAATAGTCGGGTTAAGGGTTTTCACTATTTTTAGCACATCTAGCGATCGTTCATATTTCGCACCCCGGCGCACTCTTCCCTGTAATCGTCGCACTGTCTCGATATTATGGTTATAACAAGCAGGATTAGCCTCAACTACCGTTGCTACCCGCTGATACTGTAAGTCTGTTGCAGATTTTTCCTCACTTTTGCCACCCCAAAAATCAGGAGTTAACACTTCTATCTGTATTTCTGAGTTTTCTTGCCGAATTGCCGCCATCGTCTTAGCAAACCAACTCGCACCCCCATCTGGCAAATCGTCTCTCGCTACTGAAGTTAGCACTACATAACGTAAACCCAATAATTTTACCGCTTCGGCTACTTTTTGTGGTTCTTCTGGGTCAAGGGGCATGGGAGAGTGACCTTTATCTACTTGACAGAAAGCACAAGCCCTGGTACATGTAGGACCCATTAATAAAAAAGTTGCCGTCTGATTGGCATAGCATTCACCTCGGTTAGGGCAGCGCCCCTCTTCACAAATAGTGTGAATTTGCCTAGCTTTAACGATTTGCTGTACGGTTGAGATTTCGCTAGCCTTACCAATGGGGCGGCGCAACCAGCTAGGGATGGATTCAATTTCTTTGCGCCAACTTGTGCGATCGCTCTGGCGGGAGAAGCCATCGGACTCAGACGTGGTAGATTTGTTGATATCAAGAGGCAAATCCATATAATTTTGGCGGGCGATTGACAGGAGCAGTACTCTTGAGAAATTTTAACCGATTTAATTTATAAAGAACTTACGCAAAACCTCGATCTCTAGGGTGCGTTATCCTTTACTAATACAACATTAGAACTATCTGTCATGTAGCATGGTAAGTCTTGTGACAATAACTTCCATTATGGGCATTAACCTTAATGCCACAGGAATCATCACCAACCAACAGATTGCCTGATAATGCTATTATCAGGCAATCTGCAGCGATCGAGCCGATCGGATTAATCTAGAATCAGGGCCGGAGATTTCTGTCGAGTTCGAGATCAATCTCAAGATAGTAAATAATTCAGGGTATCGGTCATCATTTGTATCACCTTTAACAGACATAGTAGACTTCGTATGGTATGGGGCAATGATGGCGCTGGGCTTAATCAAGGGCTGATCGACAGTAGCGGATTCACATTATATTGGTAACTCAGAGATTCATTATCGATCTCAAGTCAATAATAGTTGTCTTACACTATTATACATCTCCAAAATAGAATCTCAAACCCTTGCCCTGTCTGGGTTAAAAGCTAATTCATGGAGATGTTTATTAATTTTTTTTCTCTCAATCACCTCATGAAAGGAGTAAGTTGTGGCAAGTCAAAAAATACTGGTAATTGATGATAGCAAAGTCATTCGCACAAGAGTTAAAGAAATGTTACCTGCCAACTGTGAAGTGTTGGAGGCTAAAGATGGTATTGAAGGACTAAATTTAATTCGACAAGCACGTCCTAATCTAATTATGCTGGATTTTCTCCTGCCCAAAAAAAGTGGTTGGGAAGTATTTCAGGAAATTCAAAGTAGTGGGGAGCTTCAATCCACCCCTTTAGTGTTGATGTCCGGGCGGCGAGAAGAAGTAACAGAGAAAATACCGGAGCCTTTTGAGTATTTTTCTTTTGTCGAAAAGCCATTTGAAAAGAAACAACTCCTTGATGCCATTAAGGATGCCATGGGGAAGGCGAAAAAACGCCCCATCACCGCACCCATCTCCTCCCTTGCCGCACCAACTTCAGCACCTACTGAATCATCTGGTACTTCAACCGCAGAAATTAAAGCCCTTAACGACAAAGTGGAAAAAATGCAGGCTGAAATTGAGACATTGAAGAAACAGGTTACTCAGATGATGAATTTCATTAAACAGAAATTAAAGTAGTTTCGGGCTAGGGGCAAGAGAGTTTTGTTAGCGCAGCGGGACGAAGTCCGTTTTGAGTTTTAACTCTCCCCCTTGTCCCCCTTGTGGGTGTGGGGTGTGGAGGAAGAGAGTTTTGAGTTTTGGAGAGCGTTGCGGGACGAAG
>NZ_JAMZMM010000667.1 GCF_024178385.1 Limnofasciculus baicalensis BBK-W-15 | reverse complement strand
CGCACGGGGGATCTGGCGCGCTTCCTGCCGGATGGCAACCTGGACTTCCTCGGCCGCATCGACCAGCAGATCAAGCTGCGCGGGTTCCGTATCGAGCTGGGCGAGATCCAGGCGGCGCTGCTGGCGGTGGACGGTGTGCGCGATGCGCTGGTGATGGTGCGCACGGATGGCCGCGCCGAGGCGCAGCTGGTGGCTTACGTAGTGGCCGAGGTCGAGGAGTCTTGCTATCGCGAGGCCTTGCGCGAGCGTCTGCCGGACTACATGGTGCCGGCGGCGTTCGTGCGGCTGGAGGCGTTGCCGCTGACGCCGAACGGGAAGGTGGACCGTGCCGCGTTGCCGGCGCCGGACTTCGGGTCGGGCGAGGTGTACGTCGCGCCGGCGGGTTTTATCGAAGTGACCTTGGCGGGGTTGTGGCAGGAGGTACTGGGCCTGTCCTCGCCGGTGAGCGCGACGGCGAACTTCTTTGCGCTGGGTGGCCATTCGTTGCTGGCGATGCGGCTGATCGGCCGCGTGCGTCGGGCCTTTGCGGTGAATGTGCCGCTCAAGACGGTGTTCGCGGCCCCGACCTTGCGCAGCTTCGCCGCGGCGATCCCGCGTGCGGTAGGTCTGCCGTTGCCGCCGCCGTTGCGGCCGGTGGCGCGCGAGGGCCGGCTGCCGGCCTCGTTCTTCCAGCAGCGGTTATGGTTCATCGACCAGTTCGAGGGTGGCAGCACGCACTATCACATCGGCCTGGCCTATGCGCTGCGCGGTCTGCTCGATGTCGGTGCGCTGCAGCAGGCCTTGCTGGCCCTGGTCGAGCGTCACGAGAGCCAGCGCACGGCGATCGTGTTCGACGGTGAGACGCCGAGCCAGCAGATCCTGCCGGCGGCGATCGATTTGCCGGTCGAGTCGTTTGAATCCGGTGATCGCTCGGCCCATCTTGCCGCCGCACGGGATCGCGAAGCGGCCGAACCGTTCGTCCTGGCGCAGGGCCGACCGTTGCGTGCGCGGCTGCTGCGTTTTGCCGAGGACGATCATGTGCTGCTGCTGACGCAGCACCATATCGCGACCGACGGCTGGTCACTCGACGTGCTGGTCGGCGAACTGGCGGCGCTGTATGCGGCGGCGTGCGACAACGCCCCTGCGTCGTTGCCGGCACTGCCGGTGCACTACGCCGACTACGCCGTGTGGCAGCGCGACTGGCTGCAGGGTGAGGTGTTGCAAGCCCACGCCGACTACTGGCGCAAGCAACTGGCCGACTTGCCGCCGGTGCACAGTCTGCCGCTGGACAAGCCGCGTCCGGCGCAACAAACCTTTGCCGGCGCCAGTCTGAGCCGCGTGCTCGACCCGGCGCGCAGTGCCGCGTTTGCGCAGGTGTGTCGCCAATATGGCGTCACGCTGTTCATGGGTTTGCACGCGGCGTTCGCCGCGCTGCTGGCGCGCTACAGCGGCCAGCACGACATCGTGATCGGCACGCCGATCGCCAATCGCGAACAACCCGAACTGGCCGGCCTGATCGGCGGCTTCGTCAATACGCTGGTCCTGCGCAGCGAGGTCGGCAGCCTGAGCTTTGCCGAGTTGTTGCGACACAGCGAACAGACGGCGCTGGATGCCTACGCGCACCA
>NZ_JAMZMM010000229.1 GCF_024178385.1 Limnofasciculus baicalensis BBK-W-15 | reverse complement strand
CCTCTCACCCCTTACCAATAGCACTTAATTGTATAGGGTTCAAAATAGGATCAGTAAGCGGATTATGATTAGAGCGATTGAGGTGGCATGAGCTTAAGTATTCGGCATTGGCTAGCAGAACACAAGATCAATGGGTTAGGAGCGATCGCTCCTCGCGAACACGGTACTGTAGAACAAACGGTCAATAACTTTACTCAACTAGGATATCCCAATGGTCAAATTGCGGGTATTGCCTTTCGCATTGCTCAAGACATGGAAGTCAAAAGCCTCACCCCTTTTGACATTAGTTCGCTCGCGGAGGTGTTGGAATTGCCTTTAGTGGTTGGATTGCCACTAATCCCGATTCTCTCTCAGTTGACGGTAGGACTCCTGCGGATTTTGAGTCGCAAAAAGCCGCTCAGACGGAATGAAGGAACTTGGCTCACCTTTCAAGTTGCTTATCTTAATGCCTTACAAGGGATTTTAGAACAAGAATCTCAATTAAGAAGACCTTGGCTCAACCGAGCGATAGTACCAGCTACTCAAGATACTGAGGAAATTCTAGCCGATCCCCAACTCGTTGCTCTAATTAAAACATTACGGCCAGGAAGACTGACTGACTCTCAAGCCGAACAAGCGCTTACCCTCGTCGCTGAGTCGTTTTTAGTTCAGCAGATGAATAATATCGCGATCGCGCATTTTGTGGCAAATGGGGCTGAAGAAACGGAAGCTAAATTACTGACGCAACGCTTAAGTAATGGACTATCTGGTCATTTACTTGCTGTCATTGCCGAGAATTCTTTGCCCTTAGCCCAGCTCCAAAAGTTTGTCCGGCTAGGTAATTTAACCACTTGGCGAGATACTTCTGCTGAAGAACAGCATTCTGAAGACTTAGAATACCCTCCCTCAACCTTACCACTAGATCTCGAACGGGAATACTATCGAGCGGGATTATCAATTGCTTTAAGTGAACCCTTATTTGGAGAGCCATTTTCACTCAAAGATTTATATATTCCGCTTAAAGGAAGGGTTTTGTCTGAAGAGGTAAAAGGACAAGCTGACAATATCTCACCTGCCAAAGCCTTGACGACTGTCGATTTGATGGAATGGGCGATATCGCAGTTGAATGATAAGACTACCATCGCACTGATCGAAGCTGATGCTGGATATGGAAAGACTAGTTTCTGCCAAATGTTAGCCAACCGCGTCGCTGGAGAACTTTATCCCAACTGGATGCCAGTACTGATTCGGCTGCGAGATGTGACATTAGGTCAAACATTGGAGCAAACTCTAGCCACGGCTTTCCCTCTAGCACGCTTCACTGATACGGATGGCTGGCTTTCCATTAATTCACCACCTCTACTACTAATCCTAGATGGTCTTAATGAACTACCCCCCTCCCCCCCAACCGATCGTCATCTTTTTGCTTTTATCGAGCAGGTGATGCGATTTCAACGCCAAAAGGTAGGAGCAACTGGGATAGCTCACTACAAAATCTTACTTACCAGTCGCTCTGGCACTCTGGATGGTTTATTAACCAAAGATTATCGACAAAAGAGTACCCTGCCATTATCGAACCAATTGCGGCGAATTGCGATCGCACCGATGGCACAGGATGAATTTCGACAATGGTTCCAGAATTGGGCGAAACTCCAATCAAAATCTATCGCTCAGAGCTATTTTACCTTTTTGAAACATGGGGGTATATTTCAGAAACAATCGCCAAATAAAGAACTTTATACTCTAATTTCTCGTCCCTTAATACTTTATCTACTAGGCATTTTACATCGAGATGCTCGGGTAGATGAAAGCATTTTTCAATCCAGAGCAACCCAGGCAAAATTTGAAATCTACGATCGAATTTGCCGTTGGCTGTTAGGAGAATCTGCCCCAAATAGCAGTCCCTTGGCAGAGTTAATTCGGGAAGGTCTTGCCCATGCTAGCCGATCTACCGAGGCGATCGCAAATCTTTTAGAAAATCGTCATCCTCAAGAATTACGCCACCTGATGCAATCCGCTGCACTGACTATTCTCCAAACTGGTCATTGTAGTACACCCCTTACCTCTGACATATTGCCTCTTGCCTCTTCTAATACCCTTAAATATCCCCTCCCAGCTTTATTCTTCTCCTCTGATGAGGTAAAAGCTAAGAGGCAAGAAAAGGGGCTAGAGGCTAGGGATCGAGGGCTGGTAAATTCTTCTACCCTAGTCCCTAGTACCCAGTCCCTACTTCCTACTGCCCTCTCACCGATCACCTGCGTCACTGAATTCTCTCATGTCAGCCTGGGAGAATACCTCGGATCTCAAGAAATTACCCGCCTCCTTAAGGCTTTAACTCAGCAAGTTTCAGATAAATATGGTGAAATCAACTTTGGGATTAAATCAGGAGTTGATTTCGCTGAATATATTTATAAATTGCTAGGATATGGGATCTTATCTCATCAAATAGAAGAACTAGTTATCGAAGGTTTGCGACGGGAACAAAATCGCAATCCCGATATTTTTTCCTTTCGAGTTTTGTCTAAACGTCTCTATCTTTTTTATCGAGGATGGTGTCAGGGACGTTGGCTGGATGAAGGGATTGTCACCCAAGCATATCACAAATTCAGGGATTTACAAAATCCTTTAAATGCCTTACAAATTGATGCCACGGTTGGTATTAACGTGTTTTTATTACTTTGTGCGGCAGTAAAAGAGGCAAGGGTTCCATTTTGGCCTTGTGGGAATCCAGATTTACCTCAAGACTTCGATCCGGATCAGTTATTAACTTTTATCGGGAGAACCAGTGTACTTTCTCCTACCACCTTTTGGCAACGGGTACGACATAGTTTTAGTCACCTTAATTTGGCAAGAGCTTGTCTAAATCGAGTCATGTTAGCAGAAGGAAATCTAGCACAGGCTAATTTATCTGCCGCTGAGTTAATTGGGATTAATTTAACTAATGCTAATCTCCAAGGTGCTAATTTTATTTGGGCAAAGCTTAATGGTGCTAATCTTGCCCACGCGGATCTTTATGGTGCTAATTTAGAAGGGGCAGATTTGTCTGGTGCGGATCTCAGAGGAGCTAATCTAACTGGCGCTAATTTGAGCAATACTTGTCTGTTTGAAGCGCAATTAGATAAAGAGAGTCATAACTTTGCTATCCGCAGTCGAGCCTTATTTTCTCTGGCAGAGTTTCAGACTTACAAGGAGTCTTTAGTACTGCCAACTCTAACATCTTATCCGGAGGATGAAGCACTTTTAGAGGAAGGGCCGACTATTTTTATTGAAAGTGCAGAAGGGGAAGCGATCGCGCCGGAGATTCAGTATACTGAGGGGAATAATGACTATGAGGGTGAGACAGCTCCAGCGGAAGATTGGCAATACCAGAAACCAGTGGTGGCAGAGGAGAATGAAGATCTTAGCGGCTATGGAGAGACGGCGATGCTCACTGAAACTATTGATGAGGGCTAATCAACGGTATGTAAACTCAGGTAGTTAATGGAGTATGGCAAAAATAACTGATAGACGACTTAGCTTCAGATTGGCGCAAGATCTCAGTTGGATACCTTTGACAAAATTAAAAGGTGAGTCATCCTCATTCTACTCATATAACTTACTTTCTTAACTCCACGTATGTATTTAAACCAATTTGATCCTTCCGGGTATCCAAACTATTAAGTTCAGGAAATTTTGAAACACCATGCTCCACAAAATTGACTTCTCTGTAGCCAATATGTTCTGCTACTAATTTCAGTTCATCTCTAGAATAGAAATGTAAATGATCCCATATCGTGAAAGCCTCCTGCTTCGCCTTGAGAAAAGTTTTATAATTTATTTCATTATAATGTTTTTTGAGAACTCCCTCTAAACCTGGAAAGGACAATCGGAGTAAACCATCTGGCTTTAAGGTACGATAGCACTCAGCTAGAAAAATAATTGAATCATCCTGTTGAATATGCTCTAAAAAATCTTCCGCAAAACCAAATTCAAAACAATTATCTGGAAAAGGGTGTTTGGTAATTAGATTGACTCTATAATAGATACATTCTTTACGTTCCTTCTTGTAGTGTCTTTCATCGTAGCAATCGACATTCAACCATCCAGTCAAATAATTCTTACCACAGGCGTAATTGATTTTTGTTATGTTATACCTATCCAGGAATTCAACCTGGCTTGTCTTTAGATAAAACTGTTCAGCATCAAAACTGGAATATCTTGCTTTAATTTCATAGTACTTTAGCCAGGGAATTCTGCGGAATATTTTATCCAAGTAAATTAACATTTGTTCCATCACCTTTTAAACCTCCTTGCACAAGAAAGATAATCAATATTACTAGAAAGCAGGGTAGGCAATACCCACCCGAGTTTTACCCCATCACACTCTATCAGCTCGGCTACCTGGAGCGCAACCCTCTGCGCCTCTCTGCGTTACAAAAATACATTATTCCCATAGCAAATAGCCTCTACTCCATCACACTCCTAAAAAAATCAATCGTCTCCTTCAACCCCACAATAAACCCATCAATCTCTTCGGTAGTATTATAGAAATACAAACTCGCCCGCGCCGTACCCGACACCCCTAAAATTCGATGTAAAGGTTGAGTACAATGATGTCCGGAACGAATCGCAATCCCTTCTTGATCTAACATTGTCGCTAAATCGCTAGCATCTAATCCCTCAACTGTAAAGGCAGCTAATGCCGCCCTACCTTTGCCATCGGCTGTCGGTTGGGGACCATAAGTTCTCAGGTTAGGAATACCGCGTAATTGCTTAAACAAATAAGCCGTTAATTCTTCCTCATAGGTGTGGATATTATCCATTCCCACACTAGTAAGATAGTCTATCGCTGCACCAATTGCGATCGCTTCCCCTATGGCTGGTGTCCCTGCTTCAAATTTGTGGGGTAATTCGGCATAGGTAGAATAATCGAGAAATACATCAGCAATCATCTCCCCACCCCCTAAAAATGGAGGCATTGCCAAGAGTAAGTCTAGTTTGCCATAGAGAAAACCAATCCCTGTTGGGGCACACATTTTATGCCCTGATGCGACTAACCAATCACAGTCCATCGCCTGGACATCTAGTGGGATATGTGGTGCAGATTGGCAAGCATCAATTAGAACCTTAGCACCATATTGATGTGCGATCGCAATTATCTCTTCTACTGGATTAATACAACCCAATGTATTAGAAACATGCACTACACTGACTAATTTAGTTTTATTGGAAATAATTGAATTAAACTGTTCTAAATCAAACTCCTCTGTTTCCGTCAATTCTACATACTTTAACACTGCCCCCGTTTTCTGGGCCACAATCTGCCACGGGACAATATTACTATGATGTTCCATTACAGAGAGGATAATTTCATCACCTTGCTGCAAGGTACTCAATCCCCAACTATAAGCAATTAAATTAATTGCTTCCGACGCATTACGAGTAAAGACAATTTCTTGGCGCGATGCTGCATTAACAAACTTAGCAACTTTGTCTCTTGCCCCTTCATAGCCTTCTGTTGCCCTGACGCTGAGGCTATGAATGCCTCGGTGAACATTAGAATTATCTTGTTCGTAATAGTCGCGTAAAGCGTCTAAAACTGCTATAGGTTTTTGAGAGGTAGCAGCATTATCGAAGTAAATTAGGGGTTTTCCATGTATATCCTGATGCAAAATTGGGAAATCGGAACGTACTTTGGCGGCGATGGTTTTTTCTTGGGTGATAGTCATATTGTTTGTTGTTTGTTGTTTGTTGTTTGTTTAGGGAATGGGTAATTAGTTATTATAGGTAGTTTTTGACTTTTGATATGTAACTTTTGACTTTTGTTAGTTGGTTATTTGCTGTTTTTCCTGGTTATTAGTCGTTGGTAATATTAAGTCTGGATAGCTCTGAATAATATTTTTTTTAACGCAGAGGTACGCAGAGGTTTTCAGGGAGGTACGCGGAGGGTTTTGAGAAATTTGTTTAATTCGGAGGAAAGTTACTGTGAAGGATATGCTTTAGTATTAGTCATTTGTTATTGGCCAACAACCAACAACAAATAACTAACAACCAACAACAAATAACTAAGATGTTCTACAATTTGTACATTGAGAAAGTCTTTGGCGGAGGGAAGGGATGGGAATGCGATTGAGAATTTCTGCGACAAACGCATCGATTAATAGGTTACGGGCATCTGCTTCTTTTAAGCCGCGACTTTGTAAGTAAAATACTTCTTCGGCATCCAGTTGACTGACAGTCGCACCGTGAGAACATTTTACTTGATCTGCGGTTATTTCCAATTGGGGTTTGGTATCGACTCTGGCTTTGGGAGATAATAGTAAATTACGATTAAGTTGTCCGGCATTAGTGAATTGGGCGGCTTTAGGGACAAATACCTTACCGCTGAAGATACCGTGACCGCGATCGCCTACAATACATTTATGTAGTTGATTGGTAATCCCATGGGGATGATTCAGCATGACACTACTATGAGTATCTGCTAGCTGTTCCCCTCCTACCATTGTCAAACCGTTGAGAATAGTTTCGGTAGCTTCACCCGTTTGCCATATTTCTAAATTATGGCGAGATAGTTTAGCGCCTAAACTAATGGCATTACAGGTATAGCGGCTATTTCTGGCTTGGGAAACAGCAGTTTTGCCAATATGAAAACCATCCCCAGCTTCTCGTTGATTGCGGGTATGATTTACTATTGCATTTTCCTCTAACCAAATTTCTGTCACTTGGTTAGTAAAATAGGGATGATTCAGGGGAATATCGGAACATCCTTCTACATTTGCCGCATAATGTTCAACTAGAGTAACTTGAGAAGCTGACTCAGCTACCACTAAAACGCGAGGTTGGCAAATAAAAGGCACTTCCTGAGTTGTGGAGATAAATAATAGATGGATGGGTGTCTCCACTATATTATTTTTCGATACCCAAACTATTGCAATATCCGTTAACCCAGCCGTATTCAGGGCAGTGAAAACTTCAGAATCACCCTGTTGCTTTGCCAAATAATTCCAAATCTTCGTAGAATATGGTGCAGGTAATCCAGCTAAATTACCAACATATATACCTTCTGGCAAATTAGAAACCGATGAAAGGTGAGGGGCATAAACCCCATTCACAAATACCAATCGACTATCAATAGCTTCCGGCAGAATTAACGGCGCAATATCAAATTCCGGTATTTCAGCAACACCTATCCCGTCAAAACTCACCTTTAACAGAGAAGACAAATCAGTAAACCGCCACTCTTCATCCCGACGGGTAGGAATAGCGAATTCCTGTGCAATGGCGGCGGCATGATTCCGTAATTCTAACAACTGATTATTTTCAATAGGTGCAGCTTTGACACATTCACCTAACAGCGTCGAGAAATAAGAAATCTCCGGCTTAACAGACACTTGTAAATTCATTAACCACCCACCTCGACAGCTTCCTCTTCCAGCAACCAATCATAGCCACGAGATTCCAATTCCAAAGCCAACTCCTTCCCACCAGTACGAATAATTCTACCCGCTGCCATCACATGGACATAATCCGGTTCAATATAATCGAGCAAACGTTGATAATGAGTAATCAAAATCGTGCCATTCTCTGGAGTAGCTAACTGATTAACCCCATTTGCCACAATCTTCAAAGCATCAATATCCAACCCCGAATCCGTCTCATCCAAAATAGCCAAACTTGGTTCAAGTAAAGCCATTTGCAGAATCTCATTCCGCTTCTTCTCCCCGCCCGAAAACCCCTCATTCAAACTCCTTTCCAGGAAACTAGCATCCATCTTCACAATATCCAGCTTTTCCTGTACCAAATCCTCAAAATCAAACGTATCAATCTCCTCCAATCCCTCATGCTTCCGGCGAGAATTGTAAGCCACCCTCAAGAAATCCAAATTACTCACACCCGGAATTTCCATCGGATACTGAAACGCCAGAAAAATCCCATTCAGCGCCCTTTCCTCCGGTTCCATTTCCAACAGATTTTGCCCCTTATAAATAACAGTACCACCCGTCACCTCATAAGCCGGATGTCCCGCTAACGCCTTAGAAAAAGTACTTTTTCCCGAACCATTCAAACCCATAATCGCGTGAACTTCACCAGCCTTAACCTCAAAATTCACACCCTTGAGAATAGGATTCCCATCAATACTCGCCGTTAAATCTCGAACCGACAAAATCACTTCACTATTGTCTTTAATCATCTTTTCTCCACTTCGTGAAACTTGAGATTTTTTTTAACACAGAGGTACGCAGAGGTTCGCACAGAGGTACACAGAGTCTATATAAGACTGTTATTTTTAGTTTGAAACTCTATCACCTCAAAAACCCTCTGCGTACCTCTGTGAATCCCTCTGTGAACCTCTGCGTTAAAAAAAAACACAACAGAGGTGCGCCAAGTTATTACCCAACAGCACCTTCCAACTTCAAACTCAGTAGTTTATCAGCTTCAGCGGCAAACTCCATGGGGAGTTGGTTGAATACGTCTTTACAGAAGCCACTCACCATCATGGAGATAGCATTTTCTTCGGAAATACCGCGCTGGGAAAAGTAGAATAGTTGCTCTTCTCCTATTTTAGAGGTAGATGCTTCGTGTTCTACTTTTGCGGTATTGTTTTCTACTTGAATGTAGGGGAAGGTATTGGCTTGGGCGCTATCGCCAATTAACATGGAGTCGCATTGGGAATAGTTTCTTGCTCCTGCGGCTTTGGGACCGATTTTTACTAGTCCACGATAGCTATTTTGGGAACGACTGGCGGAAATTCCTTTGGAAATAATGGTACTCCGGGTGTTTTTGCCGATATGTATCATTTTTGTTCCGGTGTCGGCTTGCTGGCAGTTATTAGTCAAAGCTACTGAGTAAAATTCGCCGATGGAGTTATCGCCTACTAATACACAACTGGGGTATTTCCAGGTTATGGCTGAACCTGTTTCTACTTGTGTCCAAGAAATTTTGGAATTGATTCCTTTGCACAAACCGCGTTTGGTAACAAAGTTATAGATGCCTCCTTTTCCGTTTTCATCTCCGGCGTACCAGTTTTGGACGGTGGAGTATTTGATTTCGGCGTTATCTAAGGCTACCAATTCTACTACTGCTGCGTGTAGTTGGTTACTATCGTACATGGGCGCAGTACACCCTTCCAAATAACTGACTGAACTTCCTTCTTCGGCAATAATTAATGTCCGTTCAAATTGTCCGGTGTCTCCGTTATTAATTCGGAAGTAGGTGGACAATTCCATCGGACATTTGACTCCTTTGGGAATGAAAACAAAGGAGCCGTCACTAAATACGGCAGCATTGAGGGCGGCGAAGTAATTGTCTGCGATTGGAACAACGCTACCTAGGTATTTCTGGATTAATTCTGGATGTTCTTGCAGTGCTTCGGAAATGGAACAGAAGATTACTCCTTCTTTCCCTAGTTTTTCTTTAAATGTAGTGGCAATTGAGACGCTATCAAAAATGGCATCCACGGCCACGTTAGAGAGCCTTTTTTGTTCGGAGAGGGATATACCCAGTTTCTCAAAGGTTTCCAGCAATGCTGGATCGACTTCATCCAAACTATTCAGCTTTTTAGATGGCTGTTTGGGTGCAGAATAATATATTATATTTTGATAATTAATGGGTGGATATTTGACATGTGCCCAATTGGGTTCAGTCATTTTTAACCATTGCCGATAAGCCTTTAGTCGAAACTCTAACATGAATTCCGGTTCGTTCTTTTTGGCAGAAATTAGCCGCACGACATCTTCATTAAGTCCTTTGGGTATAATATCAGACTCAATATCGGTGATAAAGCCGTATTTATAGGGTTGGTTGACGAGTTTCTTGACGGTGGCGGTCATAGGATTTAGTGTTCTCTCTTGTATCACGAGGGAGTGGGCAGGGTAGCTT
>NZ_JAMZMM010000666.1 GCF_024178385.1 Limnofasciculus baicalensis BBK-W-15 | reverse complement strand
CTTCTCCCCTTGTCCCCCTTCTCCCCTGCCTCTCTCACTTCTCACCCCCTTTCTAATAATTTCTGTATCAAATACTACTTTTCACTAGCCATTTCAATTCTGTTCATGTTATGGTGAAAAAGTGGATTTATACCTCAAAGGATTGTTATGAACAAAAATCTTCGTGAAAAAGCCCGTCAAGCTGCTGCCAGCCATGTCGATACCCTGAAAAAGAACTTGGAGCATCGTCTAGAAATCGCTAGAGCAAATGGAGATGAAGCCTTGATTCGTCAGCTAGAGGCAGAAGCCAGCTACCTGCACCTTAAGTAGGTATCCTCTGAGAGTTCATTCTGGCATCAGATCCAATTTGGCTAAATACATGCTACAGATAATCAGATGGTTTGTGGCGAATGGCTAGTAGCTAATCGCTAATGTGGACAAGGAAGTTATCCATTAACCCTTAGCTATTAGCCGCAAATCATGAGTAGCTTGTGTAAATCCAAGCAGGATAAAAGTCAAGATTTGATTAAATATTAGGAAACCTTAACAAGGTTAGCACAAGCGGCGAAGACTATTGTGATGAGTGACACCACATATAGCAGTTTTCAGTTGGATAAAGTACAGAAGAAAAAACCCGGTTTCTTTGAGAAACCGGGTTTTTGTCATCTCCCCATCCCACCTCTCCCTTCTTCCCCCTCTTCCGCTAGCTATACTGGTGATAGTGACACTATTAAACCAACTCACGACATTTATTATTCTCTAAGGAAATAGCTATGGAAGGTTTAATTGCGCAAGCCTGGGCTGCTTGGCATCATGATAGTGGCTGGATGGCTTGGAATCTATTTTTGGCTTTTATCCCATTGGCATTGAGTTTTTGGCTATTTCGCAGAAAATCAAATTCTCGTTCTATTTTTTGGTGGGTGGGTTTGGTAGTTTTTATCGCCTTTTTGCCTAATGCGCCTTATCTACTCACAGATATTGTTCACTTAATTGGAGCCATTCGCGCCCGCTACACTATTTGGGTGGTTACCCTAGTGCTGATTCCTCAACATTTGGGTGTAATTCTGATTGGGTTTGAAGCTTATATCTTATCTTTAATTAATCAGGAATATTATTTAAAACAGCAAAAGATGAGTCAATGGATTCTACCTGCTGAGTTAGCCACTCACGCCCTATGTGCTGTTGGTATTTATTTAGGACGTTTCCTCCGCTTCAATAGTTGGGATTTAGTTACTCAACCCGACGATTTGGCTAGAACAATAATTGATGATTTAACGGCTAAACGTCCATTATTCGTGATGTTTGTTACATTTATAGTTTTGACAGTATTGTATTGGTTGATGAAGCAGGTAACTTTGGGTGTGATTCTAAAAATACGTTATCGGAAGGCGATTGAGGAGTCAAGCTTAGAAAATTAATGGGGAATGGGCAATGGCTAATGGCTAATACTCAGATCTTGCACCATTTTCAATAAACAGCTACAACCCTTGATCTTTCGTTGTTATCGTCACCCAAAATCAAGCTTTTTCAGGCTTATTGACACCAATTGCAATAACCCGACAGTGGTTAAAACCATTGTCTCACCCCTCCCCCAGCCCCTCCCCTAAGAGGAGAGGGGAGCAAGAT
>NZ_JAMZMM010000665.1 GCF_024178385.1 Limnofasciculus baicalensis BBK-W-15 | reverse complement strand
GGAAATGAGGGGATGGGGGGATGGGGAGAGTTTTGAGTTCTCAGTTCTCAATATTAACTCAAAACTCAAAACTCAAAACTTAGATCAAGTACTTTTTATTTGACCAATTGCTCTCGTCTGGTCGAGAATTTCCTCTAAATCTTCCTCGGACAAACGCTCAACGTAATTCACTTTAACTTCTTCTAAAAAATCCGTGATTAGGGATTGAACGTCTTCTAATGTCTGCTTTGCCTGTAGCTGGGAGCCATAAGCTTCCATCAGGTGTTTAATTAGGCGTTGAAATAGTTCTTCTCCCACTGTATCTTCTTCAATTGCCATATTAACACCGTCATAAATAGTCTGAGTAATTTGTTTGACGAGGTTTTCTGTTAGCTGATTTCTTAGTTCTCCCACACCTGGTACTTGCTCCAATCCCTGATACACTTGGGACTGCTTGAGAATCTTTTCCAAGTGATGTTTAAGTAATGCTTCTACATCACCTCTGATTTCAGGAAGAACCTTATAAACAGTTAGCTGCACTCCAATCTTAGTTAGTGTTGCGACTTCATCGGTATTATTAAGATCGATATAGGGACGAGCATCCCGTTGGGATAGCCAATTGGCAATTTCTCCGCGACGAATTGAGTCTTGCGCCTCGTTAATCACTCGAATTACAATTACTTGAGTCATATCGCCAGCGATTTCGGCAACAAATCCCTGACGGATTTGCTTTTGAATAGCGCTGAGATCGATTAACTTTGATTGATCTAAGCGAATTATTACAGGAATAATACGCAACCAGCGGCAGATTGGGATTAGGAGAAAGAGATCGTACCAGCGCCACAGCATGGCATCAAGCCAACTCACACCCGTGTGACGGCGACCCAGAGACCAGGTACGTCCAAGAAACTCTATACCAAATAAGATAAAAAATGGGAAGTCAATTAGCCCAAATAGGTCTACAAATTCACCATTTTCTCCAATAGGACGAAAGTAGTTTGTTTCAATTAAAGGACGAATCTCTTTGTTAAAAAAATTAAGTTCTTCTACGGGATTTTTAGATAAATTTCCTCCGCTCCAAAACTGCATAAATGACTCTTTTGCCGAATCCTCTGATGTCGTAACATGCTGACGCATCTTGTTTTTAATTTTTTCCATCGTACCCGTCTTATTAGCAACCAGAAATGGATTGGTATTGATCATTTCTCCACTGCGGCGGCGCAAATCTTCAAGGATTCCTGCTACCTCTTTCGATCGCAATCCTGGTTCGATCAGATGATTTTGCAATTGGACAACCTTTTCCAAATACTGATCGGTATCTCGATAAGGTTCAATTCCTTTAATGGGGTCATAAAATGGAGTGATATTGGGAATGGGAATCGGGACAGGAAAGCCTTTTGACACAATTGGACCAATCTTAAAGCTAAAAACCTGGATTTTGCGCTGAAGCCAGAAATCTCGTAAGGGGATGTAGCTTAAATCAAATACCACTAGAAACAGGTTCGCTGATGCTACAATTGCCATTCCTTTTTCAAACCAAAGGTTTCGGCGATCTTTCTTTTTTCCTTGGGGTTGTTTTTTTTTGCTGTCCAGTTTTTGTAACAATGACATAGGGGTAAGGGGGAGAAG
>NZ_JAMZMM010000228.1 GCF_024178385.1 Limnofasciculus baicalensis BBK-W-15 | reverse complement strand
GCCCCCTGCCCCCCTGCTCCCCTGCTTACAACTGATGGGTTATTTCTGCCCACCTGCACTAGTTATCTGGTTAGGGCTGCTAATGGCTATTAACATTTTGAGCAACACCTTGATTTATATAGCAACCGCGAGAATGGTTAGCGGGATTCTCGATCAAAAGTCTATGGAATAAACAGGAAGTACGCGATCGCCTGTCTAAATTATCTGAAATTGACAAGAGCGATCGCAATTCACTTCACTCTTCCCCTAAAGTTAGGATTCCCGCTTTCCGATCCACCACCAACCGCCGATTCTCTAACCAAGGTAAACCGATCGCCGATAATTGCGATCGCTAGCACATGATATGAGAC
Organism: Limnofasciculus baicalensis BBK-W-15; assembly: GCF_024178385.1. GTDB lineage: Bacteria > Cyanobacteriota > Cyanobacteriia > Cyanobacteriales > Coleofasciculaceae > Limnofasciculus > Limnofasciculus baicalensis. Next base: position 9,587 of record NZ_JAMZMM010000228.1, on the reverse strand, counting down.
ACGGAAAATTACGAGAAATCCCCGGAAATTAATTCTAAGTTACCCGAAATGTTAGTGGCGATCGCAATTCTGTGTCAAATCCGAAACTTGTCTGAGTGCTTCGCCTGCTTTTCCCATCCCCCCATCCTGTCAGAGGAGGATCAAGAAGTAAATCTTTGCAGATCTGCGAATATCGTTTAAATTTACTAATTGCAAGTCAATCAAGCAATTCCCCGCCGAAACTCCCTCACAGCCTCAAGCCTAGAAGCCATCAGCAGGCACCGGGAGAGCAAGTCCAGATCCAAGTCCGGTAAAACTTCGCTCTTGTAAATCCGTTCGTAACCGGACTCTCTGAGGTGATGAAGGGTAAACAGCCCATCTTCCCAAAACCAGACTTCCGGTACTCCCAACTCCTGATAGCGCTTCAGTTTGGCAAGAGTGCCGCTGGTGAAGACCACCTCAATGGATAAGTCCGGGGTTTTCCCTTGCCTACCAATCGAGAAAGACTCATCAGCTTGAGCTGAAGCTACCCCCTTCTTTTCTTGGGTGAAGCTACCTTTGGGGAAGAATTCAATCCCTTTGTCCACAAAGTACTCAACTATTAGGATGCCGATAAAACGGCTGAAGGCTTCGTGGTCTTCTGAAACTGCCAAGATTTCTACCTCCCCCTGGTAATAGAACAGTCGGATACCAGGGGAGTCTGAGAATGCTTCCTGGATTAATTGAAATTGTTCCCAGCTCACTTCTGAGTGGATGAACCGTTGGTCCGTTGGCTTAATTAGTGTTTGTGTCATGGCTCGCTCGCTCTTGTTTATCCTTATAAATGATCTAACAACCTCCCGATCAACCATCCATGTCTAAATGTGTAAATACACCAGTGCGCAGCGCTATAACTGTAGAAATAAAGTCGATAATGACCAATCCTTGGCTGGCGTTGCGATCGCGAGTCATATAACGCTGGATCTCCCTTGGTTGGACTGTCATGATGCTATTGTAGGCGATCGCAATTCCTCTAGGCGCGGAGGCGCGATGTCTACGACGGGCGTAGCTGTAGCACCTCTTCCCACAAAAAAGGCGATCGCCCTAGTGCAGATGGGCAGCAAATTTCCCATCAGTTGCGAGATCTTGAGCTTCTTGAGCAGGGAGCAGGGGAGAAAAAACCACTATCAAGCCTCTGAAACTGGTGAGAAACTTCTGCCGTACTACACTAGACAAAACAATTGCCAACTGTTAGCATGAAATTATCAAGTAATTTATTGAAAATATTATGCTCAATTTGAGCGACATCTATCCTCTCTCAGATTTCCAGCGGGGTGCGAAAGCTTTTCTGGTAAGACTCAAAGAAACTAAAGCACCAATGCTTCTGACTGTTAATGGCAAAGCTACTGCTGTTGTTCAAGATGCTGAAGGCTATCAGCAACTTCTGGATCGGATTGAGTTACTGGAGTCTATTGTGGGTATCCGTAAAAGTATTGCAGAATTTGAGCAAGGAAAAGGGATACCTTTAAAGCAAGCATTTGCAGAACTTCGGGAAAAATATGGCCTACCAGATTGAAATATCTCCTACTGCGGTAGCCGATATAGAAGGTATTTTTCTTTGGCTCAAGGAGGATTGACTGGAAAACGCTTATCGCTGGGTAAGAGGATGTTATGAAATTATGTTGACCCTGGAAAACTTTCCTAGGCGTTGTGCTTTGGCTATCGAAAGTGAGTATATGGGAATAGAGGTACGCCAACTTCTCTATAAAAAGCAATTCAATATTTTATTTACTGTGAGTGAAATAGTTGAGCAAGAGCAAGGAATTGTCCGTATTCATCGCGTGCGTCGTTGTTCTCAACAAACACTTCAAAGTATAGATCAACTCTTGGGTGATGAACCAGAAACTTAAATCGCGATCGCCACTTTTATTTAGGCGATCGCTCTCCCGTAAATAAATCAAACAAAAAGGGATGTCTACGACGAGCTACGCCTAAGCATTACAAGATCCGTAATCGCAATAAAACGTTGGGTGAGTTAGCAACAGCATAACCCACCCAATTTAATGATAATGATACCGATGGTGCGTTAACGAAGTGTAACGCACCCTACAAGATCGGGCGATCGCACTCAAAGTTTAATTGAATTTCTGTATTGATCGGGAATCGCCATTAACCGCAAACACCAATTTTATTACAAATCATCTTCCAATAGTTCGGCTATTTTCATTATTGATTTTAAAGTTCCCAGTTTTAAATCTTGATTTCGATGTACGGGAATAGAGATAATTTTATTTTCATTAGGTTTTTAATAAATGTGGTGACTTCCTGTAATTTTTTTGAGAATCCAGCCTTTTCTTTCCACAATTTTACACAGTTTTTTCCCTGAGATTGATTTCATACGGCAATTTCAATAACTTGTGAGATAGGATCTGGTTTTTGGATTTCATTCGCTACTTCTAACCAGCCTTGTATGGCATCTTGAAGGTTATTGACCAATTCTTCCATTGTATCTCCTTCTGTTATACAACCGGGAAGAGCAGGTACTTCAGCCCAATAACCCCCTTCTTCAGCAGGATAAATAATGGCTTTGATTTTCATGGCTTTTACATTTATTCTTGTTTATCTAAACAAATTTTAACAGATCCCCCTTACCAAATTCCCAGATTTTCCCAAAACAATTGCTCTTCCTACATCCTTAATGCGATGTCTGCGACGGGCTACGCCTACGCACTCCCGTAAATACAAAGGCGATCGCACTTTCTGAGTAAAGATAAGCGATCGCACTCCGGTAAAAAAAAGCGATCGCACCTTCTCCCCACAAAAAAGCGATGCCTCTGACGGGCGAAGCGATCGCACTCCCCAATTTCCCCTAAAAAAAGCGATGTCTACGACGGGCTACGTCTACGCATTACAAGATCCGTAATCGCAATAAAACGTTGGGTGGGTTAGCAACAGCGTAACCCACCCAATTTAATGATAATGATACGGATGGTGCGTTACACTTTGTTAACTCACCCTACAAGATCAAGCGATTGTACTAGAAAAATCAAGATTTTAGGCTTTTAGGAGCAGGTGAACCCCGTAGCATTCCCTCTGTGCTGAGATCCTCATCAATTTCTTCCCAATGGATACCGTAGCCGCCACCACAAACTTCCCACTTTGCCCGTTGTTGCGGTGTTGCGGCAAGGAGCCTTGGATACCATACTAGGGGCACAGTAATCGTTCGTCCATCTATCAAATCGACACTAATTGTATCTTCTGTAAAGTGAACATTCTTGACTCTCTCATCTGCTCGAATCGCCAAAATACCCATACTAAGCCTCCAATTGCAAAAGTCGATATTTAGGTGTAGGGGTGTTAGCGCAGCTTGGCGTTAGCCTAGCATTTGCGCCCGGATTTATGGAGAAAATCAATGGTTTTATCCGCAAATGCTTCACCCTTCCGGGATTTATGCAAGAAGTCTATTGACTCTCAGACATCTGATCGCGAAGCCCTATAGCGAACTGACAAGTCAGCGCAACGCTCTCGCAATTCCTGTAGGATCGGAGGCGCGATGTCTACGACGGGCGTAGCTACAGCAATCAAGCCAACCAAAAAGATAGGAGATCGCACTAATAGCTCGTAATTGTACTATAATTGAGAGTGGTTTTCACGGCGCGAGGACTTTGATGAAAACATCAATTAGCATTAATCCAGCTTATGAGGAAATAATCAACTTTCTTGCTGCTGGTATAACATCTCAAAGTTTAATTGAATTTCAAGTATCAGAAACAGTAAAAGAAAGAGTAGCTGATTTGATTTTTCGTGAGAAAAATGAGGGGCTTTCTTCAGAGGAAAAATCTGAATTAGATCATTATCTAATCTTAGAACATTTATTAAGATTAGCAAAAGCTCGTGCTTATGATTTTGTGAAAGAGGAGGCTTAAAATTAAATTATGGAGCGTCCTTATTTGAATCAAGAACTTCGCCGTTTAGTTGCCAAAAGAGCGGATTATTTATGTGAATATTGTCTGATTGCTGAACATGATACCATTCTTGGATGCGCTATCGATCATGTTATTAGTATCAAACATGGTGGCTCATCAAATATAGATAATTTAGCTTATTGTTGTGTCTATTGTAATCGTTTTAAGGGAAGTGATATCGGTTCAATCATTTTAGGCAAAAAGGAATTTTATCGCTTTTATCATCCTCGTTGGGATAATTGGGGAGAACATTTTAAACTGAATGATTCTACAATTGAACCTCTGACAAATATAGGGCAAGTAACTGCTAGGATTTTAGGATTTAACGATCGACCTCGTTTATTAGAACGTCAATTACTTATTGATAAGAGAAAATATCCTTCTCCTTCAGCAATTAGAAGAATGAATACTTAAATAGAGTAAAAATAGTATGAAATGCCCTCGAATTCGCCAAGCAGAAGCAATTAACGATCGCACCTTGGTGATTGAATTCACCAATCACGAAGTCAAGCAATATGATATTGTCCATCTTTTAGAAAATCCTATGTTTGCTCCACTTCGTCAACCTGCTTTTTTCAAGAATTTTAAGGTTGAGCAAGGGGGCTACGGGATTGTGTGGAATGAAGATATTGATTTGAGTGAGTATGAGCTTTGGAAAAATGGCATAACGGTAACAGAAGGTGTAGGCGTACCCCGTCGTAGAGATCCCTCAGTTAAGCTGTAGGATGGCAACTGGGTTTTTCTATTATTTGTAACTGCGATTGGCTTCGCTGCGGCCGTTGGCAATCGCACTAAAAAATAGGAGCGACATCCTGTAAATAAAAGGCGAATTGCCCTTCTCCCTACAAAAAAAGCGATCGCCCTTTCAAATCCCCAAAGCGTATCGCCCTTCTCCCCCTGACGGGGTGACAACTATGGCTATAAAGTAGACTGTTTATCTGAACAAATTTTAACAGATCCCCCTTCTTAAATTCCCAGATCTTGCCAAAACAATAATCTCATTGACGGTCACCTAAGAGTATGTGGAGATATTTCATAAGCAATTGTACTCCCATAAACAAAAGCGGAACCCCAATTCACGTTTCAACTTGAAATGGAGTTTTGTTTAGTGGCAAGAACTGCTATTCTTCAATTGGCGGCAAAGAGGACGAGGAAGTTGTTTGTGATTAGGATTGGTTTCACCTTCAAATCCCAAATTCAATCCGTCCAAAGTCATTTGAGCCACATGAATTCCTGTACTCCCGTACATGTTGATAATGTAATGGTTATTTCCAGGAATCAGAGAAGGGACAAGGGAACGGTTATTTTCAGGAATCGAAGGAAAGTCTTGATAGAGAATCTTCTCAACTGGTGTCCAACAGGTTTCACTATTAGGACTGGTAGACTTGGAAAATCCTTGAACCACGTAGCTCTCAGATGCGTCCAATGCTTCCTGGCTTTTACAGGTGCTGTTCCATTCTATACCTGCACCATCATTGTAGTAGTTATTGCACCAAAGGACGGTCTTACGTGATGCTGCATCATAGATAGTGATGCCAACTTCATTAGCCACAAAATACTGGACATTAGCTTTTGCACCGAGGGGAGCCTTAAAAAGGTGAGCTGCTGAGGCAGACGGGGCCCCAAACCCAAAGACAAGAGCCACTACAACAACGAGAGTAATTAGTTTCTGAAAAACTTGTGGAATATTCATTATGTTCTCCCTAAGAAGAGGTGCGTTAATGAAATATAACGCACCCTTTAATATTAAGTAGATCGCACTGTCAAATTCCAAGCTTCAATTACGGGCACACTCGAAATGGGGGTTTAGCAGTCTCTCCCTCTCCTTGGAACACCAAACCCCGTCCGTCCAAAATCAATTGAGCCAAGGTAGTCCCAAATTTGCTATACAGAGTGGTAAGGTAACGATTATTTCCAGGATTCGGAGAAGGGACTTCAATGGCAGACATATCGGCTTTTGTCCAACAGGTGCCACCAGGACCTGATGGCTTGGAATATCCTTGGATAAGGAAATTCTCCGACGGACCTAATTGTTGCGACTGAAGACAAGTGCCTTTCCACTCTGAACCTGCACCCGAACCGAACCTGTTATTGCACAAGAGGGTCACTGTGTTAGTCGGCTGATCGTATACAGTGGTACCAATTTCGAGTTGCGAATAATATTGGACAAAAATTGATGCACCATAGGGAGCATTAAAAATGGTAGCTGCTGAGGCAGATGGAGCCGCAAACCCAAAGGCAAGAGCTACCACGGCAACCAGAGCAATTAGTTTCTGAAAAATTTGTGGAATCTTCATTCACATTCTCCTGAAGAAAAAGTCAAGAACAAAACAACACGAGAAATTAAACGCAATATAAGCCTCCCTAAAATAGGGGTATTTAACTCCACTCGGTAGCCAAAGAAGGTACTATGATTTATTTGACTACTTCCCCATCACTTTTGGCCTCTGGAAAGCCCAAGCTCGCTCGCCATTAGCTCCAGTTTTACCTCGTGTGAACTCCCCGGTGGAGTAGTTTTTTCCGCTTACACTTATTAGACGTTTGCCAACCCCAATTTCGGAATTTTTCGACTTACAGGCAAATTTTCTCCCCAAAATCCACCCTCAACCCCCATAACCCTTATACCTCCTATCTTTCAGCCGCCGGATATTTTTTTCAACTTCCCCACGAGTCGGATACAACAACTCCTGACTCAAAGCACTCTCATAAGCCTCTATCGCCCCCAACTTATCCCCCAACCCCACCAAGGCTCTCCCTAACCAGTAATCAGCCATAGTCGGATTAAACGCCCTCAATTTCTGACTTCCCTCACAAGCCGCTTCCCACCATCCCTTACTAGCCCCATCATCCCTCAGCTCTCGGTAACTCTCCCCTAACCAAACCGCCGCAGGTACTGATTGCAGATAATTTCCTCCTGGTAAAATATGCCATCCTTTCTCCAACGCCTCCACCGCTTCCTGATGTTTAAGAGCCAAAGCCAACACCCTGCCATGACAAAACCAAGCATCGGCTAACTGAGGCTGTAGTTTTGTCCCCTCTTCAGAAACCTGACACCCCCTTTCAACCTCTTTCAAGGATTGCACCAACACTCGCCCCGCAGTCGCCCAAACACTCCAGCGTTGAGGAAACCGCTCAAGCATCTCTTCCACTATGGAAGCAAGATTCATCTTACTCTCATCACCTCTAACTCCCCCCTCATCATCTCTAACTCTCCTCTCATCATCTCTAACTCCCCTCTCATCATCTTTAACTCTCCTCCCTTCACCTCTAACTCCCCTCTCATCATCTCTAACTCCCCTCTCATCATCTTTAACTCCCCTCCCCTCATCTCTAACTCCCCTCTCCGCACTTCGTGCCGCTTCGCTAACGCAGGAGAGGGGCAGGGGGAGAGGTTGCACCGACAAAATCTCACACAAACCCCGATAAATTTCACACTCATCAGGATAAAGATGATAAGCTTTCCCCATCATTTCCGCCGCCTTCTCATATTCCCCCGTCTCAAATAAGCACCGCCCATAGTAATACCAACCATGAGGATGATTCGGGTGTTGTGCGGTAAATTCTGCTAACACCTCCACACCTTCAGGCCAATCTCCTCGGAAAAGGTGATAATATGCCAGAGATTTGTGAGCCTCAGCGCCATGAGGATACTGTCGCAGAGCAGAGGTAATCATCTTTTTCGTTTCTTTTCCCTCCTTCCCAGATACCAATCTCATCGCACAACGCAGATGCAACTGTCGTTGAATTACCCGGAAATCATCAGGAGCTAATACTATCAATTTATCCAGCCGTCGCTGTGCTTCCTGAAGATGCCCCACTGCCATTAGCGCATCATAGCTATGAATTAAGGCGACAATATCATCGGGGTTGAGTGACAAAATCATGTCAAAGGCTGATAAAGCCCCAACAGGATTCTCTCTCCCCATCTGCAATTGTCCCAAAACCAGCCAGTAAGCTGCGTTGTCTGGTTGTAGGTTAGTCGCTGTTTCCAATGCAGTAATAGCTTTTTTACTGTCACCTTGACAAAGTGCGTAGGCGCAGCCCGTCGTAGACATCGCGCCGTTGATATATTGTGCTGTCGCTTCATTGTCAGACAATGGTAAGGCATTTTGATAAACTGCGATCGCCTCAGCTTCCCTCCCCATTAGCTGCAATAGTTTCCCCAATTTCAACCAGACATCGATTAATTGAGGTTGCCGCTGAATGACTTGGCGATACTCCTCAACCGCCCCATCCCAGTTACCCATTACTGACAGGAGATTAGCTAATTCCAAGCGTTTCTTCCAGCCAGAGGGATACTGCTCCACATATTGACTTAATCTGTTGAGCTTCTGCTCTTGTCTGGTTAGCTTTTCTGTTAAGTTTAGGTGAACATTCAACTCCACCCCAGAGGAGTGGGTGATTGGTACCAAGTATGAGAAAGTGTTTCTAAACATATTGCGTCTACTTGATAATTAAATGAACAATCAAAACCCTCCTTTTCTTGGGGGGATGGAGTTATTTCTTGGGAAGTTGTAATTATTTCATCGGAGTAAAAACTTCCCACTCCTGGTTCTCCTTTTTTATCCAGTGACTCGGAGAAATTTAAGAGAGAATTGTCCAAGCCTGACAAATACTTTGTCAAAGACTTTTGCAGAATTATTTGCGCCTGTGCAATACGTTTGCGCAGGTTGTCGTAGGCTATATTTAGCTTTTGTGCTATTTCCTGATAGGATTTCTCCTCAATGAAGTATAGGAGAAATGGTTCGCGCAGTTTGGGCGGCAAATCTTCAATTGCACATTGGATGATGATTGCTAATTCCCCACGCAAAACGATGCTTTCAGGACTATCGGAGAGAGAAACCAGTCCTTCCTCCCCTTTTTCAACTATTAATTCCCAACTCTCAGATCTATCGCCGAACTTCTTATTTTCTCGATGTATATCCATACAGAGATTATAAGTCAGTCGAGTTAACCAACCCTTAAAGTTAGTGATGACACTAGTAGAATCTTGAACCTTCTCAAAGGCTTTGAACATCGCTTGACTGAGTACCTCTTCGGCATTAGTCGCGTTTCCGTTCATCCATTTCAAACAGCAACGGTAAAGATAATCTCGATGGTTTTCCCATTCCTGAAAAAATAAAAATTCTCTATCTTCACGACAATTCCACTGGATCGATCCAGTCACTGATTGACATTTCATATTTATTTTTGCGCTTTCTACCATTAGCTCACTTAACAGCATAATTATCAAATCCAGATTTGGCAAATATAAAGAAAATTTATTAACTTTCTTGGGGGGGATCAATCTTTACCAAAAATTTACCAAATAGCCTCTAGAAAGCCAAATAACATGGATATTTTTTTTTGAGAGCGACTCAATCTTTACCAAAAATTTACTAAATATTTCTCAAAAATAAAAAAGATGGTAATTATACTTCATTTTCTCGATCTGAGCAAAGAAAACGAAATAAAAAAAAACAAAACTAAAACAAATAAAACAAATAAAGATAGTACATTTGTCGTATGGACAAATTGTATATAGTATGCAACAGTTCACTAGATCGCCAGATCGAAAAAATAGGATAAACTGATAAATTTTACCATTTGGAATAACTGCTTTTGTGGGCACGGCTCTCCGGGAGTTATGGTGATAAGTCAAAGTTATTGAAATCACCAAAGGCA
>NZ_JAMZMM010000664.1 GCF_024178385.1 Limnofasciculus baicalensis BBK-W-15 | reverse complement strand
GGAGTGGGAAATTGGGAATGAAAGATAGGTTAATGGCTAATTTCTAATCAATAATTTCCTTTCCCTAGTTTCTAGCCCCTATTTACTACAGTGTTGGCAAAGGGAAATTGGCGATAATTTGGCAACCTTGCGCTGGTGCTGTTACTATTTTAAATTTACCTCCTAATACTTGAGTCCGTTCTCGCATTCCTTGTAGTCCAAAACCCGTAGTATTTTGATTAGGATTAAAACCTCTACCATTATCTCTAACTATCAGATGTACATTAGTTTTTGCCTCAATTGTAATTTCCACTTCTGTTGCGATGGCATACTTACATATATTAGTGAGAGATTCCTGAATAATACGGTAAATAGCCATTTTTACTTCAGCCGGAATTGGCTGTTGCAAATCCAAGTAAAATGTAGGTAAAATACCCGTAGATTTATAGCAGTCTTCAACCAAAGATGCGATCGCAGTTTCTAAAGACTGTCCTCGCCAAATATCTGAACGTAACGTAGCAACAGATTGACGCACATCTTTTAGCGCCGTTGCCCCTAGTTGTTTTGCTTCTGAGATAAACTCTTTAGCTTCACTAGGGTTAGATTCTAACAATCTCAATGCTGCTTCTAGATGTAGATTAAAAACAGTGAGAGAATGTCCTAAAGAATCATGAATTTCCCGAGCAATGCGGTTTCTTTCTTGTAGTGTAGCAATATCTTCAATTCGCAGAGCATATTGACGGAGTTGTGCGTTAACTTGTGCCAATTCTTCTCTACTTTCTCGTTCTGAGAGTACGGCATCTACTAATAACTGCAAAAATACTACAACTAATCCAAATAATATGATGGAACTAACAAAGATAAATATAAATCGTTCTGGCGGTAACAATGGCATTCCCATTGGTCTCGGCATATTCTGAACACGATATAACTCCGAAACAACAAACAAAACAAAAGCAAACAAAGTAATAATTAATCTACTTTTGCCCTTAAAGATAAAACAATTACGAATAACTAATATAATTATCAGCAGAGGAGCTAGGCGAATACCGCCCCATATAGATGATACCAAGATAAACCCAATCTCTAATCCAGTATAGATCGCCTTATCTAGAGGCTGATTTTTGGGCAATTCTAAACCAATTATACCGAATAATACTAGACAAATAAAGTTCACCAATGGCTGTCTAGGATATGGGGGTAATTGCCATGTCACCAATTCAATTAAAGCAATAATACCCAGCATAATCCACTCCAGATAGAGCAGGAATTTAATCGGATGATTGTGAGGCTGAATGAATTGGCTCATAAAACACGAAATATGATATCAGAATAAAAATAGAGGCGGGTTTTGCTCCATCATAAACCATAAATACCTTAGAATAAAACCACCTGCACATTCCCTATTCCCCAGATCTTGCAAAAGTTGAAATAACCGTAGGGTGGGCAGTCCCCAGCAACGTAATCATCAGCTTTTCACCTTATATTGGGGACTGCCCACCCTACCTAAAACTCTTTTTTGACATTTGTGCAAGATCTCAGTATTCCCTACTTTATAGGACTAAAGTCCTAGATCAAATTAGGGCTTTTGCCTCATGTAGCTTAATTGATACTTTGTATAGGATAGAAGC
>NZ_JAMZMM010000663.1 GCF_024178385.1 Limnofasciculus baicalensis BBK-W-15 | reverse complement strand
GCTCGTCGCTCACTACCGCGGCGGTGCCGACGCGACCCGGAAGCTGTCTCTTCTGTTCAATCTCGACACCGGCACCTACCGGAAGGTTGCGTAAATCTTGCAGCAGGCTGACGATAGGCAGGCGCAGGTCGATCCGGGCGAAGGATCTGCGGCTAGCGAGTCTGGAGAGGTTGGCACGCTGGCGTCGCTCCTCAAGGATTCTTCGGAGTTCGGTCCGCTCACGGGCGTGTACGCACGTGGCATGTTCAACAGCCTGATCCGAACCGCGCTCGAAGGCAAGCCAAGCGACGGAAAGTCGCCCATGTTGCTACAGGTTGGCCTCGATGCTTCGACGCTCGACGAACCCGTGAGCGACGACGACGCGGACGAGCGAATCGTGCGACTGGCGAACGTGCTTGCTCGACAGTTCGGGCCCCAGGGCGTCGCGGTCTGCCGCCTGTCCCACGAACTATTCGCCGTGGTTCTGTCCTCAAGCGATGATCGACTTGCGCAATCGACGATCGAGTCAGTCCAGAAGGAACTCGGCACGATCCAGCCGACCATGTCAATCAGTTTCGGCGCGGCACGCTTTGGCGGTGCGGTCAAGTCCGCGCACGAACTGGTCGTCGCGGCCACAAAAGCGCTCCAGGTCAATCGCCTTCGTGGGAAAAACGGCGTCGCGGCGTCGAAAGCGGCGTGACTTCGGGCACTAGTTTTTGATTGGCGGCGTGAGCGTGCCCAAGGTCCTTGGCACCAGCGGGAACATCGCGCTCAACTCGCGAATGTCCTGAATCGTCACGCTATTGATCCGAGCGAGGTCTTCCTCGAGCGGGCGATACTCCGCTCGCGCGGTCCACATTTGCCCCAGTCGGTGCATACGATCCAGCGGACGCTCGGCCCCGAGCGTAACGGCGGTCGCGAGTTTGTTGCGCAGAAGGATCAGGTCCTTCTCCTGTGCCTTGTCGCGCACGCTCGTCATCTGGGCTTTGGTGATCTCCCAGATCTCGTCGGCGCGCTCTGGATCGCCCGACGCGAAGACGAAGTACTCGCCGAAGCCATCATGCCCCGAATAACTCGATTGCGCTTCCTCAGCGATGCCGGTCTCAATCAGCGACCAGTGGAGCAGGCTGTTGTCCGCCGAGCCGAGCAGTTGGGCGAGGAGCCCTGCGGCGTAGCGTCGGTCGTCGTTTTGTGCCGGTGCTTCGCAGAGCGCGAGGATGTAGGCGCGATTGACCTTGTCATCGTGCAGGTCGAGCGTGCCACCCTTGATAGGCGGAGCGGCGTTGTCCCGCCTTGGCCTTGTTGACTGCCAGCCGGCGCATAGCACCTCGACTTGCTCGATCGCGCGATCGAAATCGATCTTGCCGGCAAACGACACCACGGTGTTGTCCGCCGAATAGCGAGCGTCGAAGTACCCCTGCATCTGATCTCTCTGCAAGGCGGAGATGGACTCGGTCGTGCCGAGCACGCGGTGGCTGAGCGGGTGGGAACCGAAGTGCTTCTCCACGCAGTTCTCGTACAGGACCCAGAAGGGTCGCTCTTTGTTTATCGCCATCTCTTCGTGGATTCCGCCTTTTCCCCTTTTCACATCTGCTCCCCCTAGCGCCGGGCGCCTCATCCCGGCACGGAGCGC
>NZ_JAMZMM010000662.1 GCF_024178385.1 Limnofasciculus baicalensis BBK-W-15 | reverse complement strand
GTTGCTCGAGCGCGATCCGATCCGCTGCCGCGTGACGGGCGTGTGGGTCTCGCCGACGAACCCGGCGTACCCATTCGCGGACGCCCGCGCACGAATGGCCGACCTGGGCAAGTGGTTTGGCGAGGGGTTCAAGGTGAGCCGTGGGATCGAAGAGCGGGACCTGGACGAAGGTGGTCCGAGCGGGCTTCGCTCGTAGCGCTCGCTTATCATCGCCCCATGTCAAGCAATAGACGAGCGTTTTCGGGCTGGGTGTTTGTGGGCCTTGCGGTTGTTGGAGCCGTCGCGAGCAACGCGCTGGCTCAAGACGCAGGCCCAGTCGCAATCCCAGACGCGAGTGCCCCGGGGTCGGGCCGCCTATGGGGTTTGTTCAAGGACTCGTTCGACTTCTTCACGATCATTCTCATTTTGGGTTCGCTGGTGGGGATGACGGTCGTCTTCGTGTGCGCGATCGAGATCCGCGAGAGCAAGATCATGCCCGAGGCGTCGGTGCGGCGCGTGCGCGAACTCGCCCGCGCGCAGCGCATCGACGAACTCAAGGAGTTCGTCTTGAAGGACACCAGTTACGTCAGCAACGCTCTGCGCCCTGCGCTCGTCCATCTTGAGAGCGATCGCGTTGCGTTGCGTGAGGCCGCAGAACTCGCGGCGTCCGAAGAGTCCGCCAAGTGGTTCCGCAAGATCGAGATCCTGAACGTCATCGGCAACCTGGGCCCCCTGATCGGCCTCGCGGGCACAGTCTGGGGCATGATCCTCGCGTTCACGAGTTTGGGCGAGGCGGGCGGGCAGACGCAAGCAGCAAACCCCTCACTGGGCATGTCCAAGGCCCTCTTCCACACGCTCCTTGGCCTCTGCCTCGCGATCCCCTTCCTCTTCGTCTTCGGGTTGTAACGCTCGATCGTCGATCGCATCTGCACCCGGGGCCTGATGGTCGCGAGCGAAATCGTCGAGATCCTGCCCGTCGGCAAGAAGTGATCGGAGTTTCGCGTGCGTCGTCGATTCGCCATTCCCACGAGCCATGCCGGCAAGATCAACGTCACGCCGTTGATCGACGTGGTGATGTGCCTCATCATTTTCTACTTGCTCGTCGGGCGGCTCGCGACGGATCGACAAGCCGGGGTTCAGTTGCCCAAGGCCTCGGCCGGGCTCGAAGACTCCGCAACGTCGCCCCTCATCATCAACATCGTGAAGGGTGACCAAGGCAATCCCGCGGGCGTGATGATCGATGGGCGAACCACGGACGCGGCGACCCTGCGCGAGCGACTGCGCCTCCACGCCGGGAGCGCACCCGAGAAAGCCCCACTGGTGCAGATTCGCGCGGATCGCCGCCTCAACTACGCGAGCGTGTCGCCCATTCTCGCCGCCTGTCGAGAAGTGAAGTTGCGCAACGTCCTCCTGACCGCCCAGCGCCCAGAGGGTGCGCCATGAGCCATCACCCGTCCAGGAAGCGCAACGCGCTGGCGCAGCACGACCTGCACTATGGGCCCAACATGACGCCCATGGTGGACGTCGTCATGGTCATCCTCGTCTTCTTCATGGCGAGCGCGGTCTTCCTTGGCCCAGAGTGGTACCTCAAGACCGCGATCCCCGAAGTGCGCAAGGGCGAGCAGGCCGCAAGCAAG
>NZ_JAMZMM010000227.1 GCF_024178385.1 Limnofasciculus baicalensis BBK-W-15 | reverse complement strand
ACCAAACATTTAGTATTAATAGGTGGAGGTCATAGTCACGCGATCGCACTTAGATTATTTGCCCTAAACCCTATGCCAGAATTGCGCATCACATTAATTAGTGATGTTTCCTATGCTCCCTATTCCGGAATGTTACCCGGTTATGTTGCAGGTTTCTATAATTTTGAGGAATGTCATATTGATTTACGACATTTAGCCCAATTTGCTCAAGCAGAATTACATATCGACCAAGCCATTGGTTTAGACTTAGTAAACGATCGAGTAATCTGTGCCAATCGCCCACCTATTCCTTTTGATATCCTCTCAATTGATATTGGTAGCACCCCAGCCCAAGAATCAGTACCAGGAGTCGCTGAATATGCCATTCCCGCCAAACCAGTACCGCAATTTTTAAATCAATGGCATCAGCTTATTGAAAACTGCGCTAACCATCCAGAAAAATCAATTAATTTAGGGATTGTCGGAGGTGGTGCTGGTGGAGTAGAATTAGCACTAACTATGGCAAGCCGTTTAGATAAAATTATAGGATTAAAGCTCAATATTAATCTCATCCATCGAGGCACAGCCATCATGCCGGGTTACAATCAATGGGTGCGGCAACGCCTCTATAAAATATTGATTAATCGAGGTATTAAAGTTCATTTAGGAGAAAGAGTATCTGAAATACTACCAAATAAAATAAAATGTGAATCTGGTTTAACAGTCCCTAGTAACTATACCTTTTGGGTAACTCAAGCATCAGGAGCCAACTGGATTAGAGAATCAGGATTATCAACAGACCAAAACGGATTTATTTTAGTTCGCGATACCTTACAATCTATCTCTCATTCCCATATCTTTGCCGCAGGCGATATCGCCACCATGGTAAATCATCCCCGCCCCAAAGCCGGAGTATTTGCAGTACGACAAGGAAAACCATTATTTGAAAACCTGCGACGACGAATCCTCCTCTCAAAATCCCTTCAGCATTACATCCCTCAAAAACGATACTTAAGTTTAATTGGCACAGGAGATGGAGATGCGAGGAGCGCAACGCAGCAGCGCAAAGCGATCGCCTCTTGGGGACCATTTGGCTGGCAATCTCCGCTATTATGGCAATGGAAAGACCGCATCGATCGCAAATTCATGGCTCAATTCAGGAACTTACCGGAAATGGGGCGATGGGGCGATTGGGAAATGGGGCGATAAAAGAAATTTTTGATTTTCCGCCACCACCTCCCAGTTTTTGGGTATGATAAAGTGAATTTTGCAAGAGCTAAGGAGCTTCAAATGGCTGAAATCGTTGCCATTCGTAAAGCCAGTGAAACGAGTGAAACCAAACCGCCAACAACCAACAATATCCCCACAGGGAGATTGGAAATTACCATCAAAATCTCTGAATTGCCCACCCCGCGAGCAGTACAGAATAGTTGGCAACAATTTGATATCAATTGCGATGGCATCATCTTCACCCTCACAGTCAAGCCAAAAATGTGGAATAAATTCTCCACTGCGGCAGCGAGTTACCCAATGTGGGTAGCTGCGATTTCAGGGAAAATGGGGGCAAAGACTGGCAAGGGGTTTATTTTGGAGTCTCCGGGTATTCAAGTATTTGAGAAAAAGCCCAAAGAGTCTCAAGAGGAAGCCCCTGGGGAATAGGGAGTGGGGAGTGGGGAGACAAACAACAAACAACAACCAACAACCAACTACCAACTACTATCTGCAAGCCTCAAGATTAAGATCTCCGCCCCTAGGATATCCATTCGATACCCATCCAGGAGTAGGGAGTGCTAGTCTTGCCCACTCCCGCCCATCATTATCGGTTTTGAATTCCGGAGGATAGCTCAGTGTTACCTGCTCATCGTAAAATACACCGCCTACTCTGCGGGAGTTTTGATCTGGTCTTTCCCGAATTGTCAAACCTTCAGGTGCGGTATAGGAAACTCGACGACAGCGATTGGAAGTGGAAACATTACGAGGAGGCGTATTCAGAGAGCCACTGGATACGCCACAACGTTTGAGATAGTCTATCTGGACAAATCCGCTAATAGGGGAACTAATTGCAATCCAACCCCCCTTGCCATTTTCTTCTGCCAGAGTTACTCTTTCGTCAACCTGTAAAGCTCTGACAGGTTCAATATTAGAACGTTGTGGGTAGATAAATGTAGATTGAGTTACTTGACGGCATTCTCGGGCTACCCTCTGTGCGAGTTGCAGCTTCTCCCTATCTTGAGAGAGACTAACTTCTGATGAGACACTGATATTTCCTGGACTAACGCTGGTAACCAGAGTCGCCATTACCGGGATACCCCCCCCAGCACTAAGGAATAAAGCCACAAGAGGGATAGACTTTCTCAAAGCACCAATCCTGTTCATCCTGTTTACCACTCCTAAAGTTAAGAAAATCAACTAAATCTAACATTTAATTGCAATTTAGCAGATAGTGCTTAAGTAAATCAAAATAGAATGGTAGGTTAAGAGGGCAGATCGGAATCTATCGAACACAATTCAACGACTGGATCGTTCGCTCATGCCTAATAAAAATACCAACAAAGACCTCTTTAGTTCCCTCGTTACGGCTGGATTAGGTGCGGGGATTGTTACATCTTTTGCTGTCAGCCAAGGACAAAACCCATTTCTGGCTTTGGCGATTACTGGCATAGCGGCTGTGTTTGCTGTTCTATTCGACAGATCAGGACTAATTTAACTGTTCAACCCGTTTAGTCGAAGTCAACTTGATATTTTACTCCAAATGAGCAAACATGGGAAAATATCCATTGTTTATATAATTATAGATAGTTGTATAGATTCCCTTTGCTCAGTTCCCAACCTCAGTTTGACGTAACAGACTATCTGAAAAACAGTTGAGCATAATTATGGAAACTCTTGCATATATAGATCTTACTCTAGCTTATGAAGCACCTGCTTCTACCACTGCGGTTTTCACTCAAGAGAATCTGAAGCATTGTCACTGGTTTAACAGACAAAACCTTTCCAGATATGCTAGAAGGTATCTGCCACCCCTGTTTATCCTCTTCAGTATGTTCCCCATGACAGGGGAAGCCTTTGTACAGATACTTAAGCAAGGTTCACAAGGTCCACTGGTGACTCAGCTACAGGAGCGTTTACTGACATTAGATTATTTTCATCAAGAGCCAACTGGATATTTTGGTTCAAAAACCAAAGATGCAGTGATGCAATTTCAGGGAGAATCTGGGCTGAATCGCGATGGGGTGGTTGGACAAGCAACCTGGAGTGCTTTGTTTGGCACAAACGTATCGAATCAAAACTTGTCGAGTCAACCCTATTTTTTGCCACCTGACACCGATTATCCTGTCCCCTCTACTAGAGAACTCGATTATAATCCGCCGTTTGCCGATAATCCCGATTTTCTTCCTCCCCTCCCCAATTCTGTTCCGATTCGTACCTCACGTCTCTTTCCTGGGCAAATCCTTCCGCCGTCTAATTTTTCTACTCCTCGTCCACCTGATAAAGTAGTTGAAGTCTATTCTGGGCGGATATTACAGCGAGGAGCGCGTGGTAAGGATGTGGAGCAACTTCAGCAAGCGTTAAGAGATAATGGTTTTAATCCTGGTGCGATTAATGGTATCTACGGGGAAGACACAGAGATTGCTGTCATGGAATTTCAGAGATTTCACAATTTCCACGTTGACGGTGTTGCGGGTAGCGAAACTCTCAAAGCATTGGGGCTAATCGATGAAAACCTTACCTCTCAAGCTATTAGTGACTACGTGGTATGTCCATGAGGAATAGCGATACTCTGGCAAAAGTACCACAAATCCTCCTGAATGCTTCTGAAATTAATTCACAATGAGGTACATTTGTCAACCTTGGCATATTTACCAACCGTGACACTGCCGAAAATATCTGTGATTGTTTGCGATCGCGTCAGCTTTGCTTGGCGTTAGCCTTGCGCTGCTGCAAGGAGATCCCAGGGATTTGAGGCACGAGTAGCTTATTTTCGGTGATATTGGGGAGTAGCCCAGCCGATGCCCTATTGGGGAATGGGGCATTGGGAGTTGTTAGTAAAAAGTGTTAATTCAAAACTCAACACTCAAAACCTCTTACCTTCTTTATAGACTTAGGGCGAACGATGGGACTTGAACCCACGAATGGTGGTACCACAAACCACTGCCTTAACCACTTGGCTACGCTCGCCATCCGATTTTATAGTATAACATCTTTGCTGTGATTTCAACCCCCTCTCTATTTTAATTTTCTGCGGAACTCTAATATCTGAGGCTGAAGTCATTATCATATAAAGGATTGAGGGAGTTCCATGAAAATTTTACAACTTATTACGGGAATCGGTGGAGTCGCTCTTGTGGCACTAGGAGGTGCGATGGCATTGACAAATCCACCTAAAAATGCTTATGAGGAGTATGCGGTACAGAAGCTCTCAACCTATCTCAAAGACGAAGTTTGTATTAAAGCGCCCAATAAGTTAGATTTCTTGCCACAGAATTCTGAGTTTTTACAAAACCAATGTAAATCCCTCGTTGATACTACACGCCCCCAAATTCAGCAAATAATTTCCCAAAAAACAGAACGACAAAATTTTGTTATTTTCAGTATTTATCGCAGCGATTTGAACGTTAAACCTATTTTACCTAATTATCATTTTGAGACGGTGGGAATATTTCAAAATTTTTATACTTACCAGGCGGATAAGCAATAATTTGTTGCTGGTTATTTGTTATTGGTTATTTGTTATTGGTTAAAGGCAACCAACAACTAACAACCAACAACTAACAACTAACAACTAACAACCAACAACTAACAACCATTATCATGACATACTGCGTTACTCCAGGATGTTTCACTCCTGAAAATCCAGACTCAGCTAAATTTTGTCGGAGTTGTGGTGCTAAATTATTGCTTCAAGAAAGATATCGCCCAATTCAAGTAATTGGTAGCGGTGGATTTGGCAGGGCTTTTTTAGCAGAAGATATTTCCAGTAACAATAACTGTGTAATTAAACAGCTTTACATGGAGAATTACCGCCCTGAGATTTTTCACAAAGCGAAAGAATTATTTCACCAAGAAGCCCAACGTTTGGATGAGTTGGGTAAACATCCCCAAATACCCAGCCTCCTAGCGCACTTTGAACAAAACCAACAGCTTTATCTAATCCAGGAATGGATTTCTGGGCAAACTCTTGATCTGGAATTAAAGGAAAAGGGATCGTATAACGAAACCCAAAGTTGGGAATTTATGGAAGATATGCTGCTAATATTGCAATATATCCACGCCCATCGGGTGATTCATCGAGATATTAAGCCTTCTAATATTATCCGCCGGGATGATGGAAAATTAGTTTTAATTGATTTTGGTATTGCCAAGTTACTAACAGATACTGCGCTGAGTTTCCTTGTGAGGATTTGCGGACAATTAATCAGCTTTGGCTAAAATATAGCGATAGTCGTTTTGGCTTTACGGTTCAGGCTATGATCTATCAAGAGGTAGGTGAGGATTATCCCAGTTTTTGCGATCGCGTGGGTTGGAGTATCCACAATCCCAATACCCCTAACGCTGAATTAACCTTCAATTTGAAAGCACCCCTCGGACATTTGCCGTCGCGACGGTGGGTTGGTGGGTATAACTGGTGGCGACATGCTGGTGCTTTGACGGCGAAATTGTCAGCCTGTGGACTTAATGAGAGTTAGGTAAAGAATTATGTATTTTTCTTAAGTAAATCGACCAAAAGTGATGTTTTTTATGAAAAACTATTACTTTTTTCATGGCTATATAAAATATTATTTTTCTAGATCGAACAAAATATAATTGGCAAATAGACAGTTGAGGGTAGAATAGGTAATAACAATTCAATTGACCCAAGTCAAGATAAGTCCAAATACACAGAAATATGTAAAATGGTAAAAGGTAAAGGGAAGATCGTAGATTCACCCATTAAAATATAAATACTTTCAACTTTGGACTAGATCCGATCCTTTTCCATTACTCTTTCCCACATCCTGAGTGAAGCCCTTGCTCAAGCCAGATAATCCTTTAGCATTCAATGGAAAAACTATGTCTATTACAGGTGCATTAACTGATTTTTCCTTATCGGAAATCTTTCAATTGATTGAAAAAGGACAAAAAACTGGATTACTGGCAATTAGTGCTTTGCCAGAAGATCTAACACCAGATAGCGATATTCATTACATTTGGGTATATCGGGGTAGAATTGTC
Source organism: Limnofasciculus baicalensis BBK-W-15 (assembly GCF_024178385.1). Lineage (GTDB taxonomy): Bacteria > Cyanobacteriota > Cyanobacteriia > Cyanobacteriales > Coleofasciculaceae > Limnofasciculus > Limnofasciculus baicalensis. Next base: position 3,800 of record NZ_JAMZMM010000227.1, on the reverse strand, counting down.
GCCGCATCTAATCGCTTAGATCATCAATGTTTAGTCGGAATAATTGCTAAAAATCATGGGGTTAGTAAGCGAGTAATAACCAAACTAGTCCAGTTATGTCCGAAGGATAAACCGCTGGGTTTGTCTCTCAAAAATCAGGGTGTATTATCCGAGCAAAAACTGAACCAGATATTCCAGATTCAGGTATTACAACAAATGCGTACCTTGTTGGAACTTCAGGATGGTATGTTTAAATTTATCCCGGATGCACCAATACCAATGCGAGAAATGACTGGTTTAAATATACGAGCAACAGAAGCTATATTGCTAGGGTTTCGTCTAGTACAAAATTGGGACGCATTCGCCAATAAATTGCCAGATCCGAACGTAATTTTAGCACCCACAATTTTCGGTTCACCTTCTTATCCACTGAATAATCGAGAATTGGGAGTGTGGGAGTACGCTGCGGGAAATGTTTCTCTGAAAGTCATGGCAAAAAACTTGGCATTACCCGTTAATGCCATCCAAAAAATTGCCTTCGCTCTGATGGCGATTGGCTTAGTTGAAGAAGTATCTCTACTCTCTAGAGTCTTGCCAGAAAAACCAATTTCGCCTTTCCCTATCCAATTGAGTCAAGACTTCAATAAAAAAAAGATCAGTTCATCATTTTTACATACATTCCTGGATTTATTGCGGAGCAAAGTCAGTCGGAGTCTGCCAATCCGTTGGGGTTATAGATCCCCATCTCCAGATCAAAAAAAATTGATAACTCTTGATACTTTAAGCGATAGTGCAATCTGTTAATGAACTACCTTGGCAGAATAAGTATTGGAGAAACCACGAAGACACGAAGAAAGAGGAAGTATGTGGGCTTTGAGCGAGATTTCTGTAAACTGGTTAGTGGGATATTTTGCATCAAGCTGGAAACTATGACCTTTTGTTTACTACGATTTGCCAACCCTCAAGCCCAGAGGCGTTTGATTGCCCGGTGTTTATTGATCCTGATTACCCTGGGGAGCTGTATACTGATTTCAATGCCATCAGCTCTAGCAGGTCTTAATGACGATCATTTTGATGGCAATATCTTTGCCCTTTACGGGGGAAATGGTTCTATAGTCCCCCCCCGTGTCAACTTGGCAGATTCTATCAAAGCCCACAAACCAGCATTATTGGTGTTTTTTGTTGATGACAGCAGCGATTGCAAGCAATATGCCTCAACTATCTCTCAGTTACAAGCCCCTTACGGCAGGGAAGCAAATTTTATTCCTGTTAACATTGATAGTCTGCCCGTAAATTCTACCCCGACACTCACAGAAGCGAGTTACTATTATAAAGGGTTGGTTCCCCAAACGGTTTTGATTGACCAACAGGGTGAAGTTGTCTTTAATGAGATCGGACAAGTAGGATATGAAAAGATCGATGATGTCTTTCGGAAAGTCTTTGATTTGCTACCCCGTGCCGAATCAATTGAACTCAAGCGGCGGATGTTAAATGAAATTAACATTGAGATAACCCAATAGGGAAGGTTGAAGGTTGAAGGTTGAAGGTTGAAAAAAATCATACTTCATCTTAACTGTCCAGATTAGTGTTATTATTTCATCCTTCATCCTTCATCCTTCATAATTCATCCTTCATAATTCATACTTCATACTTCATTGCTGATGTCACGGGTTTACAGCACAGAAGACCTAATCAAAATCCTAGCCGATGAGCGTCGTGCCTGCATGAATGGGGAACGGCTGAATTTAGCAGCTTCAGCGTCTGGAAACCCCGTGTTAGATCTCTTTCTCAAACCGGATGGGATTCAAAAATTCACTGCCTATCGAGACTTTAAAGCCGCTATTCATTCCTATCAGCGGCAACACCAAGTCTCCGGTATTGTTTGGCGACAGATAACAATAAAAGGGAAGAATCTACAGTATCCTGCTATTGATGAGCAGCTTATCGCACTGGATAGGGATTTGAAAATTATCAGAAGTGCCAAGCCTTCAATCCTAGATTTTTGGTGGCAAGTAACCGAAAATATGGATTTGTATTTAAGCATTAACATTGGCAGAGACTACCGTCAGATTACCATTGAGCAGGTTAATGCGATCGCGCACCAAACCGAATGGGCAAACCTATTGTGGCACGGTAATCCCGATCATTTGGAGATTATCTTGCAACTCGGCTGGGGGCAGCCAGAAGAAGCCGCCTACAAAAGGGAATGGCCTACATCTGGTAGCGAGTACATCCACGCAGTCAACCCTGGTAATCGTCCAATTTGTTAGTTGTTGTTTGTTGTTAGTTGTTTGTTGTTGTTTGTTATTAATTCAGGACTTACGCAAAATATCTATCTGTAGGGTGTGTTAGCGCAGCGTAACGCACCATCCCCAATATGAGCGTAACTCACCATCCCCAATATGAGTAGTGTTGCTGCATAACTCCTATTTTGTTCAATAAAGTCTCATCAATGAAAACAGTCACCACCACTAATCAAATTGAGCTATTCAATACATTCAAACCACTGAATCTTACTTTTATTAAAACCAAATTTACCTTTGTAGATCTATTTGCTGGCATTGGTGGATTCAGGATTCCCTTAGAAGAATTAGAAAGTGCTACTTTGAGGGTTAGTTAAAACTAAATTTACTTGCTTTTTAAGAAATCAGATATTTTATCTCTGAGAAGATTATTGCCAACTTCCTTGAATATCTCTATCAATTTCTCTATTTATTTTACTAACAACCAACAACTAACAACCAATAACCAATAACAAAAACTTACCAACGAGATTGAGGACCAGTCCAAACTTGATTAACCAATTTACCATAAACAATAGGCTCATCCTCAAGGGCAAGTGCCGTATCTCCACCGAAATCAACTGACAAAACAGGCCAGTTTTCCTCACCTAATTCGCCAGCACGAAACAAAACGCGATTTGGATCGATATGGCTCCAGCCTAACAATACAGCATTTGAATAATTAACTCCTTGGGGGGCTACCGTCGTAACCCGATTTTTGTCTCTATCCCAAATAACAGCATAATCAGAGGCATCTCCAGTATTGAAAACACCTTCAAACTGTCGTGCCAAAAGCCTATCGCTCGATGGTGTCCAGGAAACAGGAATTAAAATAGCAAAAGTTCCTGGCATATCCCCAGCTTCGCTAATACTTAAGGGATTGTCAGACAAGGGAGAGGATGCGGTTATCGTGCGCAAATCACCAGTCTGTAAATTTTCCAGAAACATCACGCTAGTGACGCGGCTGTTGTACAACTCTGGTTTCCCTTGCATGGAAATACGACTGTAGGCAGCGTATTCGCCATCTGGGGACAATAATGGTTGACTGCGATAGTAACGTAATCCAAAACTATTACTGGCACTCAATTCAGCATTGGTTGCCAATACCCAATTCCAAGGCACGGGATGAGGACTATCTAGAGGATCGATCTGAACTCCGGTTTCAATCATGTCGGGGGCTATTTCTTCAGGCACTTCCATAGAGGGCTGGGAAGAAGATGCCGATGATGGGCTGGCTTCCACAGGCATATTCACCTGTTGAGCCTGGGCAGATGGGTTATGGGCGATAAGCAACAATAATACCAATAGGACGAGGTATGGTTGCTTGCGAAACCATGCTATCAGACAAGGTAGTGATTTTAACATTGATAGAGGGGTGAGGTTGCTAAACCGAGATTACAGGCGTGAGAAGCAACGACTGATGAATTAAAACAGCGTTCCTTATGATGAGGTATTGAAATAGTATGTTTATTTTATATGTAGATCACCTCTATCTCCCTATACTTTCAGTAACTATAACAAGTTCATGAGCAATAACAT
>NZ_JAMZMM010000226.1 GCF_024178385.1 Limnofasciculus baicalensis BBK-W-15 | reverse complement strand
GTCTAGACAATCTATTCCCCGAATTGAATATCTACGAGTCCAAAATTACCGAGCGTTGCGTGACTTGGAACTTAAAGGAATTACCCCTCTTACTGTATTCTTGGGACCAAATGGTAGTGGTAAGTCAACTATCTTTGATGTATTTGCCTTCTTATCAGAATGCTTTACAGTTGGTTTAAGAAAAGCCTGGGATAGAAGAGGAAGATTTAGAGAACTACGGACAAGGGGGGCAGAGGGATCAATTGTAATTGAATTAAAATATCGAGAAAAATCAAGTTCTCCCCTAATTACCTACCATTTAGCTATTGAGGAAGGAACTAGAGGTCCTCATGTAGCAGAAGAATCCCTAGAGTGGAGAAGAGGACAAAGAGGCAAACCATTTCGGTTTCTCGATTTTCAAGAAGGTGCAGGAAGGGTAATTACTGGTGAGATACCAGATGAACAGGATGAGCGAGTATTTGAACAACTAGAATCGTCAGAATTACTAGCAGTTAGTACCCTCGGACAATTTGCTAAACATCCTCGTGTTAGTGCCTTACGTCGTTTTATTACAGGTTGGTATCTTTCCTATCTGACAGCAGATAACACTCGCAGTATTCCAGAAGCCGGACCCCAAGAGCGATTATCACCAACAGGAGACAACTTACCTAACGTTATTCAGTACCTGAAAGAACAACATCCTAATCGGTTGAACCAAATTCTTACTACTTTATCCTGTCGTGTTCCCCGCTTAGAGAAAGTGGATGCGGAAATGATGCAAGATGGGCGGCTGCTGTTGCAAATAAAGGATGCTCCATTTACACGACCAATCCTCGCCAAATTTATTTCAGACGGCACATTAAAAATGTTAGCCTATCTAATCGTATTATACGATCCATCTCCGCCACAACTGATAGGGATCGAAGAACCAGAGAATCATCTACACCCGCAGTTATTACCAGAATTATCAGAAGAATGTCGCGCTGCTTTAGCTAACACACAGTTAATGGTAACAACCCATTCTCCATTCTTTGTAGATGCTCTAAAACCAGAGGAACTGTGGGTACTTTATCGAAATGAACAAGGCTATACTCAAGCTAAACGGACTGCGGATATGCCAGGAATTAAAGAGTTTATAGACAATGGAGCCTTGTTAGGTTCGTTGTGGATGGAGGATTATTTTGAAGTAGGTAATCCCCTGGTTAACTTTGGTGGTTATAAGCGTGGCAGATCGCAAAAACAGGAAATAAAGGAGTAAACTAACTTGCACATTGAGTTTATGGTTGAGGAACAGTCCGCCAAAGAGGCTCTCCACAATCTATTACCTAAAATCTTGAAAATAAATACCACATTTGATATTCATTCCTACAGAGGTAAAACTGATTTACTATCTAAATTACCTAGCCGATTGAAAGGGTACAAAGCTTGGTTGCCAGAGGATCATCTAATTGTAGTTTTAGTTGACAAAGACAGGGAAGACTGTCTTATTTTAAAGAATAACTTAGAAAAAATTGCTACTGAGGCTGGCTTAATTACTAAGTCATCTGCTGGTATAGATAAACCGTTTCAAGTTCTTAATAGAATAGCAATTGAAGAACTAGAGGCTTGGTTTTTTGGAGATATACCAGCTATAACTACTGCTTATCCTAGAGTCTCCCCCAATTTAGCAACTCAGGCAAAATACCGAGATCCTGACGGGATAACAGGTGGTACTTGGGAAGCATTAGAAAGGGTACTTCAGAAAGCTGGTTACCATCAAGGAGGTTTGGAGAAAAACAAGGCGGCACGGGAAATTTCAAGGCACATGAACCCTGCAAATAATCGCTCTAAAAGTTTTCAAGTGTTCTACAATGCCTTATTAAAAGAGTAAAACCTCTCCGGAGAAAGGGGAAGATAGTTTTTAGCTTTCAGTGAAAAGGATTAATTCAAAACTCAAAATCCCTACCAAGGATTCCCAATCATAGTAAAAGCACTCCAATAATAAGGATGAGTAAGTTTTGTATCTCCCGATGCAAATAATTCCGCAGGTAAAGGAATATTCCCACCTGGAGTAACTAACTGTCCATTTTCTATTCGCACTTCACCTTTAATCATGGCTAATTGTGCCTGTCTCAATGCTTCTGCTTTAATAGGTGCTATCTTTAATTCCTCATAAAATGTCGTCATTAGCCCCAATGTACCTGAATCGCTAACATACCAAAGACTACCCAAAGCTGATTTCACTCCCGCTTGTACCGCTAATCCCGCAAAGCCTAATTCCGCTTCTTCATCTCCTAAAGCGGTACGACAAGCACTCAATACTAACAATTCTACTACTGGATCGTTTAACTTGAGATCTCGTAAATTATTAAGTTGTAATTTTTGCTGCCATAACTGAATGTAGGAGTTGGCTGATTCACCTGGTTTGAATTCACCGTGGGTGGCTAAATGAAGAATACCAAAGGGTTGGCTAGCGCGGGCTTCTTGGAGATTCTTTAGGGTAAAACCATCGTTGAGGAAGGATTCACCTTTCCATAATTTTTGGGTAATTACTGATAACTCGAATGGCACGGCTGGCAAGGCATTGGCATCATCAAATTTAGATGCGCCCATTGCCAAGACTTGCATATCTTTGAGAGAAACGTAGCGGGTATCGGAAAGAGAAAGGCTGGGCATTAAGCCAACACTATATTTTTCTAGAATAAAGTTTTTCCCATCATAGAGTGCGGCAAGGGGAAGGGATCTCAATCCCGCGTCTGCGATAAATACTAGATTATTAATTTGTTGGGATTGTAATTCTTTTTCTAGTGGTGTAATTAACCATTGATAAAGTTTTTTCCCGGGAGTGCGATAGTCGCGAGGGATATTGATACTGGTTACGGCTTGACGGAATTGTTCAGCTATTTTGAAAACGTTTTCTCTGGTAGCCCCGGATACTGTATAGCGGATGGGAGTACCAGAAGTGACTAATATTAATTCTAGTCGATCGCTGCCTTGTGGTGGCTGCTTGTTGGGAGGAGTTTGGGCTTGATTTGCGGCAATGCCTGATGCGGTGAATTCCCAGAGGGTTTCTGGTTGTTTGTTAGTTGGTTTGGTTTCAGATTTATTCCTATATAAAATAGGTATATTTTGGTTATTGTTTAAATCTACTTCTGCCAATCTATCTGGCTTGGTTAATGCGGTTGGGGAGGGTAGGCTAGCGGGGACAAAGTAGCAATAAATTAGGGCAGGTTTGACACCTGTTGCTTGTTCAATTTTTTGTAATTCGGCTTGGGCTTGTTGGAGGTTAAAATTTTGGGTACTCCTGATGCCGAGGTAGCTTTCAAATGCTGTGGTAAAGCTGGTTTCTTGTTGGGCAATTTCGGCTTCGGTAGCTGGGGTAGAGGTGATGATGGAAATAACCGGAGTTTCTATCTTTTGCTTAATCTCGATTTCTGGGTTTGAATTATCGTTAGTTTCAGTAAGATCGACGGGATTAATGGTAGAATTAAGACCAAGAATTTTAATGTTACCTTCAATGTGGCTGAAGTCGAAGGATTGGGAGGGAATGATACTAAATTCGCCGCTAGTAATCGCACCTACTGTACCGTTGGTGGTAGCATCACCGATAACAAATGGTTTTGTGCCATTGCCACCGTGTCTAATTGTAATGTCTCCGCCACCATTGCCACTAGCAGTGGAAATACTCGCTAAGATATTATTGCGATCGCGAAATGTATTCTTAGCCCGGAAAAATTCCCCGGCGGTAATATCTACTTCCCCACCTTCCCCATCGCTGCCTCCTTGGGCGTTAATATAACCAACTTGAATATCGCTAATGGGATCGAGAAGAATATTACCACCATCACCGATAGTACCACTACTATCGATATCGCCAGTAGTAATAGCTGTGGATGCTTTAACGGTTATATCACTGCCACTAGTGCCGCTACTATTTAGGTTGCCTGTGGAAATTTTACCGTTATTACTGGTTAAATCGATAATTCCACCAGTTCCCGTGGTAGAACTAGTATTTATATCAGAGGTAGTAATATTACCATCTGCGATCGCACTTACGCTAGTCGCCCTAATCCCTTGACTATTAATAGTATTGGCGCTGGCAATAGTTAAATTTCCCAAACTGGCAATATTTCCCACCTCATCACTAAAAGTAATATTACCCGTACCTGCTTTGAGAGTTAGATCCTGACTGCCATTGACTGTACCATTAAAACTAATATCCCCCGCACCATCTCCCGTATCGATAGCGATATTGTTACCGATATTGGTATTGCCATTTACAGTAATATTTTGGTTAGCGGTAGTAATATTCCCCTTGAGATTGGTAGTTGTACCGTTGAGGGTGAGTGAGGCGTTACTCAATCCCGTAATTGCGCCATTTAGATTGAGAGTCGTACCTTTAAGAATGACCGATCCATTAAGTGCGATCGCGCTATTAAAGGTAATATTAGCATTATTGGCGGCAATATCTCCCGCCAGGGCAACTGCCCCACCACCACTTTGGACAAAGTTTCCCGTCAAGTTAATGTCAGCAGCAGCATCAATGGTGAGTTGTCCACTATTATTAATTGTCAAACCACCACCACTAGTAGTATTGATAGCACCATTAAGATTAAAATTATTGCCAGTTAAGTTTATCCCGTTGGCGGTATTAGTATTTAAAATACCCAAACTGGTAGTACCAGTACCCGCACTTTGAATTAGGCTAGCGGCTGTAATGGAATTTGCGGTTACATTATTAGCGCTGGTGATAGTCAGGTTTCCTAATGCGGAAGTATTACCAACAGCTTGTTGAAAGCTAATATTACCCGTACCTGCAAGTAAGGTAAGATCTTTGCTGCCATCAACTGTACCATTAAAATTAATATCACCATTACTGGTATTGAGAGTAATACCATTGCCTAAAGTAGTATCGCCATCAAAATTGATACTCTGATTAGCAGTAGTTAGGTTGGCATAGAGAATTGTGTTACCTTCCAGAGTAATGGAGGCATCATCTGAGCCAGTAATAGTATGAGCAACTTGTATAGTACCATTAGGCGATCGCAAAATAATCGAATCTGCAAAAGCCAAGTCATCTACTACAGTAACAGTCCCGCTACCATTCTCACTACCGATAGTAATAGAGGAAAAACCATCAGTTATACTATTTAATTCTTCAGGAGTTAAGAAGGTTGTTTTATGGTTTCCTACTCCAGCTATTTCTAATTCGGTACTATCCGTTTCTGGTTGCAAAGTGAGATTCCCACTACCAACAAGTTCCGGAGTACCAAAACCGCTTAATTCAATTCTATCAGCAGTGAGAGTAATATCCCCAATCCCTGAATCGATTTGATTATAAACTGCAATACCGCTATCTCCAGTATTCTGGGTTGAGCCTGTAATATTGACATCTCCACCTTCTGAGCTAAGGGAACCATCAGTATTAATTAAAACACCATTTGTCCCTTGGGGAGTAGTGACAGAACCAGTTATATTTATATCACCACCTCCTGAATTTATCAAGCTATTAATTTCAATACCGACATCATTTAGACTAGAACCAATCAGGGTAATATTTCCACCATCTGAATTGATAGTATTCTTTAAGTTAGTTATATTAATACCAAGGAAACTGCTACTAGAACCAGTGATAGCGATATTCCCACCTCCTGATTCAATTTTGCCGTCACCAAAGCTACCATCACTTACGAGACTAAAACCATGGAAAAAAGTACTAGCACCAGTGATAGTGATATCTCCTCCACCTGAATCAATCAGGCTAGTTATGCGAATACCCTCTTGATCGAGTGAACTTCCAGTTAAGGTAATATCTCCCCCACCAGTAGAAATAAAATCGATAAGTTCTAATTTACCTTCACCATCACCATTAAAATCGCCAATAAGAGTAACATTACCTCCATTAGTGGTAATACCTCCTTGCGGATTGAGTAAAATCTTTTCGCCAGCTTGAGCAGTTATACTAACTCCAGGAGTAGTAATATTAACGGGATCGTTAAACGTAATATCACCTGTAGATTGGAGAATAACATTCGCTGTTGCTCCATTGATGGTGCTACTATTAATTTCATTGTCCGTAGCTGGATCTGCAAATTCGTCATTAGCTGCCAAATCAGTTGACTTATCTGAGCTTTGGACAATTGTGATACTAGTTGGATCTAAAAGTAATGTACCAAATTCACCTACCGCAGCCGATAAATCAGCCGTACCTGCAAAATCAAGAAAATCTTTCCCCGATACTTCAGCAAATCCCCCATTACCACCCTCACTTCCCCCTTTTGCGGTAATATTGCCATAGAATCGGGTTGCTTCATCAGACCAAACTATTACTCTCCCACCATGACCATTATTAAGTGCATCTGCCCTAATTTCTGAATTACTACTAACATAACTACGAGAAGCATTCGGTACTGCCCCCTTCCCTTGATAATCTCCCCCAACTCTGATATTCCCACCACCACTAGCACCAGACGCATCCAAATTGGCGCTAATCAAACCCACCTTATTCCCAATTACATTAATTTCACCGCCAACCTTAGTAATAGCGGAATTCGATGTATCAATATTACCAGAAACAATAGCCACTCCCGACTCATTCGGTATAGTCGTATTGGAACTATTTAACTTCACCTCCCCACCTTGGGTGACACTAACTCCCGTATCTATCGAACCTGTCAATAGAGTCGGCAAATCTTGTGGTGTAATTGGCAGTAATATACCATTCTTATCCCTTGGCGCTTCAATCTCCAAACTAAGGAGATTTCCCGGTTGACTAACCCGCACCAAACTTGAACCAGGTACAGCAGCAATTGTAATCCTACCTCCCGTTGCAGTAAGATTCCCAGTATTAATAACACTGCCACCTAATAAAGTTAAATTTCTGCCTACAGAAACTTCTAAATTACCACCATTGACAATATTGCCAGACTGAGATAAATCAAAAGCAAACTGATTAGGATTACCAACTAAATTACTATAGTTATTTGAACCAAAAGCATTAAACCAATTATTATCGCCAAAACCAATAGCAGTAGCCGTAGTTGCCATAAAATCGCCAGGGACATTTAAACTAGCATTTTGCCCAAACACTATCCCCGCCGGATTCATTAAATATAAATTAGAATTTCCCCCAGTTACCTGAATTAGACCATTAATAATAGAAGGATTTCCACCAACTACCCTGCCCAAGATATTCTGAATTTGGGGATTAGATAAAAAATTAGCAATTTCACCTTGTGATAGTCCAAATTGCTCAAAACTCTGGAAAAGATTCGCCCCATCTCCAGAAAGACTACCACCAGAAATATCAAAGCGGTTGCCATCAGGAGTTATAATTGTATTTGTACCATCAGAAGCAGCCGTAATCGGTTGAGCTACTCCCGGCGATACATCTACCAGGGCAATTATCCCTTGAGTAAAAGAAAAAAAGAAAAACAACCAGCGCAACGACAACTGGGTAGGTTTCATAAAGTATAGCACCGTAAAAATTCATAAAAATAAACAGAAAAAGACTTACAGAAAGACTCCATCAGTAGGGTGTGTTAGCGTAGCGTAACGCACCATTCCTACTTACAGCAGATTCCAGGTTGATGAAGTACGCCCCAGAAACCCGGTAACTTCGGCGAAACCGGGTTTCTCTATACCTCACGAAAAGTGATGTATATAGCAGTCAGGAGTAAGAAGTAAGGATTCAACTAATAACCGGATGATTTAACAATTCCAGCGGATAGAGTATATGTGACAACAAACAACAGACAACAAACAACAAACAACCAACAACAAATAACCAACAACAAATTACTTTCTCCGATAAAACGGCTTCTTCACCACAACCGCCGGATAAGCCTTCCCGCGAATTTCTACCTCTAATGCTTGCCCGATATTAGCTAAAGATGTGGGAAGATATGCAAGTGCGATCGCAATTCCTAAAGTTGGGGCTAAAGTTCCACTGGTTACTTCTCCCACTATGTCCCCATTTGATATTACTGGATAACCATGACGGGCAATATAACGCCCTACCATCTGAATCCCAACTAACCTACGTTTGACTCCCGTAGCTTTTTGCTCTTCTAATACAGATCTACCAATAAAATCGCCTTTGCGATCTAAATGGACTAGCCAACCCAAACCAGCTTCTAAAGGAGTAGTGGTGTCATCAATATCTTGTCCGTAGAGAGCTAGTGCTGCTTCCAATCGTAGCGTATCTCTCGCCCCCAAACCACAGGGAGTCACACCTGCACTAAATAGCGATCGCCATAATTCTACCCCAAGCTCTGGGTCAACCATTATTTCAAATCCATCTTCTCCTGTATACCCTGTCCTAGCAATAAACGCAGGTTGACCGAGAATAGTTCCCTCCAAATGTCCGAAAAACTTAACACTGCTTAAGTCTTCCTCCATTAAAGGTTGAAGATATGTAACAGATTCAGGTCCCTGTAGGGCAATTAAAACTTTATCAGAGGTAAGATCCTGGAAACTAATGCCAGATGTAGGCAAATTTTCTAACAACCAGGCTTTATCTTGAGCGCAGGTAGCCGCATTGACAATAATTGTCACCTGTTGCTCCCCCCCATCATCTTCACCCTGATAGTAAACGATGATGTCATCAATGATGCCCGCGTCAGGATTTAACAAAACCGTATACTGAGCTGCACCCGGTTGTAACCCCATCAAATCCGAGGGTACTAAACGCTGCAAATGTGCCCGTAACTCTTTGCCCTTCAAGAGAAATTTTCCCATGTGGGAGATATCAAACATCCCCGCTGATGTCCGCACCGCTTCATGCTCTTGCCCTATTCCCCCATATTGTACGGGCATTTCCCAACCTGCAAAAGCAGTGATTCGGGCTTTTTGGGCAAGAGCTAGGTGAAATAAAGGTGTCCTAGCAAGGGTTTCTGGTATAGATGAGTCTGACTTTGCCACTGCCGATTCGGTAAGGGTATTTTTTCTTAAAACAAGTTAACATTTTTTTGTACCAGAGGTTTTTATAATATTAATCGGTCAGTACCAAGACATAAAAACCTACCTCCGGACTGGGGGAAAGTATACGACCGAGGAGCTAGCTGCAAGGCTAGGATAGCAGACTGCCTTTACAGCAAAAGGATTGCGCCCGGTAACCTGATTAATCAGGATATTAAGGCTGCAAAGTCTTAAGAATCCCCGTATCAAAAGAGCGGGGAGTGTCAAAATTGATTTGCTTGAAAATCCTGTCTCGGCCAGAGCGGGGATCGCAAGCAGCAATTCAGCCCAACTTAATTAACATAAGGAGAAACTCCCTTGATTAACACAATTTTATTAGCCGCTCTTGATGTAGTACCAGCCACCTCCTCCTGGAGTCTCTCCGTAGGTTTGGTGATGATTATCTGCAACCTAGTGGCGATTGCCATTGGTTATTACGCAATTCAGAATCCCGGCAAAGGTCCAGATTTACCTGTGGGTAAGCCTGCTATGTTCAAAAGCTTCGGCATTGCTGAACTTTTAGCCACCACTAGTTTCGGTCACATTCTCGGCGCTGGCGTTATCTTGGGATTAAGTAGCGCAGGCGCTCTCTAATCGATAGGGTTAAGATATGTTACCTCTACTATAGCAGATGTAAAATCTTTGCCAATTTGAGAGGAACTTAATAGAATTAATGGGTAGTGGAGATTCTCCGACTACCCATCCCTTGTTTGCTAGGAGGAAGGGGAGTTTTAAGTTAAAGGCTGATGTTAGCTTGAGCCTTGGCTACTGTTAGACTTATGGTGAGGAAAGGGTGAAGGATTTGGAGATAAAGTTATTAGTTTATTGACTAGCGATATCGCCCTTATGCTTTACACCCACAAAGGCTGATTGTAGTTTGAGCATTGGCTACTGTTAAACTCCTCATCAGGAGAGGGTGAAGGATTTGGAGATAAAGTTATTAGTTTATTGACTAGCGATATCGCCCTTATGCTTTACACCCACAAAGGCTGATTGTAGTTTGAGCATTGGCTACTGTTAAACTCCTCATCAGGAGAGGGTGAAGGATTTGGAGATAAAGTTATTAGTTTATTGACTAGCGATATCGCCCT
>NZ_JAMZMM010000661.1 GCF_024178385.1 Limnofasciculus baicalensis BBK-W-15 | reverse complement strand
ACCAACCCCCCATCCGTTACATCCGTTACCCCATCCGTTGCCAAATATCTCTCGTCTAAACTAGGAAGGCGAAAGATAATTCAGCTAGCAGGTTTGGGTAGTATGGTAGCTGTAGGCGCGATCGCCTACGATAGATTAATTAAGGATATTATTTTTCCTGGTAGTGGTAACGGCGATAAATCGCCTACTACGAACTTATCTCTTCAGTCTTTTGATTTTAATGTCATCACCCTAGACTCCCAAGGCAGAGAAGCAACTCGCAATCGCCGCAGTGCCAATTTCTTCCCCCAAGATTTAGGTAACGGGATAACTCTAGAAATGGTAGCCATCCCCGGTGGTACATTTACTATGGGTTCCCCAACTAGTGAAGCAGAGAGATGGGATAATGAAAGTCCCCAACACTCAGTTACAATATCTCCCTTCTACATGGGAAAATATACCGTAACTCAAGCACAGTGGCGAGTTGTCGCTGCTTTACCCAAAGTCAATCGCGACTTAAGCTCTGACCCATCTCGCTTTAAAGGTGATAATTTACCAGTAGAAAAGATAACTTGGCTTGACGCTACCGAATTTTGTGCTAGACTATCTAAATACACCGGAAGAAACTATCGTTTACCCACCGAGGCGGAGTGGGAATACGCCTGTCGAGCCGGAACAAATACGCCCTTTCATTTTGGGGAGACGATTAATACCGATTGCGTTAACTACAATGGTAATTATCCTTACGGTTCAGCACCTAAAGGAGAGGACAGACAAAAAACTACCCCTGTTGGCAGTTTCCAAGTAGCGAATAATTTCGGATTATACGACATGCACGGTAATGTGTGGGAATGGTGTCAAGACTATTACCATGGTGGTTACCAAAATGCTCCAAGTGATGGCAGTACTAATGAAAACAATTCTCAATATCGACTGTTGCGTGGTGGTTCGTGGATCATCCTCGGCAGATACTGTCGTAGTGCGAATCGCAACAGGTACGAGCCAGATTTCAGGGACAACTTCATCGGTTTTCGCTTAGTTGTTTCCTAGGCGAGTATTCTTTTATTCTCTTTTATTCTCTTTTATTCTCTTTCTCTTTGCTCTTAAAAAGCCCTGTCTTTAATTTTTTTTTTTCAAAATGGGTAATCTACCTATAATACAAAGAACCTACGACTTAATTAAATGGTATGTACCAATTCTTGGTCGATTACCAAAAACCCATAGATTTGCTTTGGGAGAGCGATTAGTGGCGGGGCTGTTATTTATATAGATATCGGGCGGACTTAATTAGGATAGCACAGTTTTGGGATAAGAGGTGGTTGGGGATAGGATTTTATAGGCGGGCATATTTTCTGATTTTATAAGTATAGGGTTGATTGGGGCAAGTGTCAAGTGCCTGGGCAACGGATGTGGTAGCGGTTTTTTCGGATGGTTTGTTGGTGGGGATGGGGTTTTGGTGTAACAGTTAAATATCGTATCCATCCCGGTACATTATTCCTAACGCACCTTACTCAATATCTCTTCTGATGGAAATTTTTTTAATTCTATCTGGGATAACTACAGGCTCTAAATATCACCTTCCAGGAACCCACACTTTCCCACTATACTACTTTAACTTAGATTCGTCAATCTGTCAAGTCTTTGAGCGC
>NZ_JAMZMM010000660.1 GCF_024178385.1 Limnofasciculus baicalensis BBK-W-15 | reverse complement strand
ATCCTTCATCCTTTCATAACCTAAATATTATATTATATAAGCGAGAGGTAAAAAGCAACCGTAGAAGAGGATAAATCTTTACGATAATGAACAAACAGATTGCCTTTCTTGGACTTGGGTTGATGGGTGCGCCAATGACGGCCAACTTGGCGCGAAGTGGATATCCAGTGAAAGGATGGAATCGCACCCCCAATCATCCCGGTGTTCGCGTAGCTGAATTTGCTGGAGCAACCATAGTATCATCTATCCGGGAGGCAGTGGAAACAGCAGATATTGTTTTTTCCTGTGTGGGGGATGTTCCTGATGTTGAGGAAGTTATTCTGGGGGCTGGAGGAGTCGCTGAGTCTGCTAGACCTGGTACTCTGGTGATTGATACTAGTACAATTAGTCCGGATGCGGCTCGGAATATAGGAGAGGAACTTAAAAAAAGGAACCTGCGCTTTCTGGATGCTCCTCTTTCTGGTGGTGATATTGGGGCGAAGAAGGGTACTTTAACTATTATGGTAGGGGGTGATATTGCTGATTTTGAAGAAAGTAAGCCGCTGTTGGAAGTTATCGGTAAGACAATTCGTCTCTGTGGGGCAGTGGGTAGCGGACAAGCGGTAAAGCTGTGCAATCAGGTACTTGCCTCTCTCCACATGGTGGCGCTATGCGAAGCGATAGCGCTGGCTAAAGGGCAGGAAATCGACCCTAATTTAATTATCGAGGTTTGCGGTACGGGTGCGGCTGGGTCTTGGGCGCTATCAAATCTAGGATCAAAAATTGTTGCTAGCGATCTCCAACCGGGTTTCGCGATTAAGCATATACTTAAGGATTTGAGACTGGTGCAGGATACTCTCAAGTCTGGTGAGGAATTGCCGGGAGTGGAACTAGCTGGTAATTTATTTAAAATGGTAAAAGACCTTGATGGCGGTATGGGAGGTGAATTGGGCACTCAGGCGATGATTCGTGCTTATCTTGAAGGATAGAATTTTGACTTTTAACTTTCCCCAGTAGTCGAATTTCTCTTAAGATCGAGGCATGACTTAGCGAATCTGTGTTAAGTGAGAGAAATGGCAAGGATATTGTGGAGTAAGTCCGTTGAAGAAAGTATTATATATTCTGGCAGAACTTAGCGATCGCGATTTCAGTTGGCTCATCACTGCTGGCAAGCGATTACACATTCCAGTGGGGACGACTCTGATTGAGGAAGGAAAACCGATTAACGCAGTGTACATCATCCTAAATGGAACATTTTCCGTTTCTACTGAAGCAATGGGAGGAGATGAGATTGCGAGAGTATCAAGCGGTGAAATTTTAGGAGAAATATCTTTTGTCGATTCCAGGCCGCCGACAGCTACGGTTAGAGGGTTGGAAAATTCAATAGTTTGGTCTATTTCTCGTAGCCAGTTGTCGGCGAAACTTCTCCAAGATGCAAATTTTGCTTCTCATTTTTATCATGCTATTGCTATGTTTTTAGCTGATAGATTACGGGGTACTGTCAGTCGGCTGGGCTACAATAAAATAGATAAGGACGATCCAAATCCTGACGATGACAAAGATCTAAATCCCGATTTTTTAAGAAGTTTAGAAATAGCACAATATCGACTAGATTGGATGGTGCATCGTCTGAATGATATCGGTTAGGGG
>NZ_JAMZMM010000225.1 GCF_024178385.1 Limnofasciculus baicalensis BBK-W-15 | reverse complement strand
CTTATTAAGGGGGGAGAATCTCAAATATTTACTATCGAACCTTCCCTTATTAAGGGGGGAGAATCTCAAATATTTACTATCGAACCTTCCCTTATTAAGGAGGGAAAATCTCAAATATTTACTGCTGCTGCTATTAATCAAGGAATAGATGAGTTGGAAAATGCGATTTTGGCAGGAGTACATGGGGGTAATATTAAGGCTGCTGATTTGGATTTAGCGATTAATCAACGACAAGCGGCGGCTTTAACTAGGGCAAAGTTATCCCTTCAGCAGGTGCAAGAGACGATTAGTGAAAGGTTGCCTTTGGATTTTTGGAGTATTGATTTACGAGGTGCGATTCAAGCGTTAGGAGAAATTACGGGGGAGGAGGTGACTGAATCGGTTTTGGATCGGATTTTTAGTCGGTTTTGTATTGGTAAGTAGGCTGATGGTGTGATATTGATATGTTCGTAGTAGGCACTTAAGTGCCTACTACAAACTAATATTACGGATTTAATTTCTATCCCTACTCCCTAATCCCCACTCCCTACTCCCTACTCCCTACTCCCTACTCCCCAAATTAGGCTATCGCAGCCGATAAGTTTTGCCACCTTTCCTGCCATAATTGCTGCATGGCTGCCATTACTTCTGGTAAATCGGCAAATTCTTGGCTTTGGCGGTTAATTTCTGCGGCTAATCCCTCAAGTGCGGTACAATCTCGGCAGAAGAGCAGAATTTGTTGCCAAGCACAGTACCATTTATTTCCGGCTTCCTGATGGAGGCGCATGGGTTGAGTCAGTTTTTCTTCTTGTTTGATATCCTGAGCTTGTTTTGCCCAAGCGTCGCGCCAAGGTTGCACGGTTTCAGGTATAGCATGTCGATCGTACCATTCCCTTTCGCAGCGCAAGATTTCGCCGATTTCGACGAGGGCGCAACGGGTGGTGCAGCGTTTGATGGCAGAGATTCCCTCTTCAATCCAAATGGGTAAACTCCGGTAACTGACAAATTTGGCCCGGGATTCTGCTAGTTTGACCCAGATTTGATGTCGCCAGCACTCAATCCTTTCGATTTTGTTGAGGGAGATTTTGAGGAAGGCGGCGACTTCCTGTCGTATCTCGTCTAGCGGAAGTTGTGTGGAATCTATAATCCCGGCGGTGATTAGGTTTTGAGACATGATAGCTTCTCCTGGTTTGGGTATGGAGAAACCCAAAAATTTAGCCACCCCGCAAAATTTTCCAATAGAATGCCGGGGTGGCTAGAGAAGTGTTAATATTTCTTCTAGCCTCCAGACTGCTTGTTTCAGTTGGGGGGTTAGCCGCTCTCTGCTGGTTTCTACAGCTTTGAGTGGCGCTAAGATTTTTAAGTTTTTCGAGTTAGTACAATTACTTTAGCAGCGTGACCGATTTCTGCTCAAGGGTCAAGCTTTTGTTACAAATCTTTAGGAAACGGTCAGGGGATCTAGTTTTCTAACCAGGGGAAGTGTAAAATGGTTAGAGAAGTAAGGATAATCTCTCACGCTAATTGTAGTATAGCTTCTGTCAAGGAGGCATCATAATGCTTAACAAAACTATGCCAGATCTTGAGCAAGAGAAATTGGATCGGACGACACTTGATGTGAATAGCATTAAGCAAATACTTGAAAGGAGTCTTACTTCTAATTCGTTAGAAGAGGAGGCATTAGAGTTTTTTAGGGAAATAGCTGCACTTAGAGGCAAAAGTGTCGATGATACTCTAGGTGAAATGATTGCTGGAACACGAAAATATTTAGAAGCTGTTAATACCCATATTGAATTTAAACATGACCTACCAACTGACATCAACAAATATGTAGATAAACTTGTCAAAATCTCTGAAGGTATAGAAGCCTGTTGGGATTTCTTTTCCATAGAAAGTCAGGAGTTCTTTATTAATGTGGCTGCCAATTTCTGTTATGTGGCTGATTCTAAGTTTAAAGGCTGGAAAGGATTTTTAATTAGGCTACGACTAATCTTACCTTCTCTTAAACAAAAACAAAATTTGTTTAAAAAATATCAAGAATCATTGCTGTTTATTCCCAAAGCTGTTGACAGGGTAACAGAGGCCAGAAAAAACAAATCTATTTCACAATTGCACCAGACAGGACAATCTCTATTGAAACGTGCAAAAGAAATAAATGGGAATCGGGATTCCTTGTTACCGTTTTTGAAACATTTAGGTCGTGACGAACAAGAACAAATAGAAAAGAACCAAGCCGCCATGGCTTGGGCTAAGGCAAGACTTGAAGAAATAAAAGTTAAACGTAACGGACAAAATTGATAACGTGATTGTTATTTTAGACTCTGGAGTTCTTAGCTTACTGGTGAGTCCAATTAAGGATGTATCTCAGGAAGAAGAAAATGAAATATCAAAATGTACAGAATGGTTTTATTACCTCCTCTCTAAAGGAGTTTATGTAGTAACTTCAGAAATTTCTGATTACGAGATTAGGCGAGAGTTTATTCGTATAAAAAGTGATGGTTTATCAATATTAAATAACCTGAGAAACGAGAAAGTGATTGATTTTCTGCCACTAACGACAGAAGTCATGCAAAAAGCTGCTGAATTATGGGCTGAAGCGCGTCAAAACCATATCCCCACAAGTGATAATAAAAATATTGATGGGGACATGATTATTTTAGCTCAATGGAGTCTACTAAGTGATGAGTATCCCGGAAGATTAGTGTTAATTGCTACTAAAAATATCAAGCACATGAAGATATTTGCTGAAGATAATGCCCAAGAATGGATCAATATTAAAATATAATGCTAAATTTAGATAGTCTTAACGATTATTTTCTCAATTTGTGTCTGAAAAGAGAGAAAGTTGAGTGTCAGGAGACATAGGAATAATCTCAATAACTTTCTGAATTGTGTGTTTACTAGATATTAACTCACCATTATAATCATACTTTTCAACAATTTTAACTTTAGCTTTGACTGCATCACCAGGGGCAATAATAATCTCTCTTTTCTTGAATCTGTTCAACCATTCTAAGTCATTAATTTTTGCCTCAACAATTCTTCTGCCATGTCGAAATTCCCATTTTGATTCACCTAAGTAATCTGGTTTCTTTACTTTTAAAATCATTATTGATTCAGATTCCATAGCCTCTTTTAATCGTAAATTCTCCAGAGATTCTGGAGAAATACTGAAATCACGATTAATAGGTATGTTTGATGACCCAATCATATAATACAGCTTATCGGCTGCCTGAAGCTCAGATTTAGCGCTTTGGCACTTATCTATACTTGATAATAAATCTTTGTCACTTGGAGGTAGGTAAATTCCCAGATTGTTAACTTCGGTATCTTTGGCTAAGGATATGAGTCTCTCTTTTAATTCCGATAATTCTGAGATATTATTTATTGTATCTCGGTGATTAATAAATTTGATAATAGAGGATTTTGATTCAACTAAATAAAATTGAATTGCTTTTATTATTGAATTGTGTAAAATCTTATCGTTTGTTGATTTTAAAACAATCTTGAGCCAGACACGAATAGATCCTTGATCTATATTCTCTAAAAGCAGATCCGGTTCAATATCATCTATGTCAAGGGATTTAATTAAAATCTTATCTGTGATTTTACAAAAATCTATAAGTCCTGACAATGCCCGAAAAACCCTAGCGGGATCTTCTGTCTCCCTAGCAAAGTCAATCTTAAAGCCAAAATCTGCTTGACTGGAAGCGTAAACCAAGGATTTTACTACCTATACATACATAAGAAATTTTCAAGTATTTATTATATAATCAAATGTCTCATAGATTATATCTGCCTGACTCCTGACGATCGAGATGCCATGGCGAACGTTTGTACTTATTATGGATAGTATAATCTCTCGTCGATCGATATAGGGATAAAAGACAGTCCAATATAAATGATTCGGACTAAAGTTTAGATAAGACAACAAAACTCTGATGAAACCTCCAAACCATCGTCAAATCAGCCGCCGTCGCTTCCTCTTGAATTCCGCGATCGCAACTGGTAGCATTATTACCACCAACCTAATCTCAAAATCGGGATTAGCCCAACGCTCCGCACCAGGAATTATCACCTCAGATAAAATGCGTCCCCAAATACCCTACGGGGTGGCAAGTGGCGATATCACAGGGGATAAGGCAATAATTTGGAGTCGGTGCGATCGCCCTGCTAAAATGATTGTGGAATACGATCTCGATTATTCATTTCGTAACCCCCAACGGATTATTGGTCCGGCTGCCTTAGAAAGCAGCGATTATACCGCCCGAATTAACCTGACTGATTTACCACCAAATCGGGACATATTCTACCGAGTAACTTTTGAAGATTTAGCCTATACAAATATCTACAGTCAAGAAGTTTTAGGTAGATTTAGAACTCCGCCTATTCTTAAAGGAGATATCTTTTTTGCTTGGTCCGGAGATACCGCAGGGCAAGGTTGGGGAATTAATCCAGACTGGGGTGGGATGAGAATTTATGAAACAATTCGACAGTTAAATCCTCACTTTTTTATCCATTCTGGCGATACCATTTATGCTGATAGTCCTATTCCAGCAGAAGTTAAACTGGATGATGGTAGAATCTGGAAAAATATTACCACCGAAGCCAAATCAAAAGTAGCCGAGACGATAACTGAATTTCGCGGTAATTTTATCTATAATCTACTGGATGAAAATGTCCGCCGCTTTAACGCTGAAATACCTCAACTTGTTCAATGGGATGACCACGAAACTCGCAATAACTGGTATCCTAGTCAGATGATAATTGATGATGACCGATATCAAGTTAAGAGTGCTTCACTATTAGCCGCACGAGCAAAACAAGCATTTTTAGAATACACTCCTACGCGCCTGGATAGCAACAATCCTGAAAGGATTTATCGTTCTTTTAATTACGGTAATTCCCTAGATATTTTCATGCTAGATCAACGTAGCTATCGAGGACCAAATACACCCAATCGTCAAACTAAAATTAGTGAAGAAACTGCATTTTTAGGGAAGGAACAAATTAGCTGGTTAAAACTTAAATTGCAGCGTTCAAAAGCCACTTGGAAAGTTATCGCCAGCGATATGCCAATTGGATTAATAGTGCGAGATGGTAAGAGTAATTTTGAGAACTTTGCTAATGGGGATGGTGCGGCATTGGGAAGGGAACTTGAACTTGCGGATTTATTGCGCTTTATCAAAGAAAAGAATATTAAAAATGTCGTGTGGTTGACGGCTGATGTTCATTATGCGGCTGCACATTATTACGATCCCGGCAAAGCACAATTTACTGATTTTAAACCTTTCTGGGAATTTGTGGCTGGACCACTGAATGCAGGGACTTTTGGTCCTAGCGAATTGGATAATACTTTTGGACCTCAAGTTAAGTTTCAAAGTATCCCACCCAACCTGAAACAAAATCGTCCTCCCAGTGAAGGATTACAGTTTTTTGGTACTGTGAAAATTGATGGAAAAACTGATTTAATGACGGTGGCTCTCTATAATTTAGAAGGGACACTATTATATAGTGTGGATTTAGTAGCAGAGGTTTAGTTAATCAGTAGGGTGCGTTATGTAACGCACCCTACTAATTAGCCATTAGCAACTTGTATTAATACGCCATACTTATCTTCTCCTGAGTAAAAACTCGAATACATTGCTGTAAGTTGTCAGCGACAAAATCCGGAGCTTTTTCAAAACCTAATTGATGGAGATTATTAGTCCCAATTGCATCCATTTGACCAAAAGCCAATTGCATCCCATTATCAGAGGGTTGAAAATAGGCAGTTTTCACATTATTAATCTGACTGCTATTGGCTGTTCCTCTAAAACAATGAGCGTTATCTGTTTGCAAAATATACTGTTGTCCAATAATCAAATCGCCTTTCTTTTTGAAGACTAAATACTCCTTTCCAGGACGATTTGATTCTGTCGATTCTCCATAAAAATAATTACCATCTGGCAAGTTTTTGATATCCATAAAGCTACTAGGAGATGCCTCTCGTTTTGGAGGTCTTAGTAAGGATATTTGAGTCTCTGGTGGTGTTAAAAAAACTGTGGGAGTTTCTGGCTTAATTGGTGATAAATGCTGAATTTTGGGTTTAGTTGGTAATAATGACTGAATTTCTGGCTCACTTGGTAATAAGGGCTTAATTTCTGGATCAGTTGGTAATAATTGTTTAATTTCTTTCTGAGTTGGTGATACAGCATCAGTTTCTGGGGTTGGTAATAATGCCTGAGTTTCTGGTTCCTTTGGTGCAACAGTCTGAGGTTTAGATTTTCTTGGAGATAATGCTTTTGTTTCTGGTAATTTTGGTAGATCTACTTGAGGATCTGGCTGAGTTGCCAGATCGGTCGAATTTTCTGGTAAAGTTGGCGATAACAAAGGATCGTCTGGCACATTTTGTGGTAACGTAGGAATGTCTGCCGGATCTATTCCTGTTGTTTCAGTATCTGCTTGTGTTACTGGAGAAGCCTGGGTTTTTGTTTGTTTTGGCGCGGAATTTTGACAGCCAAAAGAACTGATACCCACAATAGCTATAATTATTGTTAAGTTAATTAGCTTAGTGCTAGTTAGGTACATTTTTACTAATTTAGAATTACAACCATTAGTATTCACTTTTATTGTCCTACCTTTTTTAGTTCGATCGTAACTAAGGCATGAAAATCTTTTTTTGGGTTTATCCCAATAGATAATATAGACCGTTGATTACCGATCTAACCCCTCACCTCTAACCCCTCACCTCTAACCTCTAACCCCTATCCCCTACAGACCTACAGGAGAACTTTATCCTCCCATCACACCCTAAAATCGGGAAACGTTAAAGGTTTCTAATCCGCTATATGATTTATTATGAGATCTATCCTGTCGCTTCTGTACTAAGTTAATTTTAACTAATTTTCGGTAAGGTGTCGTCAATTAGCAAATAAAAAAATACGGCAGAGTGGGCTACCCAACTCTACCGTTAAATGAAAAAAACATATTTAAGGATGCAAGTCCCTCGGCTGCTTGGAGGGGACTTAAACTAGACATAGCCTGATTAAATCACAGCTTTTGTCTAGTTTAAGGCCCTCAGTTATTCAACTCCTTGAGGCAATAGTTCCCGCTTCTCACCTTCCAAAACCTTCACCTTACCCTCCTCATCGACATCAACAATGGAGGTATCTCCTTCCTTAACTCGACCGGAGAGAATTTCCTCAGCCAGGACATCCTCCAGCAAGCGCATAATCGCCCGACGGAGAGGTCTTGCACCGTAGCTAGGGTTGAAACCTTCTTCCAGGAGACGATCCTTGAACCGTTCCGTAACCTCCAGGGTAATGCCCTTTTCGATCAGGCGAACAAAGACCTCTTTGAGAAGGATATCAGCGATTCTCTTAACCTCTTCCTTGGTGAGTTGACGGAAGACAATAATCTCATCAAGACGGTTGAGGAACTCTGGGCGGAAATATTGCTTAAGTTCTTCATTAACCAGAGAACGAATGCGGTTGTACTGCGCCTCATCTTGATTGTCGCTGAACTCGAAGCCCAAACTACCGCCGCCCTTCTCAATCACCTTGGACCCGATATTGGAGGTCATGATCAGGAGAGTATTCTTGAAGTCTACAGTCCGACCTTTAGCATCAGTAAGCCGTCCGTCTTCCAAGATTTGGAGTAACATATTGAAGACATCCGGGTGGGCTTTTTCGATTTCATCGAACAGAACCACAGTATAGGGACGACGGCGAACAGCTTCAGTCAACTGACCACCTTCGTTGTAACCCACATAGCCAGGAGGCGAACCAATCAGCTTACTGACTGTGTGGCGTTCCATGTATTCCGACATATCCAGACGAATCATCGCTTCTTCTGAACCGAAGAAGTAGGCAGCGAGGGATTTTGCCAGTTCAGTTTTACCCACACCTGTCGGACCGGAAAAGATAAAGCTAGCAATCGGACGATTGGGGTTCTTTAATCCTACCCGTGCCCGACGAATAGCACGAGAAACAGCAGTAACCGCCTCATCTTGACCGATCAGACGCTGATGGAGAGTATCTTCCATGTGCATCAGCTTCTCGGACTCGGATTCGGTGAGTTTATTTACCGGAACACCAGTCCAGGATGCGACAATGTGGGCGATATCTTCCTCATCAACATGAGGCATATCGTCAGTGGTGCCAGTTTCACTCTTTTTATTTTGAGCGATCGTGCGAATTTCGGCTTTAATTTCCATTTCGCGATCGCGCAATTCCCCTGCACGGTCAAAATCTTGGGACCGAACCGCATCATCTTTTTCTTTGAGAATTTGGCGCAATTCCTTATCCAACTCTTTAGCTGCTGGAGGCAACTGAGAGTTAATCAAACGAACGCGACTTCCTGCTTCATCGATCAAGTCAATCGCTTTATCGGGTAAATAACGATCTGAAATATACCGAGCTGAAAGCTTCGCCGCTGCTTCCAGAGCACGATCCAATATTTTCAGCTTGTGGTGCTGTTCATAGCGTTCGCGCAAACCGTAAAGAATCTCAATCGTCTCTTCAACCGTGGGTTCACCTACCATTACGGGTTGGAAACGGCGCTCAAGTGCAGCATCTCGTTCGATATGCTTGCGGTACTCATCCAGCGTCGTTGCGCCAATGCACTGGAGTTCGCCTCTTGCCAAAGCAGGTTTGAGAATATTCGCCGCATCAATAGCGCCTTCTGCTGCACCTGCCCCAATCAGGGTATGAACCTCGTCAATGACCAGAATTACATTTCCAGCTTGACGAATTTCATCCATAATTTTCTTAAGGCGTTCTTCAAACTCACCTCGATATTTAGTGCCTGCTACGAGCAAACCAATATCGAGAGTAACGACGCGCTTGTCTTCGAGGATATCGGTTACATCACCGTTAGCGATTCGTTGAGCCAAGCCTTCTGCGATCGCAGTTTTCCCCACCCCTGGCTCACCAATCAATACTGGGTTATTCTTAGTACGGCGACCTAAAATCTGAATTACCCGTTCGATTTCCTTAGCACGTCCCACCACTGGGTCGAGCTTTCCTTCCGCAGCCATCTGGGTGAGATTGCTCCCAAACTCATCCAGTGTAGGTGTTTTGGTGCGACCGGAAGAACCGCCTGCTGGGACTTCCGCCGTTTCACCCAACATCCGAATCACTTGAGTTCTCACCTTGGTTAGATCGACACCCAAGTTTTCCAGGACTCTCGCGGCAACGCCTTCGCCTTCGCGGATTAATCCTAAAAGTAAATGTTCTGTACCAATATAGTTATGACCGAGTTGTCGAGCTTCTTCAAGGGATAACTCTAGAACCCGCTTTGCTCTGGGAGTAAACGGAATTTCTACCGCAACAAAGCCAGAACCCCTGCCAATGATTTTTTCTACTTCAATCCGAGCATCTTTAAGATTGACACCCATAGACTTGAGGACTTTGGCAGCGACGCCAGTGCCTTCCCCGATCAGACCCAGGAGGATTTGCTCCGTGCCAACAAAGTTGTGCCCCAGGCGGCGTGCCTCTTCCTGGGCCAGCATGATGACTTTAATGGCTTTTTCTGTAAACCTTTCAAACATCGTTTATTACCTGTTGCGTGCCCGTGTATTGCTGATTTTAGCATAGGAGAATTTTTCGATCGTCTATTAATCTACAATCGCCTGTACGGGAGTGGTCTGGATTTCCCCACCTTGTCTGTCGGATCGTGGGATCTATCGATCCCAGATCCCTCACCCCCTTTTCTTCTCAGGGCTGGCACATCCTAAAGTCATTCCCCATTAAATAGCTGGGTTAAACATAGTAGTATTGCAGATCTTGTAGTGCGATCGCAATTCGCTACAATGAATTTTGATCTATCTCCAGTTTCTCCATGACAATTCCGTCTTACCTTTAGTTGAGCTGATTCCTGAAGTTAGGGGCAGTTACATTCAGTTTTTAAGTGATGGGATTGTGGAAGGAACGAAGACTTTATTGGAACACCTCGAACAACCAAATAGAGCAGATTTAATTGACAATGACAAATATCGGTTAAGAAAGGCACTCGCAATTCTGACTCTGGTCAAAAATGAGGTGTATCAGTATGTTTGTTATTATT
Organism: Limnofasciculus baicalensis BBK-W-15; assembly: GCF_024178385.1. Classification (GTDB taxonomy): domain Bacteria; phylum Cyanobacteriota; class Cyanobacteriia; order Cyanobacteriales; family Coleofasciculaceae; genus Limnofasciculus; species Limnofasciculus baicalensis. The sequence continues at coordinate 192 of NZ_JAMZMM010000225.1, read as the reverse complement.
AATTTTGCTAACGAGTTAAATAAATAACCTAGGATCGACATGAAAAAACTCCCCCAAAATCAAAAGACTTTCCTATGGATTCCGAAACTGCTACCCAGTATAGGAGCGGGAACTGCTGTAACACTCCTATCTTTACTTAGTGACATCTCCTACACCAACCTGGGTACAGGTATGGTGTAGGCTTCCAAACCA
>NZ_JAMZMM010000659.1 GCF_024178385.1 Limnofasciculus baicalensis BBK-W-15 | reverse complement strand
TATAACAGCTAGGGTGGGGGAAGGAGAGTAGATTATAACGACAATTGAGTAATGGGGAGGGATAAGTAACCCGGTTTCTATCAGAAACCGGGTTTCTGGATGTGAAATTAACATCCCTGCATCTAATTTGCCTCTTGATACGTCTAGACTTGGGTAAGAGATATCCAAGGGGGAAAACAGATGAAGCTACCCTACTTCATGAGAAACTTACGGATTATGCGGCTGTTATTCCAGCCTATCTTTCTGATTTCCTTAGCACTCCATGGGATAGTGCTGATGCTACCCGCGCCATTTGATTTAGAGAAGCCAAAACCACCGAAAAAAGAGGAAACCGTTAAAATTACAAAGTTACCTGCAACTGCCAATTCCTCGGCTCAGGTTTCTCCTGAATCTTCGCCCAAACCAACTCCTGAGTCTTCCCTTCCAGAGCGTCAGTCAGCTTTTCCCCAGATGCCTCTTGCCCGCCCAGTGTTTGAAATCAATGATTCACCAGATACTCCCAGGAATCAAGAAGTAGTTAATTCTCATAACTCTCAGACAAAGAAACAGAAAAAATTTAAACAACAAAACCAATCTAACAAGTTACGAGATTCACAAGATAATTCTGGCGAATCACGAGATTCACAAGATAATCCTGGTAAGTCACGAGATTCACAAAATACTTCTGACAAATCGCGAGATTCACAAGATAATCCTGACAAATCACGAGATTCACAAAATAATCCTGGTAAGTCACGAGATACAAATGAAGGAAATAATACACCGCCGCAGCCTGTGAATTTTTTTGAACAATTTCCCCGTTATCCAGGAGCAGAAAAAGGTTCCGGTGGTGTATTGCGATCGCAATTTGATAAGGCAGCTTATATCTTTAATACAGCCAATAATTTGCGAGATGTTGCTTTATATTTTGAAAGAGAATTAAAGAAAAACCCTAACTTTAAGGGTACTAAACTTCTCACTACTAATGAAAGTAATTTTAAACTATATGAAGTTTCTAACGCGACAGGTACTGAAACAAAATACCTACACTTAATTGTCAAAGATGGCAAAACAGCTATTTATCTTGAGTCGGAAAATTACACCATGGCTAAATTGATTGACGCTCCGACAGAAGATCGGGAATATCAAACGTTTATCTCCCATTTATTTGCAGTAATTGATCTGTTCAAAGGTAAGTATAATCTTAAAGATTTTCAGCCAGACACAGATTTAGAAACTCTGGAAGAAAAAGGTAAATTTACAGACAACAATTTTTACTTAAAAGGAGCCAGAAAAACTACATCAGATAGTCTAGTTTCTAACGATCAACTTCTTGATACCTTCAACCAATACCTAACAAATAACAAATTAGAACCATTATTGAATGACGGTAATTACGGCGGTGGTACTGTTTACAAAATCAAAAGTGGTAAGTATGAAAGCTATATAGTTTTTGTCCCGACAAAAGATAAGAAAATCGTTATTATTTGGTCTAAGGATAAGCCAAATTAGTTAGCGGTAGGTTGGGTGGAACGATAGTGAAGCCCTCCCCCTGGATGTTGGAGATAGTTGGGTTACCCAGCGGGAAGCAAACTACGTTGGCTCAACCCAACCTACTTACTCCCCACTCCAAATAACCCACTCCCCCCTCCCC
>NZ_JAMZMM010000658.1 GCF_024178385.1 Limnofasciculus baicalensis BBK-W-15 | reverse complement strand
ACTACAAGCTGCTGGAGAAGCTGGAAACGCAGCGTGTGGCACTCGGTGGCCGCGTATTTGATGTTCTTGGGCGCTTGTTCGACATGCAAGCGTCACAGAATGGCGATGGCGGCGAGATGCCGCTGTCGCTTCGGGGGCTGATGATCGAGGCAATTCGTTACGGTGACCAACCCGAGGTTCGCGCCAAGCTCCTGAAAGCAATCGACAACGCCACGGACCAAGAGCATTTGCGGAACCTCTTGGAGCACGACGCGCTCGCGCGAGACTCCTTGGATGCCCGCAAGGTGCAGGCAATCCGGGAGGACATGGAACGCGCCGAGGCGCGGCGCCTGCAGCCGCACTACATCCAGGCATTCTTCATGGAGGCGTTCAAGCGCCTGGGTGGCCAAATCAGCGAACGCGAAAATGGTCGATTCGAGATCACGCGAGTTCCAGGGTTGCTCCGTGAACGGGATCGTCAGATCGGGAGCGGTCCGCCGGTGCTGACACGGTACGAGCGAGTTACTTTTGAGAAGGAGATGATCAACCAGCAGGGCAAGCCGACGGCGGCGTTCATCTGCCCGGGGCACCCACTGCTCGATGCGGTGCTCGACGTTGTGCTCGAACAGAATCGGGCCATGCTGCGGCGAGGTACGTTGCTCATCGATCCTTCTGATCGCACAGAATCTCCTCGTGTACTTTTCTATCTCGAACACAGTATTCGCGACGCGGTCCGATCTGGTGCCGGTGAGCCGCGAGTCATTTCGCGGGAAATGGAGTTCGTCGAGATTGACGAGGCGGGACGATCGCTGTCCCCTGGGTACGCACCCTATCTGGACTATCGTCCTGCGACTGAAGTAGAGGCCCGTGCGCTTGCCGGTGAGCTCACCAAGCCATGGCTCGTGGAGGGGCTTGAGCAACGCGCGTTGACTTATGCCGTAGAGCGACTTGTGCCCGAGCACCTCGGGCGCGTCCGAAAGGGCCGAGACGAGCGTATCGAGAAGACCATCCGTGCTGTCAAACAACGGCTGACCAGGGAGATCGCATACTGGGATCACCGTGCTCAGGAACTTCTCGCCAGAGAGCAAGCAGGAAAGACACCGAAGATCAACAGCACGATGGCGCGACAGCGAGCAGACGATCTGGAAGGTCGGTTGCAGCGCCGCCTTGCTCTCCTGGATCAGGAGCGACATCTGTCGCCATCGCCACCCGTAGTCGTCGGCGGCGCGATCGTTGTGCCATCGCGGATGCTGACTGCGGCGGTTAGCGGCTCCCCGCCAACCGGCGTCCCCGTGGTTGATCGTGACCGCATAGACAAACTCGCCATCGCGGCAGTTGTGGCAGCAGAGAAGGCCCTCGGCCGCACTCCGCGGGTGATGGATCACAACAATCCTGGCTATGACATCGAGTCTTCCGACCCTTGCGACCCGGGGCGACTTCGATTCCTTGATGTGACGGGCAAGGCAGTGGGGCGCTAAACCGTGACCGTGTCGGCCACGCAGATCCGATGCTGCCGGAATCAGCCTGACAATTGGCTACTTGCAATTGTGCCCGTCGACGGCGCCTCTGCCACGGGACCACGTTACATTCGTCTCCCATTCACAACGCCGCCGGACTTTGCGGAAGTCAGAAAGACCCTCGACCTGCCTCAACTGTT
>NZ_JAMZMM010000657.1 GCF_024178385.1 Limnofasciculus baicalensis BBK-W-15 | reverse complement strand
GTCTCCCTTCTCTCCCTTCCCTCTTACCTGAGAACCAGATTCCGCTATAGTTCCTATGGAAAGATCGAAAGTGAGAAAAGGAGATGGCGTTTTGACTAAGAATCATCGATGGATAAATATGAGAGGACTTTTTTCCTTCCTCATGACATTGGTTTTGGTATGTGGTTTGGTAGGTTGCGGCGATTCTCTCCAGAATCGCTTCGGCTCACCAACTGAAACATCCCAGACAGTTGAGAGCGAAACTATACCTGTGAGTAAACCAGCAACACTCTCAGAAGTCGCTCCACCCTCAGTTATTCAACAACTAGGTCAAAGATTGGCAGACTATGCACCTCAAGTTACAATACTTAGTCCTACTCCGGATCAAGTTCTCCAAGATACTACAGTATCAGTACAACTTCAGGTTCAGGATTTGCCCACCTTTAAAGATCCAGAGTTAGGGATGGGACCTCACCTCCATGTTATTCTTGACGATCAACCTTATATAGCAGTTTATGACACAGCCCAGCCCCTAGTATTGGAAAATCTGTCAGCGGGAACCCATACCCTACGGGTTTTCCCGGTTCGTCCTTGGCATGAAAGCTTTAAAAATGAAGGAGCATATAGTCAAACAACATTTCATGTTTTTACCAAAACTCCTGATAATAATCCAGATTCGACTCTGCCCCTACTAACTTACAGTCGTCCGACAGGTACTTATGGTGGAGAGCCAATTATGCTGGACTTTTACTTGACTAACGCTCCACTTCATCTAGTGGCTACAGAAAACTCGGATGATGATATTGCTGATTGGCGAATTCGCGTTACAGTCAACGGTGAAAGTTTTGTTGTGGATCGCTGGCTACCTGTTTATCTAAAAGGCTTCAAGGAAGGGAAAAACTGGGTACAATTGGAGTTTATCGACGATCTGGGTAACTCAGTCAACAATGTTTTCAATAATACAGCACGAGTATTTACCTACGAGCAGAATGGGAATGACACTCTTTCCCTGTTAGTACGTGGTGAAATATCGGCTGATGCCGCAGGTAAAATTGTAGATCCTAACTACGAACCTATCCAAAGCCCTGCTTCCTCAGAAGAAACACCGAATCCTACCCCATCTCCAACAACAGAAGCAAAACCAACTGCTGAATTAGAGACTCCTCCAGCAACTCCAGAGGTTGAATCTGTAACACCTGAAACTCTAGAAACCCCAGAGATTGAATCTGTAACACCTGAAACTCTAGAAACTCCAGAGGTTGAATCAGTAACACCTCAAGAAACACCTGTTGGTGAAGTAGAGACACCTTCAGAATCAGCAACCCTGCCTTCTGAGGTAGCAAAACCTGAAGAAACTCCTACTAATGAAGCAGAAACTCCTCCAGTATCAGAAACTTCAGTTACTGAATCGGTATCTAGTGAAGATAAACAGACAGAGCAACCAGAAAATAATGGTATGTTTGGTCGCTTGTATGAAAAAATCTTCACAGTATTCCAAGGTTCAGAAGTAGCTCCTAACCAATCTACTGAAGTATCAGAGGAAGTAGAAGTGCCCTCATCTAAACCGAGTGTAGTACCAGAGATACCACAATCGCGATCGCAAATTGTACCAATTCAGGAGGTAACTCCAGAGCAACCATCAACAACACCCGAGTCTGTTAA
>NZ_JAMZMM010000224.1 GCF_024178385.1 Limnofasciculus baicalensis BBK-W-15 | reverse complement strand
TTGTAATGGAGAATCGGTAACAGTAACAGCATTATTACCCCAAACCAATCGCCAGAACAAGAGCGTCCCAGACAATAAGATTGAAGTTGAACAAACTGTATCAGCAAATCCTACAGTTTTGGTTCATATTACTCCAACCAAAGCACAGACAGCAGAGTTTACTGTACTTAATGAAAAAGGAGAGGATATTGTTCATAATGAAACTGTCTCCCTAACTCACAATTCCGGAGTAGTAAGCCTTAAAGTTACTGACAATCCACTTCAGGCTGGTCAATTGTATCACTGGGCTTTTCAAATTAGTTGTGGTGGTAATGATGGGGGAGATTTGACTGTAGATGGATGGGTACAATACAATGCACCAAGTGGTGAATTAGCGAATGTAGAGAAACAGCCAGAAAGAGATCGCCCTGCTATCTATGCAGAAAAGAAAATTTGGACTGACACATTAAGTTCGTTAGCTGAGTTGCGCCAACGTTATCCTAACGATCAAGAAGTAGCAGCGGATTGGCAAAGTCTATTGGATTCAGTTGGTTTAGGTAACATTGCTAATGAAAAGCTAATTGGTTCGTTACCGAGAATGTAAAATTAATACTAGTTGGGTTTAATTTGTAAATTGCTCGTGGTTAATGGCTAATTGTTTAATTTCCTAAGTAAGGGGGGAAGATGAAATAAGATCAAAGTCCCCCTTTTTAAGGAACAGTCAAAAGGTTCTTGCCTACTTACGGAAGAAGCATTATTTCAAGGCTTCCAGGGGAACTAATCCAGTTTTATACAACAATTCCTGCGCCTCACTAGTTTTCAGAATCTCAGCAAACTTTTCCCCTACAGGTTTGCGACTGTTATCTCTGGGATAAATAACAGATAAAGGATATGCTAATGGATAATTTTGGCTAATAAAAGCTTCGACATTTGGTCCATAACTACCCTTAGCATTACATAAATCAGTACGAGGAGTTACGGGCTGATTATTATTTTGAATTAAAGGTGAAATTGGCGGATTATTACCATTTATCAATGCCAGAGGATAAACGGAACATTGCCCTAAAACTCTGCTCAAAGAGTCAAAGCCAATTGCACCAATATTACTATCCTCAAAATCCCGAATTATTCCTCTGAGAGTCTCTCCCGTCTGGAGGCGCTTAACTTGAACTTCTGAGGTGGGGCTAATTTGATTGCTTTGTTTGGCTAACTTTCTAAAGTTATCAATACTACTTTTATCTTTAAGCACCCGCTCCTCAAAGATTTGGATTGCTTCTTCGCTGAGTGGAAGGTAGAGTTTTAGCCTGACATCTGGACCACCTATTTGTTGCCATTTGTTAATTTTTCCTGTGTAAAGTTGGCGCAATTGCTCGAAGGTAATTTGCCCATTTAAAGCGGAAGGTAAACTATCATTCCGTCTGGCGTAACTGAAAGCGACAAAAAATACTAACCCATCGTGGGCAACATTTTCATATCCTAAATCAGAAGTTAAATTATTTACCAAAGTTGCGATCGCAAATTCTGATTCTTTGGTTCTCACTTTTTGGATAGCGTCTACCCATAAAGGTTCCGGTTGATATAATAACTGTAATTTAGGTTGACGCTTGTATAGCTCCTGTGCGAGGGTTGTCTCTTTCGCAATTAGATTTGGTTGTTGCAACACGTAATCCCAAGGACTATTCTTTTCTGCAGTATACTTAAAATTCCCTGCGGGAATTCCTGATACCTGCTCAATGCAACAGACGACAGAATCGGGAGCAGTTTGCTTTTTAAATAAGTTTCTGCCAAACAAATACCAGAGTAGACTTAATAGTAAGAGCAAACCTATCAGCCACATCAGCCAAATAGGAATAGGAAAGCGCCGTTTTTTCTTCTTTGCTTCTTCTTCTATAACTCCTTCTGAAAGTGTCGGATCTATTTGGGGTTCGGGTGGCAATCTCAACAAAGCTTGACGAGCAATTTCCGCAGTTTCAAACTTCGCCATCCCCATCCCCATTAGACTTAAAATAAAGTCTTTTAATCCTGGGTGAATAATAGGCCAACGATCCTTCATTTTAGGATTAAAAAGTTGACCATTAACCGGATCGTTGGTTCCGCCTGCTAAAAGATAAAAGGCAACATATCCCAAATCTTTTAAATCTTTAGCCACAGATAAAATAGGGCGTTCTTCCAGGGGCGGTGCGAATCTCCCTTCCCACAAAAAGAGGTCACAGAGGTAGATAAAGAAGCCTTCCTGAAAGCTAGGACCAATTAGTAAGCTTTCTAGACTGATATTACCGTCAACTAATCCTTCCTGGACTAAACCAGAAGGGAGGCGGAATTTTTGGCTGTGGAGAAATTCCAGACTTTGCAATACTTGGTTGAGAAGTTGGCGAACTTGATAACTAGTTAAAGATCCTGTTTCAATTAAGTAGTTAGCGAGGGTAGAATAGGAGTCTAAATTGCCTTTGGTGACTAGATAGCAGCGTTCTTGATTTTGATCTGCGATCGCATCCCAAATGGGAATCAGGCGAAAGTCTTGAATTCGACCATCTGCTAAACTCAAACCAGCTAATTTGACAAAGGCATCTTTACGCTGGCGAGTTTCCTCTGGGTTAAAATATCGGGCTGGTAGGAGGTATTCTTTAATGATAACAGGCTGGCGATCCGGTAGTTGAAATGCTTGGTAAATTCTACCTCTACCTCGATAATTTAATACACCTTCAATTTGATACCTACCCCGAATCCCCTGAATTTTAGTTTCCGGCGCTAACAGGGCGGGAAAACCGCATTTGATGCAATATTTTGCATCTGCCTGTTGCTCTAGTGTTTTTTGAGGCCATTCACAAGCGAAAGTATTTCCTTCTACGCAGCGATAGTCGGGGTACAGAGACTTAATCTGTGGCGTAACGAGTCGCTGAGGGACTACTTCAGCACCTGATTCAGTCACCTCGACTACTTCTTTTTCCCCTGGTTTTCGCAAAACTTTATCCTTGAGTTGCTCTAGGGTAGGGGGTTTTACTTTAATTTCTTGTTCGAGAAAAGGTAGTAACCATAGTAATCTAGCTGGCACCAACCGGATTAGTTGGGAACTAATCCTCATTTGGATTGCTTTGATTCCCTGGAAAAGACGGCTGCTTTCTAAGGTGGCAAATGCTTTAAGTAGTTTTCCTATGAATCCTTGTGGATTTTTATGTACCATGGGCAAAGCCTCTATTTATAGGGTGCATTATCCTTTGCTAACGCACCATTACCATTATAATTCTGGTGAAAAGATTCTCACCCGGCAGGCGAGACACCTGTCCTACTTTCATTTTTGGAGATTTCTATTATATATAATAGCTGCATAATATCGCCCAAATTAAAATCCCCTTAATTAAGACTCGCCTCAATTCGGCGTTATTCTCAGATAATAGCCATTCGGAAAGCCACTGATTAGGGTGCAGTTTTCCGTAATATCCTGGTAATCTTACCCCGCGATCGGCGTAGATGCTGAATCTAAACGAATTCAAGTTTGTACTGAAAATTCCTCTGGAGAAATCCCCCAATTTACCCAAGTAATAGCTTCCATCAAAGTATTCCAAGTGGACGATAAATTTCAGAGTTAAAGGGAATCGATCTAGTTTCCAGGCGATTATCTTTTCCATAATCCCTGAGACACACCGACAAATATACTCTATTCTTTGCGAACCTTTGCGCATCCCTTTGCGTTCCTTTGCGTTAAAAAAAGACCATGATACCTGAAAATAAGACTATATAGATGTAATATTTGATATTTCGCGATCGCAAATCATAATCTTCTCTTTCATAAAACCTAGAACTACCATAAATCTTCTTTAATAGCAATAATTAATCTCATGTTATTGTAACTTTACCTTCTCATTATAGCATTTTCGTCTAGCTGGCTCTACAATGGAAAATCCAAGTATCTGGCAATGGGCTAGTCTTGCACCTACTGCCAATAGATAGGCGAAGACAGCACCTACTACCAACCGCGTAATCGTTAATTTTCTTAACCTTCCAGGTGACTACCTTTTCCCATGAGCGAAAGAACACTATTTGACAAAGTTTGGCACTCCCACACCGTAGGTATCTTACCTTCCGGGCAAACTCAGCTATTTATCGGCTTACACTTAATTCACGAAGTAACCAGCCCCCAAGCCTTCGGAATGTTGCGGGAAAGAGGACTCAAAGTACTTTATCCCCAGCGTACTGTTGCTACTGTAGACCATATCGTCCCCACCGAAAACCAAGCACGTCCTTTTGTCGATATTTTGGCAGAAGAAATGATGCAGTCTTTGGAACAAAGTTGTCAAGATTATGGGATTCGATTCTATAATATTGGGTCAGGAAATCAGGGAATTGTCCATGTTATTGCACCGGAACAAGGGTTAACTCAACCGGGGATGACGATAGCTTGTGGCGATTCCCATACCTCAACTCACGGTGCTTTTGGTGCGATCGCATTTGGCATCGGTACGTCTCAAGTCCGTGATGTTTTAGCTTCTCAAACTCTAGCACTTTCTAAGCTTAAAGTCCGCAAAATTGAAGTTAATGGTAAATTACAGCCCGGTGTTTACGCCAAAGATATAATTTTGCACATTATCCGTACTTTGGGTGTTAAAGGTGGCGTTGGTTACGCCTACGAATTTGCTGGTACTACCTTTGAGCAAATGAGTATGGAAGAACGGATGACTGTCTGTAATATGTCCATTGAAGGTGGTGCGAGATGTGGCTATATTAATCCAGATGAAGTGACATTTCAATACCTCAAAGATCGAGATTTTGCACCTAAAGGTGGAGATTGGGATAAAGCAGTGGCATGGTGGACAAGTATCCGTTCAGATGAGGATGCGGTTTATGATGATATCGTCACTTTTAATGCCGCAGAAATTGCCCCAACTGTGACTTGGGGAATTACGCCGGGACAAGGAATTGCCGTAAATGAAGCGATTCCCACACCCGATAGTTTACCAGAATCGGAAAGAGCGATCGCAAAAGAAGCATACAGCTACATGCAGCTAACTCCAGGAACCCCAATTCAAGGGACAAAAATTGACGTTTGTTTTATTGGTAGCTGCACCAATGGCAGACTCAGCGATTTACAAGAAGCGGCTAAATTTGCCCAAGGTAGACATGTTGCTGAAGGAGTGAAAGCATTCGTTGTACCAGGCTCAGAAAGAGTGAAAAAGGAAGCCGAAGCTGAAGGATTAGATCGAGTATTTTTAGCAGCAGGATTTGAATGGCGTGAGGCCGGATGTTCCATGTGTTTAGCCATGAATCCTGATAAACTTCAAGGCAGTCAAATTAGTGCATCTTCTTCTAATCGTAACTTCAAAGGTCGTCAAGGTTCATCGACAGGAAGAACTCTTTTAATGAGTCCCGCCATGGTGGTTGCGGCTGCTGTTAAGGGGGAAGTTTCTGATGTGAGGAAATTGATGTAATTTTCATCTCAGTTTCTGTCACATTATTATCTATCTGCGTGCATCTGTGGTATTTTGTTTTAACACAGAGGTACGCAGAGGTTCCCACAGAGGTACGCAGAGGTTTTAGAGGAAGGTAAAGGAGGGACGGATTTAATGTTGAAGAGAATTTACATAGATAATTTCAGATGTTTGGTGAATTTTGAAATTAAGTTTGCAGATAGTATTAGCACCAATCTCAATTGGGCGGTTGAAACCGCAGCTACACTACACAGACAAAACCCGCCTGCGCGGGTTTCAATTTTGCTGTTTTGGTTTTTACTGATTAGTCTGGTAGCAAATAGTCAATATCTAAAATCTGTTTGATGCTGTAAGGACAATCTTTGGGAAATAAATCAAGCGGCAAAGTTGTTTCCGCAGCAGCTAATAAAATAGCATTATGATGAGCTTCTGGTAGAATAGAAATGAGATAATTTTTCAAGCTTGGGCTATCAGTCAGGATATCTTGAATTCTCAGCCGTTGTTCTATGATAGTACATTGCCAACTACCACTCCGTCGATTGGGTTGAAACTGCCACTTGAGCAGGTGCATCAGGAGGATTTCCAAGCGACTTTTGAGTGCGCGGCGATCGCTTTTTCCCAAATTCTCAATTTCCTCTGCCAAGTTTTCCATATCTAGGGCTGACACAGCCCCTTGGCGCAAGGCTACAGCCATTTTCTGTGTCCAAAGGTAAAAGTCCTCGTTGTAAGTGGCTGAGGGAGTTGTGGCTAATTGCTCCACTGACGGCATAATGGACTTTCTCAATCGTTTTTTTTTACCTTTTATTTATTGTAACGAATTCATTGAAAAGTTTTACTTTGAACTATTACCTTAAGCCTTAATCCGTTTTAACTCTTCCACGGCGATTTCCAACTCTTCCATCTCAATCTCACCTGGATCGGATTTAAGATCGGTAATATTATAACTTACAGGCCATGCTCGTTTAAACTCAAACCTAAATTCTTCTTTAGCCCCATGAGTATAAAGCTGAATGGAACCATCTCGCCGTTGTTTTTTCCAATTCCCAGTCTGTACGCTTTCCAACCAATTCCATAAAGTCATAGAAAGTGTCAAACCTCGGCGCAATGTCATATTAGTAAAACTCAGATTACCCGGAATTTTTGTCCTGACAACTTCACCTACAGCATTACCACTAGCACCCCATTTGTTAGGCGTTACTTCACAGATTTCAATCACCTGTTGACTAGTCTTAAAACCCTTACATTCCATGAAGAAAGCATCTACCGACTCATTACTCCCCTCCAAGTGGAGTTCAAAGTAAAATCGGCAATTCATCAGGATTTCTGGTCTCTGAGATAGATCTGAAGCCATGACTTTACCTTCTTACCAGAAATTGGTGCTTAAATGGAAAAATTAATTGTCGAATGGACACTATTAATCAAAACAATAATCAGATTAAATTAGTGGTTCGTCGCATTAATTATGGATAACTTTTGTTTGTAGTAAGCGCTTAAGCGCTTACTACGAACCCAGGCAATTTTTTGCGGTTGACTACTAATTGCCGTCAAGAATGCTCACCCTAACATTTACACGCCAAACCCTATTGAGCCTTTGGCTTTCTCATTTCAATGTAACGGCATTTGACGTTGTAGTCTAGATCTCCTATATCTTCAGCTTTATAGGTAGGGCTGGAGCAAGAGATGGGAATAAGTCCTACTAAATCGTATGTTAGGATCTCCTTCCCCGCACGATTGCAGACGGTAATCACACCAGTTGTACTAGCAACTTCCTGTGACGCACCTCCTGTATAAGCAGCGTTTTGATATTTTTCGATCCATTCCATCAAAGATTGCAGACTTTCCACACTGGTTGCTGTCAGAGTCATTTCCAGATCGTTATCTGCTTTTTCTCCTGTAGGACCAGACTCAGTATAAGCCTTGGAACCCTTACTTGCACCTACAGATCCCTTAGTTTGGGAGGTGGTAAGTTCTATCTTTAAGTTCTTGCAGTTTTTAATTTGCAAGTCGGCGGAAACCGCATCAGGTTTAAACCAAAATCTGGCTTTACTTGCTATTTTGCTCGGATCGAGTGCTGGCATATTACTGGCTCCTATTTTATTCTCTCAATGACTGCACTTGCTAGATTAATTCACACCAATCGAGACAAAAGCTATTTACTTGTCTTTTTCTCGCACATATTCTTCTAGATAGCAAGTGAATGTGCCATAAATAATATCTTTCTCTTCATCTGCTTTCACTTCCTCCAACTCGAATTTAAAAGGCCAGGCATCTTTAAACGTATATATTTCTACTTCATCACCCTTCCAATTGTAGGTTTTGAATGCGCCTGTGTATTTTTGAAAGTCTCCTCCACCACCTCGGGCTTTGGGACGGCATTTTTCTAACCAATCGTGGAGCCGCATATAAGCACTATTGGCATCTGAACTCACTGGTACTTTCACTTTGAGTTCTTTAATTGGGGTGTAACCACCTTGCATAGCGACTGTGTTAGTTACTGTACCTGAAGAACTTTGCAAGCAGACAGCGGTTCCTGCAAATTCTGGTGGGGTAACTTCAGTTGCTTCTAGGTTGCTTAAACCACCCCCATCAAAGGATAGGTCAAATGCAGAAACAATCCGATGAGTAGTATTTCCGGCCATATTACTACCTCCTATTTAAAGAGATTTCTGGTTTAATGAACAATTGTTGAGAATTGGGTCTATCCCATTTTGGCAAAGATTGGGGAATCTTACCTGGTTATCTTCCTTCGGTCACAGGCAAGATGCCTGTGCTACGGATGATGAATTTACAGGTATTGGATAGACTTTGGAGAACTATGGATTGGGCGCAGTTTTCGCGCCCAGATTATTCACCCCTCTAACCTACTGGCCTGGTGCCCACTGACTGATGCGGAAAATCACAAATTCCGCAGGTCGGACGGGACTGATACCTACCTCTATATATAACCGACCCAGCATCATTGTTTCGTGGGTATTGAGTTCTGCGTCGCATTTGACGTAGAATGATTCAGCAGGAGAGGCTCCTACCAATGCACCAGCACTCCAGAGTCTTTCTAGGAAATTGGAAACGGTACGGGTAACGCGACCCCACAAATTGCGATCGTTTGGCTCGAAAACCACCCACTGCGTACCAATTTCAATTGATTTCTCAATATAACTGATCAGACGGCGAACACTTATATAGCGCCACTGAACGTTATCTGGTTCTACTAGTGTACGCGCACCCCAAACTTTATAGCCTCGGCTGTAGTTGGCGAAGTTCCGGATACAGTTGATACCTTTGGGGTTCAGTAGTTCTTGTTCCCGCATGTTGGTCTCGTAGGCTAAACCAATTACGCCACGAGGAGTTTCATTTGCAGGTGCTTTGTAGATACCCCGTGTTTCGTCGGTGCGACACCAAATTCCCATCATGTGTCCGCAAGGGGGTACAAAAATCGGTCGTCCGCCATTGCGGGGGTTGGCTACTTTAATCCAAGGATAGTAGACTGCACCGAACATGGAACGGCGATTGAAGTCCCGCAACCAAGCATCTACATCTTGAGGCTTCTGTTGTTGGGGAGGAACCGGAGTACGTCCTTTTCCTGGCTTAACAGGTGGTGTGTCAATGACTGCCATGCGGTAGGCTGGTCCTGGGAAGGAATTTTCGCACATGGACAGCATCATTTCCATGACACCATGAACTTGGTCTAAGTCCATTAAGCCTTCTTGATACACACGCATCAAGTCGGGACAGGCTACCATTGCCACTTCATCAATTTCAAAAATACCCTGAGTCCCGGTGCGATCGTCTCTTTGACCTTGCAAGTCGCGGGAGAAGCTGTCTCTCGTAGACACGCGAGGTGGAGGGGTAACTTCATAGAGACCTGCTACTGGTCTCCGTGTCAGAGGTTGTCCGCTTTGGGAGATATTGGCTACGTTGATAAATTCCGAACTTTCTAGTCTTGTTACCACATAGTCCGCTAGCTGAGTCTCCACATCTGGATTCATGCTCAGGTTCTCGTACCTTTCCAGCTCGTCTTCACCTCGAACAACGACGACATTAAAAAATTCGCCTGTATTTAGAGGTAGCTCTTCATCTGGAGTATCTGCTGGTGCTGGTTTTGGCGTACTATCTTGAATCACCACTTTGATCCGAGCCTCATCTGATGATGCTAGTGCTAAGGCACTTTCGTCCGCTGAAGCTGGCTTAATCGTGAAATGTAAAGAAGGTTTGCGGCTAGAGGTTAAAATCTTGGTTCCGCTTTGCTCTACAGGTGGGGGTTCGGAACCGGGGAGTCGAGTCCCGATACTGGTTATCCAACAGCGTCCACCACCATTCAAAAACCAACCCTGAACCGAAAAGGGCAGGTAAGCGTTGAAGTCAGTGAACCCATCGGAGCCTTCTTTACCAAAATACTCTAAATATTGGCTCCAGTTGGTAACCATCATGGGTTTGAACAGTTCAGCATCACCGCGCACATCCTCGGTGAAACCAATAAACCCGGCTACACTCATACTGATGCCCTCAATTGGGCGACTGCCACGGTCTACTTCTTCAACGTATACACCTGGGGCAAAGTAATCGAGTGCCATTGGCAGTTTTCCTCCATTTATTACTTAGGGAAAGCAAGATCTAGGGAACAGAAAAAGCTTCCTATTCAATATTAGATCCAATCAATGAAACTTCCTGGGCTTTGGGCGGTTCCAAGTTCCCCTGTCAGGAGACCTTTCCTCAATTTTGACACTCCCCGCTCTCGCATAGACGGGGATTCTTAAGACATCACTGCCTTAATATCCTGATTGCTCAGGTTCCCAGGCTCATTACGTTTGCCACAAGGGCGTAATGATATCTCCACAAG
>NZ_JAMZMM010000656.1 GCF_024178385.1 Limnofasciculus baicalensis BBK-W-15 | reverse complement strand
CTCCCCATTCCCCACTCCCCACTCCCTAAAAAAAACATGCAGAAAAATTGGCAAATTGGCTCATTATTTGGTATTCCATTATTTATAGATCCCTCTTGGCTTTTCATTCTCCTCTTTGTCACGGCAATCAATGCAGGGGAGTTCGACCCAACGCTTCGGTCTGTGGTAGCATGGGGGACTGGGTTTGTCATGGCACTATTGCTATTTGGCTCAGTTTTATTGCACGAATTGGGACATAGTTTAGTAGCGCGATCGCAAGGAATTAAGGTAAACTCGATTACCCTATTTATTTTCGGCGGAATTGCCGCCATTGACAGGGAATCTAAGACACCTGGGGGAGCATTTCAAGTTGCGATCGCAGGACCTGTAGTAAGCTTAATTCTATCTGGTTTATTTTACCTCCTCAGTAAAACGATCGCTAGCTCTGGTTTAGCATATAGTGTCGTTTTAGATATTGCTACCATTAACTTAGTATTAGGACTATTTAACTTAATACCCGGATTACCTCTAGATGGGGGGCAAGTATTGAAAGCGGCGGTATGGAAAATTACTGGAAACCGCTTCGCCGGAGTCCATTGGGCCGCGAGAACTGGTAAAGTTATTGGAGGATTTGCGATCGCGCTAGGATTATTACTGGTATTGAAGACGGGAGATTTCTCAGCAATTTGGCTGACTTTAATCGGTAGCTTTGTCTTCCGCAATGCTGATGCCTACGATCAACTTACCAAACTACAAGAAACTTTACTTCAGCTAGTCGCATCAGATGCCATGACTCGTGACTATCGAGTAATAGATGGCACGATGAGTTTACGGGATTTTGCTGACCAATATATTTTGGCAGATAATCGAACCCCAATACCCTACTACGCCGCAGCTCACGGACGTTATCAGGGTTTAGTTTCCATTGAAGACTTACAGACGATCGAACGGAGCCGTTGGGAGATAGATAAATTAGAGACAATAGCCCATAGTTTATCAGAAATTCCCACTGTTGTCGAAAAAACTACTTTAGTAGAAGCAATCCAAAAGATGGAAACTAGGCAACTTAAAAGATTGACAGTACTTACTCCAGCAGATGCGATTGCAGGAGTAATTGATAGAGGAGATATTGTCCGCGCGATCGCAACTAAGTTAAATCTACCAATTTCAGAGGCAGAAATCAAACGAATTAAAATGGAAGGCACTTATCCGGCAGGGTTTCAGCTTGGGGCAATTGTCCAGGGAATGGGGGGATAGTTTTGAGTTTTGAATTAATAAAGTCCTGACGAATGGAATGGACGAGATCCCATGTTAAAACATATTTCACTTATAAACAAAAAACAAAAAAGGCTGCGCAATGACTATAAACCGACTCCACAGCGCAAGCCCTCAATCAACTAGTTTTTTTGGTGTCAATACAATTCTCTACTATCCCCAACCGATTGCGCATCAGCCATAATGATGAATTCCTTACGTCATTTGGCTGATTTTTTAGACACGAGACAAATCCCCATCATCCTCTGCGTACCTCTGTGCGTACCTCTGTGTTAAAAAAAAATAAACGACATTCTCCGCGATACATACAGCAGATTGCAGGTTTATGAAGTACACAAGAGAAACCCGGTTTCTCTGTACCTCACATACCTGAGACTTACTGTAAATGTGGACT
>NZ_JAMZMM010000022.1 GCF_024178385.1 Limnofasciculus baicalensis BBK-W-15 | reverse complement strand
GTTTACTGCCACGGCGTCACTCGACTCCCTTATACAAACAGACATAGATCAATAAACTATATTGGCAGTCACCAACGTCCCAGTAGAACCTGCTTTATTATTGTAATGGTTTATTTCCGGATGTCTACCCCTAAGTTGAGGTATTTTTGAATCGGTGAGGTAAGCTTTTGCCTGGAACCCTTTAGAATCGGGATGATTCCGGATTCTGTGGATGGGTAGGATAGAGTTGAAGTTAAATGATGAAGGCTGAAGTCAACACCATAACTAATTCTGTGGTATTGGCTGCGTCAGATGTTAAGATGATCGTTTTTATCATCAGACAAATCCGGTAACTTCCAGATAATTATTTTCTTTTTCATCCTTCATACTTTATCCTTCATCCTTTGTGTGGTATCGAAAATGGAACTATACAACGAACCCCACTCGTATTTGGTCAAACTGGGGGTATCTTATTGGAATGATTGGCGGGAAAGAAACCCGGAGGTGACTCCTATCCTCGCGGGAGCAAATCTGAATTTACTCGATCTCAGTGGCTTTAACCTCAGAGGCGCTAATATTCAGGGAGCTAATCTCTTTGGTACGGATCTGATTGAAGCTGACTTGACGGGTGCGGATCTCACTAAAGCAGATCTTACCGCAGCGGATCTTAGTCATGCTAATTTTAGAGGAGCGACAATCGCAAATGTTCGCTTAATCAGAACTCAAGCATTGGGGACTAGTTTTGAGCAGGCAATATTGACGGGATCTTGTATCGAAGATTGGAATATTGATAGTGCTACTAATTTCAATGATGTTCTCTGCGATTATATTTATCTCAAATCTAAGTATTGCCCAGAAAATAGAGGATACTCTCTGGAAGAGCGCCGCCCTTATAATGGTATTTTTGAACCTGGCGAGTTCAGTAAGTTATTCCAAAAAACCTTAGAAACTCTCGATCTAGTTTTCCGTAATAGCATTGATTGGCAAGCCTTTCTGATGACATTTCAAGAGCTAAATCGGAAACGTGTAGGTTCGGAATTATCTATTCAAGCGATTGAGAATAAGCAGAGAGGAACTTTGGTGGTTAGAGTAAATGTTAGGGATGAAGATAATAAGGCGGAAATTGAGCAATCTTTTAAGCAACTGTATCAGGTAGCACTTGAAGCGACTGAAATAAAATACCTGGAACAACTTGAAGGAAAAGTAGACGATCCAGCTCGTGAGATCGCGTCTTATCGCCAGCGCTATGCTAATCTACAATTCATGATTGAGATGATGGCTTTGAGAAGTGAATTAATCGGGGAATAGGGAATGGGGAATAAGTATAGCAGTCGAATGGGCGGTTAGGACGTTATTCACTCCTGAAACCCTTGATACAACGCCTTTCTTTCCCTACTCCCTACTCTCTACTCCCCCTTAACAAAAACTCCCTGTAGCAAGCCCTAGTTACCAATGAATCTGACTCAAAATATACCGCAAACGATCGTAATCATCCTTCAATAACACACTTAAAGTTCGCCCAGCTTGCACCAACCAACTTCGCTCCGCCTTGCGAATTTGATATACTTCTCTAATCGCTGCTGCCATTAACGCTTCAACTGGCGCTCCATTCACTTGTAACAGAGTCTGCAAAAAATCTAACTTTTCGCTAAATTGAATGATTTCTGCGGGTTGACATTGGTACACCCCCTGATGAACTTGCGGTGGACGAGGTGGCAAATATTGATAAACTTGACTCCTAGAATTATCTTTACCATTCCCCTCCCAACCTGGTGGAATAAATCCAACAATAGCGGCACGAAACTCAGTTTTGATCATGGCAAAAATCTGAGGTTGCTGCTCTCGCAATTCTGCCATAGACAACCCCAAAGCAACTGCTCTGTGGACGGAATCAATTGGAGTCGTAGTGGCATGGTAAACTACCGCCATAATTTGATTCCCCGATTCTTCATCCATCGATTTTACCCAACTACCAAAAGCTGGCATAACTGGAAAGCTTAAATCTTCTGGCTCCAAACATTGAGCCAGAAACTCTGTCGAGGCTGTCTCAATCACCTCAGCAATATGATCGTCGGGGCGATCTCCAACTCCAAACTGTGGTAGGGGAAGACGCATAATTTAGCTGTTGGTTGTTGGTTATTTGTTGTTAGTTATTGATCGAACAAGTAAATGTCACAGGCAAGATGCCTATTCTACAACTAATAACAAATAACCAACAACTAATAACTATTTCCCTTTTTTACCTGCTGTGGGTTCGACAACTTCTAGTTCCGATAACTTGAAAGTTACGATTTTGTCCCAGTTGCCTCCTTCAAACAGTACACCAGCTTTGCCATCGTTCAAGCGTTGGACTAGTCCCTCAAATTTATAGTAAGTGTCGTTGGAATTTACGACGCGAACAGTTGAGCCTGGAAAAATCATAATTGCTAATTGCTAATTGCTAATTGTTTATTATACATCTTATACAAGTAGGGAGTAGGGAGTAGAGGAGAAAACTCAAAACGGACTTCGTCCCGCTGCGCTAACAAAACTCTCTTCCCCCATTCCCAATTTCCTAAAACTTCAATCGATGTCGGTGATTGGCAACAGACTCCACCAAACCAATCCCAATAAAGTTTGCTAGCAAAGCCGATCGACCGTAACTCAACAATGGTAGCGGAATACCAGTAATAGGAGCCACACCAATATTCATCCCAATATTAACGACTGTTTGAAACACAATCATTGAGAGTAAGCCAATCGCTAGCAGAGAGCCAAAGTTATCCTTAGCATTCTGAGCAATAATCACCAAACGCAGACAGATAAGCCAGAAAACGATCAAAACACACAAACAACCAGCAAAGCCCAATTCTTCACCAATGGCAGAGAAAATGAAGTCCGTATGCTGTTCTGGGATAAAGTGGAGTTGTGTCTGAGTACCCTGATTAATTCCCCTACCCCAAAGTTGACCTGAGCCAATCGCAATCCGAGATTGAATTAAGTGGTATCCTCCGCCCAAGGGATCTTTATCGGGATCTAAAAATAGAACCAATCGCTCTTTTTGATAATCCTTGAGCAAACCCCACAATAGATGTCCTAAAAAGCCTGAACCAACATTCACTACTAATGCCCCTATCCCGCCAAACAAAGGCCAAGGTAAGCAGCGCCAGCCAATAAATGCGATCGCAGCTACCCAGACAAACCAAGCGGGGAAAAACACGTTAAAGAGAATAGCCGAGATCACTGGAGATGCCATCAGCAACAACCAGCCTGGATTAGCATTTGCCCAGTAGAGCATCCCAAAAGTAATCGAGCCAAATACTAATGAAGTTCCCAGGTTAGGCTCTAAAAATACAAACATCCAGGGCACTGCTGCTACCCCTAATACTTTAAACATTCCCCCCAAAGTAGAGGCGGGTTTCTCGTGTAAAATTGCTGCTAGGGTAATAATCAATCCAATTTTGGCGAATTCAGAAGGTTGAACGTTAAAACCAAATATATTAATCCACCGTTGAGCGCCATTAGCTGCGCTACCAATCAACATTACCGCCACTAGCGAACAATTGGTGATGGCATAAATAACCCAATGTAATTGCAGTAAGGCTTCATAGCGCGATCGCGCAATCAATAGCGCTATAGTTAATCCAATCCCACCAATCACCCAGTGCCACCACCAATCGGTTAAGCCTGCGTTTAATTCAGCACTGCGAATCATCAGCCCACCCAGTGTGGTGAGAGAAATGGTTAATATCAATAGCTGCCAGTCTAATGCCTGTAATGGCATCAGGATAGACTGCCAGCGAAAACCGAACGACGATCTATTTAGTGGCCTTTGCAACATATTAAGTGGTTAGCGATCCTACTATTTGCAATTAGCGTGACTTAAGTTTGATGTTCAGGAAGTTTAGCTTTATTAACTCGTCAATGCTGCAATAGAGACTTTAGCAGCAATTGCTTTTGCGATCGCAATCAATGCCTTCCCAGAGGCTGAATCTGGTTCCCCAACTACTATTGGCACTCCTCCATCCCCTCCTTCTCGTAAGGAAATTTCTAGAGGAATGCAGCCCAGCAAGGGGATATTCAATTCCTTAGAAGTCTTCTCCCCACCTCCGGAGCCAAATAGATCGTACTGTCGATCCGGTAAATCTGGAGGTATAAAATAACTCATATTTTCGACAATCCCCAATACTGGAACCCCCATTTGCTGGAACATCTTCAACCCTCGACGGGAATCTAACAGAGCCACCGTTTGCGGTGTAGTCACAATTACAGCCCCCGCCATAGGCACAGCTTGGGTTAAAGTTAACTGAGCATCTCCAGTCCCCGGTGGCATATCCACAATCAGATAATCTAAATCTCCCCAAGCCACCTGATAAAGAAACTGGCGAATTACCCCATTTAACATCGGACCGCGCCAAATCACAGGTTGATCCGGATCGATCAAAAACGCCATCGACACCAATTTTACACCGTGATTAAAAGCAGGTTGGAGTACTTCGCCCTGCGCCCCTTGCTGTACCATCACCTTAGCATCTGCCAACCCCAGCATCGTCGGGGCATTTGGACCATAAATATCCGCATCAATTAAACCAACTTTCGCCCCCAACTTTGCCAGGGCTACTGCCACATTCACTGCTACAGTACTCTTCCCCACACCTCCCTTACCACTGGAAATAGCTATAATATTCTTCACTCCATCAATACCCGTCCGGTCAGGCAAAGATTTTTGACTAGGCGTTTCTGCGGTAACATCGACCAGAACCTCTTCTACACCAGGTAGCTGCTTCACCGCCCTCTGACAATCTTCAACAATAAATTCCCGCAATGGACAGGCAGGGGTAGTCAAAACTAAGGTAAAACGAACCGTACCGCCGTCAATCTCGACATTACGGATCATATTCAATTCCACCAAACTCTTCTGGAGTTCCGGATCTTGTACAGGTTTCAATACCTCTAAAACTGAACTAACATCAAGCATAATAAATTTACCGTTCTTGCCGGGATACCCGACTAGGCAGGGCAATATCGTTAATGGTCTTCATATATCTTAATGCCTTCTGGTCAATCGGCGATCGTGTGTGATGAAAAATGGCCAGTAGCCCTCTTATTTGTTTTAATAAATAACAGACAATTTCTAAAAACACTGCCTTGTCCTTTAAAACCTTTACTCTGTAAGCTTTTCAGCTTATTAATTAAAAATTTAGCGATCGCGCTTTTGGTCAGCAACTGGGACAGATGGGGCGGCGTAGCGAAGGTTGTGGCGCTCCCTTCATTGCTTTGTACTTTTGTGATAACTTATTAGTGAGCGGTTAAAACCGCATCTACACAGACAAAACCCGCCTTCGCGGGTTCTTAATTAGTCCGCGAAGGCGGACTTTGTTTGTGTAGCTGCGAATTCCATTCGCCCAGGCTTATTTATTTTCATGTAGCGGCGAATTTCCGAAGCTGATTTTTTCATTAAAAACCAATAGACTGATTAGTTTTAGTAGCCAGTAGTAGGCGATTAATCGCCTACTACTAACAAAATAACTCCCAATCCGGGATATCCCGATCCGGAGGAGACAGGGAGTTTTACCCTCACCCCCAACCCCTCACCCTCAAAAACCAAGTAATTTACATAAAGTAACAAATGAGCAAAGGCTGAAAGTGGCTTAACTTCGTTAAAATTATTGAGATTAATTTTCAATACTTGACGAAATTGCGTCGTTTCAGCTACTATGGTTCAATAATCCAAAGGAGGGCTAATGACCTTTGGTAAATTTTCCACACTATTCCGCTCCACTTAAATATGTTCTAATCTACCAGATGTACTATGTGCAAAATCCGTAATTTTGCACATAGTACCCTCAACAAATTCGCCAAGATAGATTATCATTGATCGACAATAAATCAAGTTAGCCGGATGATAGCTGAATCGTCTTGAACGAGGAAATCTAGCAACTAGTTTGTGTATCGCTTTCAAAAATTGTACCTGTCGTCAGAGGAATGTATTAAGAATGACATCTAGAGGTTTTGCCGTTTCTCTAATATCTAGAATCGCAAAGATGGGAGGGCGCTACTGGTGGCTCTCTTTTTTCTTGTGGATTATCCTGGTAGCACCAGCTCAAGCCGCTAGCGAATTGCGAGTGGCGATTGAAGATGGTGTTAGCCGGGTAAAAGTGGGAAGTTCAACTAATGCGATTGTCCGCGATAGTGCGGGTAAAGAAGTGGGAGAATTATCAGCGATGAACGCTTTTAATGCCCAATCTGGTGGTAGTAGCGTGACGGTGGGTAAATGGCGCTCCGGCTCGCTTTGGATTGAGCCGAAGGATAATGGGTTTGTTTGGATTGGCTCGCGCTGGTATCGAGGCAAAACCCGACTAGTAGCAACTGGCAAGGGTATAATTGCCGTTAATCATGTGGACTTAGACCAATATCTCTACAGCGTGCTGGGTGCGGAAATGAGTCCGAGTTGGCCGATAGAAGCCCTGAAAGCCCAAGCTGTCGCGGCTCGTACCTATGCACTTTATAAGAAAGCAACGGGGGGCACTGATACCTACGATGTGGGTGATACGACTAAATGGCAAGTTTACAAAGGTGTGGAATCGGAGGCGCAAAGTACTCAGGAAGCTTCTAATGCTACCGCTGGGGAGGTTATGGTTTATGGTGGGAAGGTGATTCTCGCTGTCTTTCACTCTGCTTCTGGAGGGCATACGGAAAATGTGGAAGATATTTGGACTGGCGATTCTTTAGCTTATTTGCGCGGTGTGCCAGATTACGATATGGGCGCACCCGTTTATCAGTGGACAAAAACTTTTTCTGCTGGGGAAATTGGGCGGAGAATTGGTGGTGTTGGTGCAGTTTCCTCAATGACTCCAGAACGAACTACGCCTAATGGACGTATTATTACTATGTTAGTACGCGGTAGTGGTGGCTCAAAGCGGGTTAGTGGTGCTGATTTGCGTAAGGTATTGGAGTTAAGAAGTACTTTGTTTACTGTGTCTAAATCTGGCGGTAGTTTTCAACTTGATGGTCGAGGTTTTGGTCATGGTTTGGGTATGAGTCAGTGGGGGGCGCATAATTTAGCTCAACAGGGGACTGGTTATCAGCAGATTTTGAGTCATTATTATCAGAATGCGACTTTATCGAGGATGGAATAGGGATTTGGTAATTGCCAATGGCTAATTGCTATTCCAGGACTTACACAAAATCTGTTACTAAAATCTATATATGGTAGGGTGCGTTATGTAACGCACCCTACTATATAGCCTTAGTGTCTTAGTGGTTTGTTAACAAATTATTTTTGCTATCAGTTAGTTTGAATAAGAAATTAGCAATTGTGAAGAATCAAAGTAAAGGGTAAAAAGTAAAAGAGATTGGGTGCTGAAATTATCCTGCTGGGATATGGTTTTCTAGCAGGTTTATGTTTGGATATGAATGGGGCGCAAGCTTTGCCCACCAGAGGCATCGCATTTTTTTACCGACTCAAAGTTTTCTCAATCCGAGGATCTGGAATTAGCCATATTCCAGCAACTAAGCCATATAATCCACAGGCAAACCAGGAATTTACAAAGGCTAGGGGAATGGCAGCGGCATATATGGCTAAAGACACTTTTTCCTTAAATCCTTGACTGATGGCAATCGCCAATGTGGAATCTTTACCGTGGTGGGCAAGGAGGGAATGAGTTAGAATAAAATATGCGATCGCAGAAAATAATAGCACTATCCCATAAAAGGCTACTGGTATCGTTTCAAAGTGATTCTCGCCCATCCATCCAGTCACAAAGGGGATGAGGGATAGCCAAAACAATAAGTGCATATTAGCCCAAAGGGTACGACCATTCACATGTCTAACAGCTTGAAATAGGTGATGATGGTTATTCCAATAAATACCCAGATAAATAAAGCTCAATACATAGCTTAAAAATACTGGTAATAGCGGACGTAGCGCTTCTAAATCTGCCCCGTGGGGGATCTTCATTTCTAGTACCATAATGGTAATAATGATCGCAATTACTGCATCACTAAATGCTTCTAGTCTTCCCTTCCCCATTGTGGCAACTTCTCCTGATTTTGATTATTTTTATCGTGTATCAAAGAAATATTCTGAGAGATGATTGTTTTTATTCTGAGTCTAATCTTTTCTGCCATTCACCATCGATTTCTTCTTTTCTGTTTATTTCTTGATCCAGTAAATCTGTTTCGCTAGTATAGGTTAAGTTATCAGGATTAATTACATTTCTAGCAGCAAATTGTTGAGCGTAGGTGAGTTTGTTTTGTAAGGTAGCATCTCCTCTCCTTAGTGCAATCGCATCTTTTTTTCGTTTTTGATTTCGCTCTTCAATTTGACTATTTTGCCACTGAATCCAAAAGTAACGAATCAGGGGGATGGTAAAGAAAGCTATCCCGTAGCCTAATAATATCCCATAAATGGAGGCGACAAATGCGACAATTCCACCTAATTGAGCTGCGATACCACCCTTTAACATAGATCCTAACATCAATGCACCAACTAGATTAACTCCCCCTAATCCAATGGCAAGGAGAATTTGTCCGCTACTGGCGGCACTAAAACGCCAAAGCTTTTCTTGAAGATAAGGTAATATTGCCTCTAGTACTCCACCAAATTGATTTTGAGGTAAAACACTAAGATCTTGTTCTTTCTCCTCAACTACCCAGCTACCCATATCTTCTAGTATCTGAGGATTAAGAGTAGTTTGGGGGTGTACTATATCCTCCTGTTGGGCAGTAGTTTGTAATTCGGGAAAGTGATAAATAATATCGCCATCAGGACTAACTTCGGGACGACCGTTAAATTTGGTGAGTACTGGTAGGATATAATCTTCAGATTCCCGTTGGTATCCTGACCCAATATTATCGAGATATGGAGCAATTTGTTCTGCGACTACTGCTCCGCCAGAGTTGCGAATTACTGTACCAATAACTCGCCAGCGACGTTCTTCTAATTCGGCGTTGGGATTGCCATCACCAAATAGAAATGAGAATATTGATTCTAGGAAGTTCATCTCCCTTTTTGGGGATGTTTCGGTGGAATTTTCTTGAGTTATTTGAGCAGATGGAGAGGAATTACGTTTGTTTTTTTTGGAGGTGGGAGAGGAAGTCGGATGGCTTTGGTGAGAGCCAAAGTCGAACAACCAAAAGAAATTCCAGAATCCGCCGCCACTACTACTAGAATTACCACCGCTACCACCACTGCCACCACCGCTACCATTACTATCGCTGTTGGAAGCAATGGCAATGATAATAATTGCGATTGTAATTAAGGCTATGGAAAGAATCAGGATAATCCCGAAGGAAATTCTAATTAAATAGAATAAAATCCGCCAGATTTTTGACCACCATTCCTGTAATTGTAACCGCAAGAACTTATTGCGGAGGATTGTGCGAAAGTTTTTAGGAAATAGATAGGCAATATCACCGGATTCTGCCACTTGCAAATGTCCGCTAGCTTCAGAAGCCAGAGCGAGTAAACCTTGTTCTGCTAAATTAATATTCAATCCGGCACGAGTAGCCACATCGCCGACGGTAACGCGGTAGCCTAGCTGCTCAACCGCTTTCATGATTTTGGGTTCGAGAGGCATAGGTGATTGGTGTAAAGATTTTCTGACTATCTCTAGTATAGAATAAAGAGATGGTTGTGTTCGTGGGTAGATCCCTATTAAAACTCGATTGGCATACCTAAAATAACACTTTACGAATATGAGAGTTAAAATATTATGAAAGGAATCCAGTTTGTAGTAGATGATGGTGGAGAGAAAAAAGCAGTATTGATCGATCTAACCGAGTGGGGTGAACTTTGGGAAGATTTCTATGATATTTTAGTTTCTCGGTCTAGGCAAGATGAACCAATTGTACCTTGGTCAGAGCGAAAAGCTGAAATTAAAAGTCTCAATGGCGATCGCTAAAAATCCCATTCTTCAAATAGTTCAGTAACAGATATGGAAAAGCCAGGAACAATGGCTTCACCTTCTAGCGCATCTTGAGGACGAAGCAAGCGATCCGGTTCGGGTGAATGGTAAACTAGAACATATTTTTCATCAGGATGAATCACCCAAACTAAGCGAGTATCGTTGTTAAAATATTCCACAATCTTTTCGTGGATTTCCTCAACCGTATTGCTGGGTGAAAGTATTTCCACAGCCAGATCCGGAGAACCTTGAAAGAAACCACGAGGGGGACGTTTTAAGCCTTTGAGCCGTTCTTTAGAAACGAAAGATACATCAGGCGATCGCTTATTTCCATTCTTTAAGGTAAAAGCTGTACTAGAATCACAAACATTTCCCAATTTGTGCTGGCGAACATATATTGCCAGAATACCCCCTAGAAATGAGCCAATTCCACCATGCTCCATTCCTGAATTGCCCATATCTACAAGCTCCTCATTCACTAACTCATAACGATGTCCATCTTTGGACAGTGCCATAAATTCCTCATCTGTCCAAACCTTTTTCTCGATGGAGATTGTCATTAACTAAGCCTCCTGAGATCTGCTCTAATCGCTACTTCTAGTGTGACACATTTTCTGTTACAAGTAATTGAGACAATAGAGAAAATCGCGCCGCCGAATCAACAGCCCAAAAACGCCAAGAAAGATTAGAACAATTCATTACTGTTGCCAGTACTAGTTTAGCCGTCAGCGGCATTTCTTCCCAAGTTGCTAACGAACCCGCTAAAACCATTTTAACTAAGCTTTTTCCAGGACAATTTCAAAGCTCGCCTCAACCAGAATCTCCCAGTTATCTTTTTACTAGCTTTTCTCCTGTAGTCTTTCACTTATTGGTAGGAATTATCTTATCTATCCCTTTGGGATGGATTGTTTGGGCAATCCAAATCGATATAATTGGTAAAATTTATCGGTTCATCAAAAAAATCATTAATTGCCAGCATTGATGATGTAAAAACCTGATTAATTTGAGATAATATACTCGTGGCATTATCCCTAATTAATCGTGAAAACCGACACCATATTCTACCGTCTATTCCAATCCTTTCCGAGCATTTTCTTTGAACTAATCAACCGCGCCCCAGAAGCAGCCACTAACTATGAATTCACCTCCCGCGAAGTCAAACAACTTTCCTTTCGCCTCGACGGTTTATTCTTACCCAAAACCAACCAACCCAACCAACCCTTATATCTAGTTGAAGTCCAATTCCAGCCAGATCCTTCCCTATACTACCGGATATTTGCCGAACTGTTTCTCTACCTCAAACAATACCAGCCACCTCATCCTTGGCAGATTGTCGTCATCTATCCCAGCCGCAGTATCGAAAGAGAACAAACATTACATTTTGGCAACCTCCTTAACCTAAATCAAGTCAGGCGAATTTACTTAGATGAATTACGGGAAGGAGAATCATCTTTAGGCGTAGAAGTTGTTAAACTGGTAATTGAGCCAGAAGAGACGGCTGGAGAAAGAGCAAGACGGTTAATCGCCCAAGCCAGACAACAACTAACCGATGAAGCCATCCAGCGAGATCTGATCGACTTGATTGAGACCATTATAGTTTATAAATTACCAAAAAAGAGCCGCGAGGAGATTGCCACCATGTTAGGTTTAACTAGTGAGTTAAAGAAAACCCGCTTCTATCAAGAAGTTCTAGAAGAAGGTAAAGAGGAAGGTAAACAGGAAAATAAACTAGAAACTATCCCGCGACTCCTGCCGCTGGGATTGAGTTTAGAACAGATAGCACAAGCTTTAGATTTGCCCCTAGAAGTAGTCCAGCAAACGGCGCAATCTACCAGATCTAAAATAACGTCAGTTGACGAACAAAATATTGCCGTCTTTAACCGACTTTTGAATAGTCAGCCTTCTCTCTTTTCCCCTGAAGACAGAAATGAATTAGTTGAATTAATTGCCCCCTTACCTGATCAAAGCAACTTGCTTTACCTTACCCTTTCAGAGTGGTATGAAAAACACCCTGAAATCCTGAAAGCCCAACTCACCATGCTGGATGAGTTATTTGGCGATAGCTTCAGTCAAGAAAAAGTATCGGGAAGTACAGAGGGTAAAGTTATTCCTCCTATAAATTCAGCAAATAAACAAACTTTGCTCAATAGTATTCAACAAAGTTAATTTTCCGATCGATAACTGGGCATAAATAAACCCCAATCGGTGTAGGAAGGGCAATGTCCACAATCAGTCTTGTGGCTCTGGATGACAAGACTTTCACGACTTAGGCAGCGATATTAGATATAGTGGTAATGGTGCGTTATGCTTCGCTAACGCACCCTACATTTAATTCTTTCCCAATATTTTCTTAACAATTTCTCCAGTTTTTAAATTACTCATCCTTAACAAACTCGATCTATCCTCATAACAGATGTTCTACCAACAGGCTCCATAGAATAACTTTACTAAGTTCATCGACTTGGGCAAAATTCTCCGGTTGAGCTGATGTTAGCTTTGTAGGTTTTGGTACATCAACCGAAAATCTAACGGTTTGTGTGGAACATTACCTTTAATCCTATCATGCCAAACTACAATATGCGTCGTACTAAAATCATCTGCACTATTGGACCAGCTACAGCAGCACGAGAAAACCTCGAAATATTAGTGGAAGCTGGGATGAATGTTGCTCGGTTAAATTTTTCCCATGGTTCCCATGAATTCCACGGAGAAACTATTCAAAACCTGCGAGAAATTAGCCAGCAACAGAATAAACCACTAGCCCTACTTCAAGATCTCTGCGGTCCCAAGATTCGCTTGGGAACCCTCCCAACAGAAGGAATTGAGGTGAAAGCAGGAGAAGAAATTACCTTTGTTTTGCAACAGGAAGGTAACAACATCAATGAAATTCCTTTGCCAATTCCCACACTATTTGCTATGGTGCGGGTTGGCGAACCAATTTCGATCAACGATGGCAGGGTAAAATTAATAGTAACTGGACGCGATGCTGATAGCATCCGCGCCTTAGTTAAAATTGGTGGACTTCTCTCCACACACAAAGGAGTTAACCTCCCAGAAACTTACTTACCTGTCACTTCTGTCACAGAAAAAGATTTAATGGATTTGCGTTTTGGTCTTCAATCTGGTGTAGATTTTGTGGCAGTATCTTTTGTCCGCACAGCGCAAGATTTAGAACCTGTCAAGCGGATGATTGAAGCTGCAGGAGCCAATACTCGTGTTATTGCCAAAATTGAAAAGCGAGAAGCAGTAGAAAGTTTTGAAGATATTCTTAATGTAGCTGATGGGATTATGATTGCTCGCGGTGATTTGGGAGTAGAAATGCCTTTGCATGAGGTGCCGATGATCCAAAAACAAATCATTCGTCGCTGCAATCAAGCCGGGAAACCTGTCATTACAGCTACCCAAATGTTGGAGTCTATGATTAGCGCACCAGATCCCACTCGCGCTGAAGTTACTGATGTCGCCAATTCAATTTTAGATGGTACAGATGCAGTAATGTTATCTGGTGAAACTGCTGTGGGACAATATCCTATTGCTGCTGTAGAAATGATGCACAATATCGCTTTGCGAACTGAAGAATCTCTACAAGAAGGGTTCCAGAAATCAGTTGTTTCATCAGAAGAAAATGCTAGTATTACTGATTCTGTCGCCGAAGCTGCTTGTCGCATTGCGAGTAAGTTAGTAGCGCGGGGGATTATGTGTAATAGTTCATCGGGAGGTGCAGCACGGCTAATATCTAAGTATCGTCCTAAAACGCCAATTATTGCTTTTACACCTGAAAAAACCACCTATCATCAATTAGCAATATCTTGGGGTGTACAACCATATCTAGTTTCAGCAGTAAAGACGGCGGAAGAAATGTTGACAAATGTGATAAATGCTGCACTTCAGATGGAGTTAGCAGAACATGGTGATAAGGTGGTGATTACTTCTGGTGTTCCTATTGGTAAGTCAGGTACTACTAGTTTAATTAAAGTTCATACGATTGGACAATCAATTACTGCTTGATCGGCTGTTGTGCGTCTAAATTGGATATTAAATTTTGAGAAAGGGGTGTGGAGGTATCTAAATTAAGTGCATAACAGCTTACCAAGTTGCGGCTCATAATATAGTGCTTTGGAGGTGAGTGAGGTACTTAGAAACCCGGTTTCTTAAAGAAACCGGGTTTCTATTCTGTACTTCATCCTATCAAAACTCAAATCCCCGCAGATTAGCTAAATCTGGATCGGTTTTGGCAAAGTCTTGAAATTCTATAGGATTAAGACGAATTGCTTCTTGTAAACTGGCGATCGCACTTTGAATATTCCCAAGTAAAGCATAACAGCAAGCTTGGTTATACCAAGCATACCCATCATCGGAATTACTTAAAATTGCTTCGTCGTAACTAGTAATTGCTTCCCGATATCTACCCAAGCACCGCAAAATTTCCCCTCGCTTATACCAACTCCAGGGATCTGATGGTTTAACTGTCAAGGCTTCATCATAATTAGTTATGGCTTCTTCTAATCTTCCCAAATATCGCAAGGAATCTCCTCTGCGATACCAAGCCCAATAATCTTGAGGTTCCGTTTCTATTGCTTTATCGTAACTTGCGATCGCATCTTCATAACGTTGCAAATGTCTGAAGGCATCACCCTTACGATACCAACTCCAATAATCATCTGAACGAACTTCTATCGCTTTATCAAAAGATGCGATCGCAACTTCATACAAATCCAAATCTTCCAAAGCCACTCGTCCCCGATTATACCAAGCCCAATAATCTTCTGGTCGTGCTATCAATGCGTTATCATAACTAGCGAGCGCATCTTCATAGCGCTCCAATTCCCGCAGCACCCTCGCCCGGTGACACCAAGCCCAGTAATCTGTAGGATACTCTTCTAAGGCTTTGTCGTAACTATCAAGGGCTGCTTCAAAATGTCCTAACGCATCCAGCACATCCCCTCGCCAGTACCATGCCCAATAATCATTAGGCTTATATTCTAAAGCGAGATCGTAGCTGGTTAAGGCTTCTCGATATCGTCCCTCATCCCGTAACCCATGTCCTTGATCCAACCAATCGTGATAACTATCGGGTCTGGATTCTAACATTTTATAGATAGTATGGGAGAAAGCCCGCCGCATTGGTATTACATTGCTCATTGTACATTACATCTGTATAAATCAGGAGTTTCGGAGTATCCTCGGATAATTTTTATCCCCTTACAGGAGGATAGTATTCATTCCTATCTTACATTATATATTTTACTGTAACTCAAATGAAACTCAGGACAAATAATGATACAATTAAAATGAGGGCAAAAAGTAGACATGCTTAATCTTACAGCCCCCTGCCTTGTTGCCTCCTTTACTTCTACCGAATTGCACTAGTAATTTCCACCCGAGAATTAACCAGGTTAAATCGTAAAATCATGAGTATCAATCCCGAACAATTTTATGTATTTAAAAATCTAGATCAGGATCAGATTCAAACGTTTATAAGTGCGTGTACGGAGGTTATTCTTCCTCCTAAATACAAGATATTGTCTCAAGATGGTCACAGCCATAAAATTTTCTTCCTCCTAGCGGGAAAGGTTCGTATATTTCTTGATACTCCGGCAGGAGAACAAGAAATAAGTCGCAATAAAGCCCCGACAGTGTTAGGAGAAATTAGTTTTTTCAGTGGGGAACCTAATTCGGCAAATGTGGAAACAATTAATGAAGTGAAGGCATTGGCGATGCCCTTTGATGCTTTGCGTCAGCGTTTTGAAGAGGGGGATAGAATCTCTTCTACCGTGATGTTGAATATGGCAGAAGCGATTGGTCAGAGAGCTTACGTTTTAACTCGCAAAATATCGGCTCTGTATGGCGAACAACATGAGGCTCAACTTTCAGTTATTGAGAGTAGCACGAAAAATATTTTCCGCGATTGGAGTTTGTGGTAGGGGAGATGTCTAATAGGGATTTAACTCAAAATGCGATCGCACTTTGGGACAAATACAACCTGCGATCGATAAAACGAATCATTTGATTTACCTAGACTTTAATTAAACAGAAATGGTTTGACAGATAAAATCATCCGCTCTAACTCAGTTTTGTTGTGTTTGAGAAGAGCGTGTCCCCATAATTGATTCGTGTTGTCGGAGCAATCCTTGGCAAGGGTTTCTCCAATACCCTCAAAATTCTTTTGGGTGTCTCTCCTTAAACTCTCTGGGTTAGATTGTACTCCCAGAATGAATACTCTTTCTTTTAGATCCTGTGGAATCTGACTCTCTACATAACTAAATCGATCTTCACTTCGATCGAAATCAATCAGCAAAAGAATCATCCTCTTTGTAAAGAGTCGCATTTCAGGGACATGGGCTTCTGTGAATTTTTCAATAACTTTTCCCCAACCACCAGCAGGGCGCTCGATTTGAATAGCATGTTCATTAATATTTGGATACTGAATAAATCCGTTAGCAATCTCTTCATTAGCACGATCTTCCGGCAAGATAATAATGTGCGGTTGATACCTATTTCTGCTCATAGCTCTATATCACCACGAATCAAGGTATCTACCAGATCTCCTCTAACAGTTATATCGTTAAGCAATCTGACCAAAGTTGGCTCTAAATGGCTTTTGCGATCGAGTACAAAGGTATTTTCATTGGAAAACTTTCGGATTGCTTCCTCATTATGCGAAGTAACTAAAATTTGACCCCTATTTTTAAATGATCGTCGCAATGACATGACAAAATGTCCAATTTCTGACAAAGATAGATAGTTATCTGGCTCATCCCAAAAGCAAAAAACTGGACCATAAAACTTGTTGGCAGCTAAAACAACAGCACAAAGAAAAAAACATTTCTCCCCATCAGATAAAGCTTCAAAATCAATACTCAGATTTGCATTATTGGCTTCAAACCGAACAATCGTGCTTTTGAAGTCTTTGCCGATAAGTTCATTCTGAAAATCCTGAATATCAGGCATAACTTCTCGGAGGTATTTATCAACCTGTGTATAGGCGGCAGGATAGCGACTGAGTAATCCAGAAAACCAGTCCCCAAAGTTTGAAGCATCTTGCTTTGGCTCCAAAGTTTCGCCATGAGATTCTCCTGTCATCAAGCTTGGGATTGGAGCTAAAATTATTGTGCGAGCAAGCCAATTTCTGAACATACGAAGCGGATCAGTTTCTGATTGCTCCTGAATTACGGGAAGGGCAACAAGATGCCAATCCAATAAAAACTGAGCTTCACGATTTTGTGAGCTAGTATGAAGAGTGACTTGGGCTTCTTTTCGAGAGTAAATTGGCTCTCCTGCAACTAGCAGTTGTTCTTGGCAAACTCGAAGTTCTCTAAATTTTTCTGGCAACTCTAAAGCTAGGATATATTTATATAATTTATCGTTAAGTAATACTTCTATTTCAAAGCGGATTGGCACATCAGATCTGCCACGAGCAAAATCTTTCGGGCTAATCAGTTTAAGTTTTTCAAGTTCGCGCATTCTATTGATGCCTTGACTAATCTTCTGAAGCACCTCTAAGGCAGAGCGAATAGTTGATTTACCTGAACCATTTTTGCCAATCAAGAGAGCAGATGGCATCTCTTTTAGGGTTAGTTCAAAGTTTTCCAGGCATCTGAAGTTGTGTACATATAGTCTTTGGAGCATAGTCAAATTATGATATGAGGTGGGAAGGGAATGAGATCTCAAGGCTACTAAGGCGATAACTGTGACTGAATAAAACTATAACCGCGATCGCGTCTTGCACATACATGAGTCTTGCCTTTTGTCAAGTCAGCGTTTGAGTCATCCTCCCAAAATTAGTTATTCGAGGTTACCCTTGTAGTACATATTTTTGGGTTCGCTGGGCAGTTAATCCCATACAGAGCAAGGGTTTTAAGCTTTATGTCTAAAATTTGGTTATAAAAGACCAAATTACCATCATCTATTTTAATTGAAAAATGTACTACAGTCTCCATACAATGGCAATAATCGGGTTTCAGGCGCTTAACATTACTTCACTTTGTCAGGAAATCCAGACCGGATTGAATAATTTAAAACCAGATTACTAAATCAATAAGTTTGAATTATCTATTTAGCTCGGCGACAAACCACGCAAAAACAAGTTACGCGGGAAAC
This sequence comes from Limnofasciculus baicalensis BBK-W-15, assembly GCF_024178385.1. Taxonomy (GTDB): domain Bacteria; phylum Cyanobacteriota; class Cyanobacteriia; order Cyanobacteriales; family Coleofasciculaceae; genus Limnofasciculus; species Limnofasciculus baicalensis. The sequence goes on along the minus strand of NZ_JAMZMM010000022.1, from coordinate 14,925 downwards.
ATTTTGGTAGGATATTTCTCAAATTTGTGCCCATCAGAACCCACAATAACATACAACAATGAGTGGAAACTGATGTTTATTGAGAATAATTTGTTCTACTACTTAAATCATTTGAGTTTTCTCCATCGAGTCTTTTTAGGAAACTTAGGTATTGACTTAGGAGTTCAAACTGAGATATAGCGCTGCTCACTGGTGTAGTTACACATTAGAAAATGAATGCTTTATCTGGAAGATTTTAGAACTAATGTACTGTAAATACGCCAGCGTCCAGTGCTATAGGTTGATTATTTGGAAGGCTAAATACTTTGTTAGTCAAGTTATTATTACGGATAAAATCTGATAAAATAGCTTGAACAACAGGGACACTTACTGCATTACCAAATTGCTGATATGCGGCACTATCATCTGGATGAACAATATAAGACTCTGGGAAGCCTTGTAATCTCGCACATTCACGGGGTGTTATCCGTCTAATTCGCCCATTATGGACAATACCCAACTTGTTGGGATCGGATGATGTCAGTGTGATGGAAATACTTTCAGGATCGAGAAATTTAAAAATCTCGAAAGACATATTTCCACTAACAGGATTATATCTGCCATCTACTTCTTTGAGATATTTTTTGCTAATGAGCGCTCGAATAATATCTTGAATATCCTCGCGATCAAAAAAAGTCTTAATTTGTGCAATAGTTAAACTTTTGCCATCTTGTTGTACACCAAATTCCTTATGTCTTCTATTGGCAATTAAAGCATTCATAAAGTCTCGTTCATCTTTATTGCATTTTCCTTTAATACCCAAATCCCAAGAATGAAGGGAATTCCCGCCACGAAAGTCAATCAGACGAACCCCATGTAGCTTGGTAAGATCCCCATCTACAGCCTCAAAAAGTTGTTGTTCAAATTCCCTTGAAGGGTAATATTTTTCAGGAACTTCATTTGATAAAATATCTTTTACTCTCACAATTGGATAATTGCTGGAAAAAAGACTTAGTTGAGCTAACTGTTGCTTAAAAGCATGGGAATCAGTTGCGCCTCTATCGGATCTAAGTGTAAGTTTTGGTTTTTTACCAAGTAGTCCCAGAATATAGATCCTAACGCGATTTTGTGGTACGCCAAAGTTACTGCTATTGAGTAAAAGACAATCAATACCATAGCCTAGTTTTTCTAAGGAATGAACGATTGTTTGGAATGTTCTGCCACCATCGTGAGTTGTCAATCCGCGCACATTTTCCAGGAGAAAACCTTGAGGTTTGTATTTGTTTAGTAATCTCTCAACCTCAAAAAAAAGTGTCCCTCTTGTATCGCCAAATCCTTGCTGTTTACCCGCATAAGAAAAGGGCTGACAGGGAAAGCCAGCTAGGAGAAAATCAAAGTCAGGTATTAGTTCAATTTCTCGGATATCTCCAGTAGGTTGTTCATGAAAATTTCGGATATATGTTTCTCTGGCTCTTTTATCAATTTCTGAGCTAAGTACGCATTGAGATTCTATGCCTTGAATATGACACGCCTCCTCAAAGCCGAGGCGCATTCCACCTATGCCTGCAAAAAGATCGATAAAACGAATCATGCTATTATTTTAGTAATCTTACTATAACCTTAATGTTACAATCTAGAACCCAGTTACTTGGTTAATATCTGTTTTTCAATCTGAAGGAGAATCTAGCAATGACACCCATTGAACTTCGCAAAAAAGGCTATCAAGTCTTATTTGAAAATTTAGGTCAAGTCACTACCATTCGTTTTTTGAAAGAAATGGGATGGGGAACAGGTGACTATACAAAAGAGCGACAAACTAATCTCAAACAGGTGACGCGAGAGTCGTTTTGGCAAGATATTGCCAAAATTCGAGCTGATCGTAATCGAGAGTAATTTGATTTCTAGTCAATCAACTGCAACTTCCCCACACTAAAAAATTAAGCCAATAGTAATCTACCTTTGGGTTCTGGAATAGGTCGTCCTAATGCTTGTGCAGTTTCAATCCATTCTTGGATTACAATTTCTACATTTTGCACTGCTTCCTGATAGGTTTCGCCATCTGCGGCACAACCAGGTAATTCAGGGACTTCAACAATGAAAGCTCGATCTTCTTCACTCCAGTAAATAATCAGTTGATACTTAATCTTCATCTTGTCCTCCGAGTTGATACTTCAAAATTGCATGGCGAATTTGTTTGACTTGGTACGCTTTTGCTTTACCTTGTTTGGGCTGAAGATTCAGGATTTCTTCAATGCCTTCTCTGGAAAAGATGTGGTGACTACCGCGTATTCGTTCGTCAAAACCGAGGTTGCGGAGGAGTTGACATAGCGGTTCAAAGGGAATATTGGCATCGGAGGTTCCCAACAGGATTTTGACCAGTAGTTTATCTCGCTGACTCATTAGACCTCTTGCGGAAATCGACTAAGTTGCTTTCAGAAACAGGGTTTTGCCAGTTTTCGATGTTGAGTAGGAACCCAGCCATCGAGTCCATATCGAGTTAAGGGGCTAAAAATCGGCAAAAATTGCATCTAAGTCATAATTGAATAACTTAGCATATTGGTCACGAATTCGGTTAATTTCTTCTACTATTTCGTCTCGCAACATATTAGTTTCCTAGCAGATTAAATAGAATGACTTCAAGGAAAATTTAACCGCTCTTCTTTCTAAGTTTTACTAGCACACCAGTAACAGCAACTGATAATAGACCTAAAACTGATGATGGTTCAGAAACAGAAGCAGTACTTGGATTAGAGGTTTCGGGCAAAATTGGCTCTGTAAAAGATTCACCATTACCATCAAATGAATTATTAGAAGGAACCACTTTGTACAAAGTATAAACATAGTTAAGGAAGTTCTCGGCAGAGTAACCAGATTTTCCATTTCCCCAATCAATGTTAAGCCAGTTGTAGTTTATTCCACCAATAGGGGCAACTCCAAACCCTCCTGTATATGTTCCAACTGTTCCCCAAGCGATATCTTGATTCCCTATCAGGGTTCCGCCTGGAGTTTCTCGACGATTTAATCCACTAGCCTCTGAACCATTACTCACCGCGACAATTTTAGCTCCTAATGACAGAGGGCTATCACTACTAAGTGTGAGAAATTCTTTCCACATCACCTGCCCTTCTCTAATCGGAATACACATCCTCCCAGCTCCTCCTGGTGAAGGGCTGTTAATAATACAAGGTGCATTGTTTGTGGATGAACCTGTGTTTATGGATAAATATGATTCAGGATAATAAACCTGCCCATCCCGACAAAGTGAATTGTTATTACACTCATCAAAGTAAATTGGCACTGTACTATAGCTGCTAGTGGGTCTTAATTCCAGATGCAAATGCGGACCAGTTGCATCACCAGTCATGCCACACTTTCCTATAGCTTGTCCACTACTGACTGAAGCCCCTAAACTCAGAGGGCTAGGTTCTTTAAGATGTGCATAAAGAGAGTATTTGCCATCATTATGTTTAATTTTGATTAAATTTCCATAATCATTCTTAAATTCTAAACGATCAACAACTCCATCTTGGATAGCAACAATAGGATCTCCGATGCTACATCCAAAATCAATCGCGTACTTAATCTGGCTAATTTTAGAGTGTTTACAAGTCGGACCATCAATTGAGTCTACACATGACTGATTTACTGGTACTGACTTTCCTGCTGGAAAAGGGAGACGATAACCTTGAGCAGCCAATACTTGAGTCTGTATGCCAAGGAATATCGGTAGCGATATGCAGGCTCTAAATAGAAGTGGAGAAAATTGCTTGATGAACATAGGATTAAGCCTGTGCCAACTTAATAGATTAATATAATAACAGATAAATATGCTGTGTATACTTATTTATGCTCATAGCTATATATCGCCACAAATCAAGGTATCTACAAAATCGCCTTTAAGCGGACTAATCGCAGACTAATGGCTACTCAAAGGCTGTCAAACCTGCTACGGCGGGTTGGGTTTGTGTAGATCCGGTTTTAACCGCAAGTTAACATTGGTGCAAGTTATGAGTTATACAAATAATGCGTGTTGTAGATTCCCTGTCACAATCCTCCACAACACGCACTATATTCGACCACTACTACTTCCCAGCCAACTGCATTTCCCTATCCATCAACCACTTCTTAAAACTACCCGGACTCACAATCCCAGATTGCACCATCCGCGTATTACACTCATGGGCTGCTTCAATAAATAACCGCGCCTCTTCAATCAATTGTCGGGAACGATCCAAATTTGCGGCATCATCGCGATTTTCGTAAGCATTAAACAGATAACTGGCAAACTTACCTTTGGCAAAAGGATCGAAGAATAACTCAGTATCGTAGAAATATTTACGGAATTCACTGACAATTACATCGGGATTACTGGAAATGTCAATATTCTGCAATTTCAGTAAAGCTTGGGCTGCACTCAGCATTGCACCTAGGGCTTTATCTGCGGCTTGCTTCACATTACCGTTGGTGGAATTTCCTTCCAATAAAAGTGTGGCATCAAAGTACATACTTTCGGCTGTAGCAACACCAAAATCAGTCAGAGAAACTACTTCTCCGGCACATTCCCCAATGCCAATATCGCCAATCGTATATTCCCGGGCATCGCCCCAATCTGTGTAGAAGGATTTATCTACGCTGTAGGCAGGTACTTTGGCAAAGGATTGCAATTGATCTTTAATGGCTTTTTTCCCGATGCGGTTGACAAATTGGGAGAATTTTTCTCCTTTATCGTGTTCCCGCAGGTACATATCTACCAAAAAGTTCACTACATCCGGTATCCGTTTGGAAGGAAATACGCCTAAAGATTGTCCGTATTGAGCGGCATTATTATCCCATTCTCCACCTAAAATTAAATGGAAATGGGGGACTCGATGTCGATCTACTAAACGACTCGATCCATAGAAACCAATTTCTGCTACCATTTGTTGACCGCAGGAATTGAAGCAGCCGCTAACTTTAATTCGCAGATTTTTCAGCGCTTCATCATACTGCAAACCTTTAGCAGCTAACTGATTGCTTAACTCACTTGCCAAACCGCGAGAACTGGAAATACCTAATTTGCAGGTATCTGTACCTGGGCAAGCGGTAATATCAACAATGGAATTTGCCCCGCCAGCGTGTAAGTTAATCGCTTTTAGTGCTAAATATAAAGCAGGTAAATCCGCTTCATTAATCCACCGCAATATAATATTTTGCTCTACTGTAATGCGAGTGGTATCGTTAGTAAAACGACGGGCAATATCAGCAACTCCCCGCATTTGTGGGGCAGTCAAGTCACCCAAAGGTAAGGCGATACTGACGCAGTTAAAACCATCTTGTCGCTGTGGGTAAATATTAGTGGATTTCCACTGGGCAAATGCTGCTGCATCTTCACCTAAATCGATATTTTCACCCGCTGAAACTGGTGCAGGTTTACCTGCTTCTTCATAACGAGACAGATTAGCTAACCAATCATCCCATTTAGGATCATTTTTCAACACTTCCCGTTCTTCTTTAACTAAGCGACGGAATTCATCAATACCGAGTTTGCCAACTAAGAACTTAATCCGTGCCTTATTGCGATTTTTCTTCTCACCTAAACGAGCATATACCCTTGCGATCGCCTGGGACATGGGTAATAATTCTTCTACTGGGACAAACTCATCTAAAAGTTTGGCTAAATGGGGTACTGCACCTAATCCGCCACCCACATACATTTCAAACCCTTTTTGTTCCACTCCATCCACAATTCTTGTAGTCGCAATTAACCCTAAATCGTGCATGAAAGTTAAACCGCAAGGATTAGTTTTGCAACCAGAAAAAGCGACTTTAAACTTCCGTCCAAAATCCTGTACATCCGGGTGTCCAAAAAAGTAATAGGCGGTTTCGTTAGCATAACCTGTCACATCAAAGGCTTCATCTCGGCAAACTCCCGCTAAAGGGCAAGCTGTGACATTTCGGACTGAATTACCGCAAGCTTCGCGAGTAGTAATCCCCACAGCAGCCAAACGGCGGTGCATATCGGGGGTATCTTCAATGGAAATGAAATGCAGTTGAAAATCCTGACGGGTGGTAACATGTAGAATGCCATCGGAATATTCGTCCGCCATATCCGCTAGCACTTCCATCTGTTGGGCAGTCATCCCCCCATAAGGAATTTTGATCCGCTGCATCCCCGGCGCTTCCCATTTCGTTTCTGGGCCTTTAGTTAAATCGGGATGGGGGAAAGAAATAGTTTGGGATTTCTCACCATCGTAGCGGAAACCATTATCATATCGTTGACCGTAAGCACCCCGACGCAGCCGCAACTCAGCAAAGACTTTCTCATCAAGTTTGCCTTGAGTGCGGAGTTTCATCTGATTTTCAAATGTATCGATTTCCTCAGCCCAGTGGGGGGGAATTTTATCGGCGAGGGTGGCTTTCCAAGTTAAGGGGTTTTGGGTTGTCATTTTGAGTATCCTGGGGAAAAACGGTGCAGTTACGCTACTAATTGGCACAATCAATCTATGGACTGTTGATTGTCTCACGAAATCATGTGTATTCCGGGCGGGATTTAGTATTTTTTTACAATGGTAGGGATACTGGGGATGGGGGGATGGGGGAATCGTAGTGTCAATTGGCTGATTGTCTTCCATCTTCAGTCTGATATGGGAAAACTTTTCTTGAACTTCACGCTCTACTTCACACCGTTGTCCTATTATAGTTATAGGGAAAGTTTGACTATTCTGAATTTCTCTGAAAGCCCCAAAAAAGATGTAGAAAGTGGTTAACATCAACCCAATTTTTGATTATGATTACAGATAAGTTATAGATAATAGACTCGCCAAATGAAAGACCATGCTTAAAAAATCATCAGTTATTAGTATATCTCCTGAAATTATGGGTGGTACTCCAGTTTTTACTGGCACAAGAGTTCCGGTACAGACAGTCTTTGACTATTTGAAGGCGGGAGAGTCAATTGATGATTTCCTCGATGGATTTCCGACGGTAAGTAGGGAGCACGTTATCGGATTATTGGAAACTATTGTACATCTATAGCGTTTTCATTTGGGATGTGAACAGCAAAAGTCCTGAAGCACCATAAAATAAGGCTTTCTATTTTACATCTCATTTAAAAACACTATATAGGTTTTGTATCCCCTTGGCAAATCCATGCACCCCAATAGTAAGGATGTGCCAGAGGTTTGTCTTCCGCTTGACGAGTTAACATTGTAGCATCTAATTCTCTACCGTTATTGAATTCTTGTTTGAGAATTTCTTGTCCTAATTCAAATTGCTGCAATTCTCTGACAGTGATATTTCGCAAATAATTCTGAGCTTCTTGCAAAGCATCAGCACGCCCTAATCCAGATTCGCAATTATCAAAAAAACGTTCCATTAACAGTGCAGTTGTCCACCCATTCACCGACCATAAACTCATTATCAGGGTTTTTGTTCCAGCAACGGCAAAGGCACGTCGAAACCCAAATACTCCTTCCCCAATGGCTACATCTCCAATGGCTGTCTCACAGGCTGAGAGGACAGTAATTTCATTCGCCCAGAGGTCAAGTCCGGCTATATCCTGAGCAAATAGAATTCCTTTCCCCGCTTGTGGGGGAAGTTTACCACCTTTTGCCCAAGTGTTAGCTCCAGCTAAAGCAAGAGCGGAACGGAGCATCGGATTTTCGACTCTACCAAAAAAGCGATCGCGCTGCAATAAACTACTTTCCCTTTGATAAGAAACAGTTAGAGAGGGATCTTCAGGTTGGTTAGGTAAAAATACACCATGAGTGGCTATTAACAGAATGCGCGGACATTGCAGGGGTTTAAAGTAGCTTTCCAGTGCTTCACTTCCTAGATAAGAAGCCACTTTTAACTTCTGTGCAACTCTTTCTCCCAATATATTTGTCCCCTTAGCATCTTTTAAGGGTTTGTTAGCAATACATTCTCGTAAATTCTCTGTCTGTATATTTTGTTTGGGTGCTGCATCGGAAGTTACACTTTCTGCACTCAAGTCAAAATTCGGAGAGGCAAATACTAAAGCATTGATAGATGCAGGGCGTTTTGTCTCTATTTTCTGCCGGAGTATATCTCGCCCGACAGTCAGATAACTGATGGTAAATTCATCCATCAGCATTTTTTCTCCAGTATCGTCGCTGGGGATAATTTGAAATGGCACTAGGTTTAATTCTCCATCTGGGGCAATAATTAAATGTTTGTGTTCTTTTAATGCGGGGCGAAGTTTGTCGAATATGGCTTGTCGTAGTTTGATGCCTACTTGTGGATGATATTCTCTGAAGATTAATTTGGGAGGGCGCTTGCTGAACATCCCTAGCTGACTTTCTTGATTTTTACCCGCGCCAGATACTAACTCCCGAAATTCTCGAATTAAGCTATCAATACATTCCGCTTCTCCAATATCTACCATTTCTACTGATTCTGGCTGTCCGGCTGGTAAGATGAAAGCGAGATAACGGGCAGGTTGCCATTGTGCTTCCCCTTTGGCTGGAATTGCTTTGAAATTGAATAGATCAAAGCGGATAAACTCTATCAAAATCGAACCTGCTGGTAACTCTGCTGCAACATCGCTACGGTTAGGGAGTTGTTCTTGTAATTGGATTTCTGGTACTTGAGATGCTAGTGTTTTTTGTAAGTTGTTATGTTCGGCTTGCAGTTGCACTAATTGTTGTTGGTAAGTGGTGAAATCTTCGGTTTGGGGGGTGGAAAAGGTAAGGTGGATGATTTGTTCGCTCAAGTCGCGGAGTTTGTGGAAGTCTTCGGTAAGATGGGGATAGCGATCGCTGTAGAGAGCTTCGTTTTGTGCAGCGAGGGCAGATGCGGTGAGGGCTTTGCGTTTGAGGATTAAATCTAATAGAGCTTGTAAGGCATGGGGTGAGTTTAAAAGGTGGCTATAGATAAGGGAAATAAAACCATCCAACTTCCCCCTAATTTTTTGCAAGTAGGCTAAACGGTCATTTTCCGAACTGAAGGCAAACACAGTGCGAATAACTTTAGTATCAATTTCATTGGCTTGAATCCTCTGTAATAGTGCTTCATTGGGGTACCCAGTAGCAGCTAATACAACCGCTAGATTGTTCAGACTTTGAGCAACGTGAGGATGTTCATTACCCTCCAATCGTCGCGTCATATCTAATGCTTTTTCTAAGAGTTGTTTAGCTTCACTATAGCATTCTTGGTCTGCGTAGTGGGATGCCAAATTATGTAATCCACTAGCCAGAAATGGATTTTCATTCCCAAAGCGATTTTCCCATAGAGCCAACGCTTGTTTGTAAAGGGGGGCTGCTTTGTGGTAGTTCCTTTGGTTATCGTAAAGTACAGCTAAATTATTCATGCAATCGGCTAGGGTTGGATGCTCTTCTCCTAACTGATTTCGCCATAATTTAAGCGCTTCCTGCAAAAGTGGTTCAGCTTCTTGATAGCGACCTTGCGCCCTATAAAGCAAAGCCAAATTGTTCAGACTTTGTGCAATATCAGGATGCTCATCTCCAAACAGATTTATTCTTAGATTCAACGCCCCTTTATAAAGGTTCTCAGCTTCTTGATAGCGACCTTGTTCCCTATAAAGCAAAGCCAAATTGTTCAGACTTTGTGCAATATCAGGATGCTCATCCCCAAACAGTTGTTGGGTTATTCCTAAAGCTTGCTGATACAGGGGTTCAGCTTCACTGTAGCGCCCTTGAGTCTGGCGCAACAATGCTAAATTATTCAAACTGTCCGCTACATCATCATGCTCATTACCCCAAAGATGCCGCCTTAAGTCCAACGCTTGTTCTAAGAAAGATTCAGCTTCACTATAAAGTCCTTCAGACTGGCAGACTAAACCCAAATTATTTAGACTTGTAGCTACGTCCGGATGCTCATGTCCAAACTGATGTCGCAAAAGATTGAGTGCTTGTTGCAAGAGGGTTTTAGCTTCTCTATAACGTCCTTGCTCTCGGTATATTTCTGCTAAATTAATTAAACTAACAGCCACATCAGAATGTTCATTTCCCACAAGACGTTGTGTTATCTCCAACGATTCTTGTAACAGGGATTCAGCTTCTCTATAGCGTCCTTGCACCTGGTAAAGGCTAGCCAGATTATTTAAACTTTCAGCCACATCGGGGTCTTCATTTCCCAAGAAGCACTGTCTCATGTTCAAAGCTTGTTCTAAGAGTGCTTCAGCTTCTCTATAACGACCTTGTGCGTGACAAAGACTGCCCAAATTATTTAGACTTTTAGCAACGATGGCATTCTCATCCCCTAAGAGATATTGGCTCAACTTTAAAGCCTCTTCATAAAAACCTTCTGCTTCTTTATAGCGTCCTTGAGCTTGGTAAAATACAGCAAGATTATTAAGACTTGTAAATACATCCGGATGCTCATTACCATAAGAGCTTCGCGCTAGCTCTAACGCCTGCCTAGCAAGAATTCCAGCCTGAGTATATTTTCCACTTTCATATAGTTCAACAACTCTTTGGTTAAGTTTATACCAAGGTTTTTCTCGGATTGAATTTATTAATTGTGTCGCTAGATTTTGCAACTTATTTGCGGCATCTTGCTCTCCCGACTCTGCTAGATCCACTGCCATCTGTTCCATCACTCCTACCAACCCTTCATCTATCAGGGATTGATTAGCCTGCAAAACCTCTGATTTCTCCTCGTTGTCAGAACTTAGCAGTAATTCAATCAAACTCAGATACTTTTGTAAACGTTGCCCTCCTAATTCTCCTATTGGTTCTATCAGTTCTACCGCCAAATTTTGCAGCCACTCGGCAACATCACAATTACCATCCTCTGTCATATCCTCTGCTACCTGTTCCATCACTGCTATTAATCCTTCATCAATCAGGCCTGAGTTAGCCTGCAAAATTTCTCCTTCCTGACCATTGGGACAATCAAGCAACTGTTGAATCAAATTGAGATAGTCTTGTATGCGCTGTTCATCCATTTTTTTAATCTTGTTATTTGTAAAATCAATTATTCAGCTACCCGATATTCCGCATAAAGAATTTGAACACCAAAATCACCCTGCACATACTCCAGTAGTTCAGTTAAATACTCCTTCCGCATTTCCAAAGGTTCATCCTCCTCCCTTGGCAACCAATCTAAATTAAGCTTATCCTGACTAATAATTGCCAACATCTGCTCTCTACCCACACTATCGGCTGTAAAAGTATCTTGATATGCCAAGGGTAACTTTACCTGTCCCGCTTCTAAACGTGACGGCGGTGCTAAAAATGACGGAGATAAACACCAAATTTGCTGATCGGGGTTCTTCTCCAGCAGAATCAAGTAACCCGAAGTCGCAAGATTAATTACGAAATGAAACGGCGTGCCTCTTGGTACTTTTGGCGCAGGATTCCACATTCCCAAATTATTAGCAATTTCCGGTTTCATTTGGTCAGTTTTAGTAGCATTGTCCACTAAGAGATCCCAAAGTTGGTCAAGAGTAAGTGGTGGGAGTGCTATCAGTCTTTCAACAATCTCTACTAAAAGATTTTCTAAATTATCTATTTTCTGGATTTGAATAACATCAGCAGGTGTCCGCGTAGAGTTCGCAACCTTGATAAAGGCAGCTTGAAAGTCAGCAAACTCTTGCTTAATATCATAGTTTAGTTCTCGGATGCGATCGCCCAATATATTCCAATCGAGAAAATCCTCTCTTTTTTTCACAAGAATAGATTGGTCATTCTGTTCAAAGGCTTGCCGAAACGCCTGGATTATTTCTTTTTGCCGAAATAATTCCAGGATTGGCTGTGGTTTGTCAACGCCATAATCCACAAGCGCGTACTGATAAACTCCAGTGAAATCTGCTGGCGGATGATCCGGAGGGAGATTCAACTTGTTTCGTAGTTGGATGACTCGCTCATTGCGCTCAAGCTGGTTTTTAATAGGGGAAGTCGCCATGCTGGCGATAGCCTTGATAACACCTGTTACTGGATCGAGAGTTAAATCTGTCATTGAGAGGATCTCAACTATTGGGGGGGGGAAGAAAGGTAGCTGCTGATGTTACTCAGAGAAGGCTGTATTCCTCCTCTGCTAAATCTATATTAGCTAAAATTATTCCAGGTTGACAGGGTGTCTCTATAGCGCTTGGCGACAGGAGTGAGGTACGGACTTGATTTTAGAGATATTTAAAGAAATGTAGTGATTAAGAATTAATATATTTTTCTCTGGTATAATAGATCTCAGAGAGAGGTAGTAGTAAACGTCAAATGTTTGACTTTTGTTGCCATGAGAAGTTCCTCAAATTAATTATCAGGAGGTCAACAAAATGGAAAGCGACGAAAAATACCGCCGTGCCAAGCGTCGAGTTGCCGCGATCAAAGGTTTTTATATCCATTTGATTGCCTACATTGCAGTGATAACATTGCTGTTTTTCATAGATTTTCTAACTCCAGGAGGCTGGTGGTTTTACTGGGCATTGCTAGGATGGGGAATCGGGATTATTGCTCATGCCTTGACTATTTTTGGCATCACAGGTTTATTCGGTTCAGACTGGGAGGAGAAAAAGATTGCCGAGTTGATGAACAAAACAAACAAAGAATAGAAAATGGTGTCTGACCAATTTGGTGTGCTAATGTTGGCGGAAAACATTTCGGGTTTTGTGTACTTACTTTGCTATAGTGCTTCTCAGTTGACCGAGGTACAGAGAAACCCGGTTTCTTTAAGAAACCGGGTTTCTGGAGGTTTATCTTATGTACTTTATGCAACTGAAAACCGCTATAAATGCGATCGCAAAGTGCCATCACCAATATTTTTCTAATGTTTCAAAACAATCCGATATCGAGCTTTTCCTGACTGTAAATGAGCTATTGCTTCATTAATCTGACTGAAATCAAAAGTTTCTGTAACAGGTTCAATGCCATGACGGGCAACAAAATCGAGCATTTTGACAGTTGTTGTTGGACTACCGAGAGGGCTACCAGAAACTGATTTTTGGCCAATTATTAAAGGGAAAGCATGAGTTTGAATGGGGTTTGGTGCTACTCCAACAAAGTGCAGTCTTCCTTTGGGACGCAACGCATTAATGTATACTGCCCAATCAAGATCTGCATTGACTGTTGAGAGAATAAAATCAAAGGAATTAGCAACCATTTCTAGTGCTTTAGCATCACGAGAATTAACAAAATGGTTAGCCCCCAATTCCCGGGCTTCAGCTTCTTTGTCAGGATTAGTTGAGAAAGCGGTGACATCACAACCCCATCCTCGCAGAAATCGTAGTGCCATGTGTCCAAGCCCACCAATACCAATCACACCAACACGATCCGTAGGTTTGACATTGAACTCAACAATCGGATTAAACACAGTCAAACCACCACAGAATAGCGGACCTACCTTAGCAGGATCGACCCCCTCTGGCAGAGAAGTCACCCATTCCTCATGTGCCCGTACCTTATCAGCAAAACCGCCGTATCTACCTACGATAGTTTGTTCTGCGGTGAGACAGAGGTTTTGATCTCCAGACATGCACCACTCACAATGGTTACAGGAATGGGAAAACCAACCTAATCCGACTCGTTGACCAATTTTTAATGTTGTCACGCGATCGCCAATTGCCCCAATAGTTCCTACCACTTCATGACCGGGAACAAGGGGATATTCACTCATGCCCCACTCATTATTTATCATACTCAGGTCACTGTGGCAAATACCGCAATATTCGACATTAATTTCTACTTCTTCGTCTTTCAGTGCCCCTGGATCGTATTGAAATGGTTCCAGTTTTCCACCTGCTGTATTGACTGCATAAGCATCGATCATTTTTGTATCTCCTCTCTGAATATATCCAGATTCATTTTAGCTTTAGCTGAGATCAAACTTATTTTCCCAATTTTCCAGGCAAGTAGGCGGCGACAGATGGCAATGTTTTTAATATTACCATCAAGGAATTATCCATCTGATTACTCTATAAACTAAAATATTCGCCTAGTATTAATCCACCAACAATCCCTTCTCTGCCAACCATTCCCGATTAAATAACCGCGACTGATACCTTGCACCACCATCGCAAAGTACAGTAACAATAGTATGTCCCGGCCCCATAAGTTTAGCCAGTGCTACCGCTGCCCCCACATTAATTCCCACTGAACCTCCCATAAATAGCCCATCTTTTTGCAATAATTGATAAACTACCCGAATACATTCCTTATCATCAATTTGGATAGCATCATCAATAGGAACTCCTTCCATATTGGCAGTAATCCTACTATTACCAATTCCTTCAGTAATAGAACTACCTTCTATTTTAACTTCTCCTGTTTTTATATAACTATACAACCCACTTCCCATTGGATCTGCGACAACAGATTTAAGATTGGGATTTTTTTCTTTGAGGAACATTGAAACACCTGCAAAAGTGCCACCTGTACCCGTAGCCGCTACCCAACCATCAACTTTGCCATCAGTTTGTGCCCAAATTTCTGGTCCAGTAGTTTCGTAATGTGCTAACCGATTAGCTAAATTATCAAACTGATTTGCCCAAATTGCATTCTCCATTTCCGCAGCAATTCTGCCAGAAAGTTTGACATAATTATTAGGATCTCGATAAGGTACGGCAGGTACGGGACGAACTTCTGCACCCAATGTCCGCAAGGCTTCCATCTTCTCTTGGGATTGAGTATTTGGGATAATAATTAGGCTTTTATAACCCCTAGCATTACAAATATGAGCTAAACCAATACCCGTATTACCTGCGGTTCCTTCTACTACCGTACCTCCGGGTTTGAGCAACCCTTTTTCTTCTGCATCTTTAATAATATAGAGTGCTGCTCTGTCTTTTACTGAACCGCCGGGATTGAGAAATTCCGCTTTACCCAGGATTTCGCAACCTGTTTCCTCGCTGAAGCTGTTTAAGCGGATGAGTGGGGTATTACCAATTGTTCCGACAAAGCCGTTTTTGATATCCATACTTGAGTTTAATAGTGCTGCTGTAGTTTTCTAGGATACGTCCTAATGGGTCTGAAACTCAATAGGTGGGAGTGGGGT
>NZ_JAMZMM010000223.1 GCF_024178385.1 Limnofasciculus baicalensis BBK-W-15 | reverse complement strand
TCCAGTAGCTGATTTCTGTTAAGTGGCACGAGGAGCGATAAGATAGTCTTGAGTCGTTTGTCGTTTGCTCTACTCGTTAACTCGTGCTATCAACATTTATTGCTGACTTTCGCATTATCTTCGATCGCGATCCTGCTGCGCGTAACTGGTTGGAAGTTTTATTCTGCTATCCCGGCTTGCAGGCACTATTTTTCCATCGCCTCTGTCACTGGCTCCATAATATCGGGATTCCTTTTGTTCCTCGGTTTATTTCCCAGTTTTCTCGCTTTTTGACTGGTATTGAAATTCATCCTGGTGCCAAAATTGGTAAAGGGGTATTCATCGATCACGGGATGGGTGTTGTGATTGGTGAAACAGCAATTATCGGAGACTATTGCTTGATTTACCAAGGTGTCACCCTCGGCGGTACCGGTAAAGAATGTGGGAAGCGCCATCCTACCTTGGGGGAAAATGTTGTGATTGGGGGAGGTGCAAAGGTTCTCGGTAATATCCAAATCGGTAATAATGTCCGTATTGGTGCAGGTTCCGTTGTATTGCGGGATGTTCCTTCTGATTGTACGGTAGTGGGTATTCCGGGTAGAATTGTTTATCGTTCTGGTGTACGGGTGAATCCCCTAGAACATGGTAGTTTACCAGATTCTGAAGCGACAGCAATCCGAACTTTAGTGGATCGAATTGAGATGCTAGAACAACAAATGCAAGATTTAATTACTCAACAGTCTAGTCCAAATACCTCGAAACAGTTGGTTTGTGCCGGATTGAATTTGTCAGAAAATCCTGTTACTGTCGGTCGATCTTGCAGATTGGAAGATCAAGAGATTCAGGAGTTTTTCAATGGATCGGGGATTTGATTGTAGTTATTTGTCGTTGGTTATTTGTTGTTAGTAATTTGTTGTTTAGGTTTGTTGTGTAGGCGATCGTGTTCATGCTCTGTTTTATATAGTTTTAGCTGTTATAGGGGCGTTAGCCTAGCATTCTAATCAACAATTAACAACCAACAACCAACAACTAACAACTAACAACTAACAACCAATGACTAATAATAATCTCTTTTTTATCGCACTACTTCCACCTCAAGAAGTTCAGGATTACGCTAATGAGATTAAGCAGCATTTTGCTGAAAATCATCACAGCGAAGCTGCTTTTAAATCTCCACCACACATTACCCTCCAACCCCCCTTTGAATGGCAGGTTGATGACATGCAAGTTATAGAACAATCCTTAAGAGATTTTGCCAAAAACCAGATACCAGTGCCGATTATATTAAAAGGATTTGGGGCATTTTCTCCCAAAGTTATTTATATTAACGTCATCAAAACACCAGAATTAATGACGGTGCAACAATATTTGATGACTTATCTGGAAGAATCATTAAGGATTGTCTATCCACATGCTAAGAATCGTACCTTTTCTCCTCATATAACGGTTGCTTACCGAGACTTAACTAGGGAAAACTTTCGAGCCGCTTGGCCTGAATTTGAGCATCGTGAAGTAGAGTTTAAGTTTACAGTATCTCAATTAACACTACTCGTTCATAATGAGCAGAGATGGAATGTTATGACTGAGTTTCCATTTGGTTAAATAAAGCAGAATTAAACCTAAAACTCACAGGGGCTAAGAAACCGGGTTTATCGAAGAGGCTCAGAAACCCGGTTTCTTAATCAAGAAGAGGCTCAGAAACCCGGTTTCTTAATTGCGATAAGTAATCCTATCACATTCGTGCAAGAGCCGTTATTTTGGCAAGCTTATCTCTATCTAATCCCTCTAATTCATTAATATTCAACCAACCCTCCTTGACTAATCGGGCAAATACAAAGATAAGAACTGAATTTCTATATTCATACTTACCATCTATATCATGTCTTCTCGCACTTAAGAAATCATGTAAAATCCACATATCTTTAATTTCTGCGATCGCACTTGCTTTTACACGCACCTCTTCAATCAGAGTAGTGATTTCTCGCTGATATGCTTTTTCAAAGGCTTCTTTAGCCACATTTTCCTCGATATTAGACCAACCTATCTCACTCATTTGCATTACTCAAACTAAAGGAAAATATTGTGATGATTCCACTATGACAACTTTGATGAGGCCATCTTCATTTTGTAACATTCTACAGGCAAGATGCCTGTGCTACAAATGAGGGATTTACACGGAATAGGATGGATTTATTTTGATAGTTTGCTATGAATTCGCCCACCCATCTCCTTATGCTTTAAGCCTCCGTTGAAAAGGGAGCATCCCACTTTGGCAAAGATACTTGTTTTTGCCAAATTTTTCACCCCCCCAGCCCCCCTTGTGGAAGGGGGGAGCAAGAATACAACCTGCATTTCTTCCAAATCGGGAGGCTCCCGTTGAAAACGGATATCTGGTAATTCATACCAGGGAATGTTTGGATATTCATGGTGTTCCCAATGATAACCAAAGTGATAGCAAGTCAAAAATGACAAGAAGATTGGATAAGTTGTGCTGTTAGCATGATGGGGATTTGCCGGATATTTGTCATTTACCCGATGAGGCAAATAAGTGCCGAAGCAAAATAATTGCATGGAACTTAATAGTAACGGCAAAATCCAAAATACTATAAAGTTAGCCAGGGAAATATCAAATGTTTTATTCATTCCATAGAAAATTAATCCCCAACTACTCACAACGAAAAGAAATTGGTAGGGAGGCAAATATTCCCTAATAAATTTCAGATACCAGCGGATGGGATGATGATGGATACCGTCGTGGAAATCTGGATCGTTAATTTGGGCAGGATGACGATGATGTCGCCAGTGATTTCTGCGACATCGCTCATAAGGGAAGAAAGCATATAGCCCAAGAGCTAACTTTCCAATCAAGTCATTGGCTAGCTTATGCTTCGGAATCAGGCTCCTGTGCATGGCATCATGGGCAATAATAAATAAGCCAGTATGAAGGAAAGTTCGTCCTAAGATGGCAACACCCAACCAAAAGAGCGAAATGTCGGACAAAGGTAATGGCAGTAACAATAACAAGCTACCAGTCCAAAAAATTGCGATCGCAATTGTAATTAACACTCCTGTTTGGAAAATAGGAGCTATCAACCAGGATTCAGGAGAGTAATTTTCATTAGTTTGTTGCGATTTTTCGCTAATAGTGCCTGTCAATTAATTCCTCGCCAGGTTTTGTTGTATTGGGTTCTCTCAAATCAAAAAAGAAACCTCATAATTAGTTAGCATCCCAAGAAAAAGCGCCCTCATGGGAGAGCGCTCACTCCTCAACTTTGTTACCGCTATAGAGAGATACTCACGCTGAGTATTTCTCTAACGAACTAAGTTTAATAGCTCTTTAGGAGATGCAAGCAAATCAATGGCGACAAAGAAAATTTTGTTCTCAGGATTGAGCAAAAATCTCCATGCCATATTCATCCCGACACCGCCGCCAAACCAAGGAGTTTGCACTTTTCCAGTAACCTTGATTTGCGTATAACCATCTTCAGTAGCTTCAGCTACTCCTCTTTCTGGCATTAATTTGAGGTTTTGGCAATCTTCGCGGAAAAATCGCAAAACGGAATCTTTACCAACAATTGGTCTTTGGAAGGGAGGTTGCAGAGCGCCATCAGGAGTGAATAATTCAATTAGGGCATCAAAGTCATTGGCATTCATATTGTTCATGTAGTTTAGAACAGTTGAATTATCAATTCCTTCGATGGTTACTTTAGTCCGTTGTGAGCTTTCTTTAGGAACCACAACAGGTTCAGCAACCCTTTTGTAACTACCCAATTTGTTTTGATCGAATCCCATGTCAACCACAGAATTCCGTAATACTGTGATTTGTTGACCTGATTCCAAATCTCCGATTGCTTTCAATACAGCGGCGGCATTAGCAGAAAGTCGATAACCTTCTGGAATTGGAGCAACAATTCCTTCTTCCATCCATTGTCCAAGCTTATACCAAAAACCTAGCTTAATATTTGCGGACCATGTGGAATATGTGCGGCAAATCGGAGTATCAGTACGATTTGCTAAATCGCACATCGCTTGAGATTGTTCTCGGAAAGACATTTTCTGAATGTCATTAAGAGTTCCTTCTGCAAGCACCATGCTAGCAGCCCCTGGCGCAGCGATAGTAATTGATTTACCCATTTCCAGGTAAGCAAACCAAATCAATGCGAGTTGATCTTCAGCGCTAAGTTGAGTGAACCTGGCAATTGTTGCAGGTACAGCATCAGCAGCTAGAGTGTTTGGGAAAATACTACGAGCTGTGTCTATGGTAAACGGCATTGAACACCTACTTTTCTAGATTTGGTACTGACAAAACGGGCAAAACTAAGACTTTTGCGGAATTAAGCTTTGCTTTTCATTTTCTAGATTATCACAAAAGTCAACAAACTGCAACATAACTTTACATAACGATCGATAATACTCATGATTCAGGATGATTTAGGCAAACCCTTTATAATAAAATATTTTTTAGTGTTTTGTATAGAGTCAGGAGTGCGATTACTGTTTAGATATCCTATGGAAACGATATATGGACACCTTCAAGGTTTAAAGTCTAGCCAACTGATAACCCCGTAGAAACCGGGTTTATGAGCGCAAGTCCTATTAATCATAATTAGGGGAAGAGACGAAAAAATGGGTCCTTGGATCAGTCAATACAGATGGTGGATTCAACAACTTTTGCAGGAAAACGGATGCGATCCGAAAGGATTTATACCAGATGGGGAAATGGGACCAGTACCACCTTTGCATGTGCCAATACCTAATCCATTCTATCCAGAATCGGGGACTTAAGCTTTTTTAAGCCCACCAAAGCCGGATCTTTAATTATTAATATACCTCTTCAGGAATTAGATTTTAAAGCAAGAGTAGTTAAATGGTTTTAATCTTTTTTTTAGAGAGGTCTATTATTCCTAAAATGAACAGAATTAAAATTATTAGCCTGTAATTTAGATTATGGCAATACCTCTTAAGCAAACATTGATTATCTGGATGATTTGCTTGAATTTAGTTTCAGGCTGTATCCAAGGACAAGCAGAAAATTCGACTTGTTTAGAACCTACTTTGGCTGGAAGTATGGCGCAAAACCCAGTACAAGAGCCAATCCTTTTATTTCCTATAGTACGGAATCGTAAGTGGGGTTTTATTGATGTCACTGGGAAGGTTGTTATTGAACCAAAACTGAATTATACTGAGGGCTTCTCTGAAGAACGAGCGGCTTTCAACAATGGTAATGGCAAGTGGGGTTTTATCGATCCCACTGGGAGGGTTGTTATTCAGCCACAGTTTGATAAGGGTGACCAATTTTACGAACAGCGAGCCGCCGTCAAAATTGGGGAAAAGTGGGGTTTTATTGAACCACAGGGCAAATTTATTATTCAGCCGAGATTCACTCAGGTTTCTCGCTTTTTTGAAGGGAGAGCAGCAGTTGAAAATGGCTATTTATGGGGCTTTATCGATAGGGATGGCAAATTCATTGTTGAACCAAAATTTACGGGATACACTGATTTTTCTGAGGGGTTAGCAGGATTCGATATGAGCCAGAACAACCAAGACAAAACGGGCTTTATCGATCGCAGTGGAAAAGTTGTTATTGAGCTAGAGGATATCAACCCAGAGCTTGAAGGTGTAGGCTTCCAAAATGGATTAGCACCTGTTTGGGTAAGAAGCCCTGGCATTTGGAGATTTATTGATAGTATCTTAATTGAAAGTGGACGGGGACGGAAATTTTGGGGCTTCATTGACCGCAGCGGCAAGGTGGCTATCCCTTTAAAATATGATTCTGTTATAGGGTTTTCTGAATGTCTAGCTCCTGTAAAAACTGGTGGCAAGTGGGGATTTATTAATACTTCAGGTAAGATGGTGATTCAGTCCCAATTTGTAGATTTGCCTAGTGGTTTTTCTGAAGGGCTAGCTAGTGTAAAGATAAATCAAAAAGAAGGCTATATCGACAAAACAGGAAAAATAGTAATTGAGCCACAGTTTTCTCTGGCTGCAAGGTTTTCCGAAGGATTGGCTGCCGTTCAGATAGAAGAAGGCGGTAAGTGGGGGTTTATCGATCGCACAGGGAAGATGGTGATAGCGCCACAGTTTGATGATTCGGGTCTCTTTTCTAAAGGACTGGCACAGGTAAAAATTTATGGAAAATGGGGATATATTGACAAGACGGGAAAATACATTTGGTATCCCACAAATTGAGCGGAAATCAAAACACTATATTAGCATACTCCAGATTCCAGCCCAATAAACTCCCAAAGCCACACCTAAAGACATGACCTCAAACCAACCCATTTTTGACGCAATAGTCAACTTCTTCACCCAAGACAATTGGTCATTTACTCAAATAAAAAAACAATCAACCTTACGCCTAGCCTTTAAAGGAAAAAACGGTAAATGTGACTGTTACGCCCAAGTCAGAGAAGAACAGAAGCAATTCATCTTTTACTCTGTTTGCCCAGAGAGAGTACCAAAAACTAAGCGTCGAACTCTAGGCGAGTTTCTATTAAGAATAAATTATAGCCAAATTATCGGCAGTTTTGACCTAGACTTTAGTGATGGTGAAATTCGCTACAAAACTAGTATTAGTGTTAATAATAAATCCCTTACTTCCGATACTATAAAAGATTTGGTTTATACCAACGTTGGGATGCACTTTGGAATGAAACAATTATCCAAGCTTAAACAAATTTACCAACTAGAAGAAATAGTTCTATGAACAATTCTGATTCAATCGATTTTGAGGCTCTCGAAGCCATTACTGCTATAGCCTTAGCCGCTAGTAAAGGGAGTAAACGAAACCCTCTAGAGGCTTGGCTCGACGCTTGTAAAATAACGGCTTTGCCGTGGGTGAATCCGTTCCTCAATCTGATGAATTTTCCTGACGGTTTAATTGAGCAACAGGCGGTGCTAAGACAAATTGAAGAACAACTTGCTCAGTTGAGAGAGGAAGATCCACATCGAGATCCTGAACCACTAATTCGTGAAATGAGACAACAACTAGCAAACCAAACAACTCCTGAGCTAGCCAGTAAATTTGAGGAGTGGGTTGAGCGCCATTTTATAGATTGGGAAATTTCGGCTAACTTGCGTAACTGGCGGACTATTCTCTATAGAGCGGTTCACGATCCTTCTTTGTCTCCACCTGTTGGTTTGCAAAGATTACGTGCTCAAATTTATCAATGGTTTAGTCCAGAGCAATACGAGGAGCTAGAGTCACAGTTACTCCATCTTGCCCCACCACCGAGTGAGAAAGAGAAAGAGGTGGGTTTGACTTCATTATGTGCGGATGCGTTAACGATTGAAGAAATAAATTATCATGAATCAACAATTAGCGCCCTCAAACTACTAAAGATTGAGCTAACCGAGACAGAATGGAACGAACTGATGACATGGGCAGAAACCCTAGGAGAAGAAATGGGAATGTTACCTGAAGAGTTACAGGGCTATTTTTTGATTCATTAGAAAACAGCGCTCCCGATGTGGCGCAAGAGTTTTTCTGGATAAATAGTGAGATTTACAAGGAGCAGTGATAGGCTAGCGGCGAGCTAGCCTAACGCTCCCCCATAATTTGCTTTGAAGCATGACACCCAACTTGTTTCTCACTGAAATGTAACTTTGAAGTGAACTTCCCGTAAAAGATAACCAAACTTGAGAATTATTTAAAAGAAAATAATCAGCCAACCCATCAACCATTATCGTAATCTTCTGGAGAGCCTCTCAAAATAAACTCCCAAAGCTACACCTAAAGACATGACCTCAAACCAACCCATTTTTGACGCAATAGTCAACTTCTTCACCCAAGACAATTGGTCATTTACTCAAATAAAAAAACAATCAACCTTACGCCTAGCCTTTAAAGGAAAAAACGGTAAATGTGACTGTTACGCCCAAGTCAGAGAAAAAGAGAAACAATTCATCTTTTACTCAGTTTGCCCAGAGAGAGTACCAAAAACCAAACGTCGAGTTGTAGGCGAGTTTCTATTAAGAATAAATTATGGTCAAATTCTCGGCAGTTTTGACCTAGACTTTAGTGATGGTGAAATTCGCTATAAAACTAGTAGTATTATTAATCCTAAATCCCTCACTTCTGATACTATAAAAGATTTAGTTTATACCAATTTGATGATGATGGAGCAATATTTACCGGGAATTAGATTAGTTATATCTGGAGATATGTCACCAGAAGAAGCAATAGCAGAAACAGAAAATCTGGCAGAATGATGGTGTAACTTCTTACCTACCTTAACTATTCCTACCATTCCACACAGGATCCTTCCATCGTACTCGCAATGCTTGATACAGCGGATTTCAAGTGATTAAGGCAAATAGAAACCCGGTTTCGCCGAAGTTACCGGGTTTCTGCGGTGTACTTCATAAACCTGCAATCTGCTGTATGTCAACACCGATTACGGTGTGAGATAGATAGGCGAAGAGAGCTAAAATAAAATATGTAGAGTCAGGAGCCAGAATACTGGTTTAATAGCCTATCGAAACGATATACGGACACCTTCAAGGCCTAAAGTCCAGCCAACTCAAGCAGCTACAAAAGTTATATCACCAACGAGTACCGGGCGATCGCATCGCCACGCCCGAATTTGCCCAACGTCTCGCTGCGATTAGTGCTGAGATTAAACAGCCGCTCTGTACTTATATTAATCGCCGAGGGCAGGTGATGCGGGTGGGTGTGGGTACGCCGACTCAAACTAAAATACCGCCTCTTGAATTACCTCGCTACGGTGCGGAACGTTTGTGTGGAATTCGTTGTATTGCCACTCAACTTAAGTCAGAAACGCCCAAAAAAGCTGACTTAACCGCCATGGCGATTCAGCGGCTAGACGCATTAGTAATTCTCACAGTTACTGAGTCGGGATTTGAAAGGCGGGGGGGAGGTGCAACAGGATTTATTAAAGAAACCTATTTAGCCCATCTCATCCCAGTCAGCGCAGGCAGCGAAGAAAATTCAGACCAAAATTCTTGGAGTTTATCATCTCCCCAAAGCCTCGACATGCTAACCAAGCAAGATTTCTGGGATTTGGTGGTGGGATTGGAAGCCGAGTTTAGTCAGGAATTTGTCGCCCAACAGGTTGAAGTTGATTGCGATCGCGTTTTAATTGTAGGCTTAAAGACACAACAGCTAACTGAGGCCGAATTTGAAAATGGTTTAGCAGAAATTGCCCGTTTAGTAGAAACTGCTGGCGGAGAAGTTTTGCAAACCATGCGACAAAAAAGAACCCAACCTCATCCCCAAACCGTAGTCGGTGCAGGGAAAGTTGAGGAAATTGCCCTGATGGTACAAAATATAGGGGCAAATTTAGTAGTATTCGATCGGGATTTATCACCAGCACAAGTTCGCAATTTGGAAGCCCAAACTGGTATCAGAATTGTAGATCGTACTGAAGTAATTTTAGATATTTTCGCCCAACGCGCTCAATCCCGTGCTGGTAAATTGCAAGTAGAATTAGCCCAATTAGAATATATGTTACCTCGCCTTACAGGAAGAGGTCAGGCTATGTCTAGATTGGGTGGTGGAATTGGTACAAGAGGTCCCGGTGAAACGAAACTAGAAACGGAACGCCGTACCATTAGCCGCCGCATTACTAGATTACAACAAGAAGTGAACGAATTGCAAGCCCATCGCTCCCGGATGCGACAACGGCGACAAAAGCAAGATGTACCAACAATAGCAGTTGTTGGTTATACTAATGCCGGAAAATCGACATTATTAAATATATTAACTAATGCCGATGTTTATACCGCAGATCAGCTTTTTGCTACCCTAGATCCTACCACTCGAAAGCTACCGATTATGGATGCTGATACAGGTGAGAAAAAATCGATCTTGCTCACAGATACAGTAGGATTTATTCACGAATTACCTCCACCTCTAGTAGATGCTTTTCGGGCTACTTTAGAGGAAGTTACTGAATCTGATGCCCTATTGCATTTAGTAGATTTATCTCATCCGGCATGGCAAAGTCAAATTCGTTCAGTGATGTCAATTTTGGAAGAAATGCCCATTACACCTGGACCTATTCTACTAGCATTGAATAAGATTGATTGCGTAGATGGTGAAACCTTAGCATTAGCCAGAGATGAATGTCCCCAAGCCGTATTTATTTCTGCTAGTCAGCGTTTAGGATTGGAAAACCTGCGTCAGAAAATGTTGCAGTTAATTCAATATGCGTCAGGGTAGGGGATCCGTAGCGCCATTAAATCTTGCCCCCCTGCTCCCCAGGGTTGTTTCATTCTCCCACAGCAACAGGTTAAAACCTGTTGCTACACTGGCTTTACCG
>NZ_JAMZMM010000222.1 GCF_024178385.1 Limnofasciculus baicalensis BBK-W-15 | reverse complement strand
GGGAGTAGGGAGTAGGGTGTGGGGAATCTAGTTAAAACTAGGGGTGAGAGGTAAAACTCAACACTCAACACTCAAAACTCTCGAACCGTTACAAAAAGTGTAACGACTGAATCTAGATATTGGAAATGACGCATCCTAACAATAGGATTACAAACTAAAGGCAAAACATCACATGATGGGGAGTAGGACAGAAATAGTAGCTGGCTGGCTACCCATTCCCTATTCCCCATTCCCTATTACCGAAAATAAAATGTTGCGACAAGATCCTAGAAACTCTCAAATTCTCTTTCTCTCACTCTTCCTAATCTTGGGGATTGGCATGAGAGACTGGACGATCAGACCTGATTTAATTATCGTTGCGATCGCGACTTGTCTGATTACTCAGTGGCTGGCAATATCCCTCTTGTCAAACGGGCAAGGAAATTTACTCACTCTCTTCACCAAACGAGATGGGAGTAATAGAGAGAATATAGATCCCGAAGAATTCCGAATTCCCACTTTCGACTTTCAAGTGCTATCTCCAATTACCAGGATCTTCAGGACTCCAATTAAGATAGAATCCCTGAAAAGTGCCCTGATTACGGCGCTAAGTTTAAGCCTGCTATTGCGAGTAGATAGTTACAGTACCATGATGATCGCAGGCGCTCTGGCAATTTTGAGTAAGTTTATTTTTAAAGTGCGGGGCAAGCATTTTTTTAATCCTGCTAATTTTGGTATTATTGCGGCAATAATCTTGACTAATGATGCTTGGGTTTCACCGGGACAGTGGGGAGATGAGATTTGGTATGCCCTATTATTTGCAGGGGCTGGTGGTTTAATTTTAAAAAGAGTTGGTCGTTGGGATACGACGGTAGCTTTTTTGGGTAGTTATGCTTTCCTAGAAGCGATTAGGAATATCTGGTTGGGGTGGACTTGGGATGTATTTGCCCATCGAATGATGAGTGGTTCATTGTTACTCTTTGCCCTATTTATGATTACCGATCCTCGTTCTATCCCTAATGCTAGAATTGGTCGGTTATTTTGGGCAAGTGCTATAGCGATGCTGACTTTTGTTTTACAGAATTATTTCTTTGTTTCTACTGGGGTTTTCTTTGCTCTGTTTGCTTTATCTCCATTAACTATTGTTTTGGATGGAATTTGGTCATTCCCCAGATTTTCTTGGGATAAAGCTCGTCAGTTAAAGCAGGTTAAGGGTTAATTATCAATTGTCAATCGTTAAGGGTTAATTGTTGATTTAATGAGGGGATAAAACCAGACAATTGACGGTTGACGGTTGACGATGAAAAATTAACGATCGCGAAAAGGAGTTAATCATGAAGTTAGTTCGGATAGTTATCGCTTGCGTATATCACTCGTATCCATGTGCGATATACCCGGAATAAGTTTCCTGAAGATTTGATATTCCAGGAAACAGCAAATACTGAACAGTTTCAAGGGAGATATATATTACGTCATCCATTTACAGGGGAAATGGCTTGCAAGGAAGCACAATATTATCGTAAGTATTTACAGGAAAGATTTAAAAAGGAGGCAGAAACATTAGCTAATTTGACGGGATGGAAGATTGAAGATATCAGGAAAAAAAGAAATCTTTCCCCAAGTGAATCGAACCCTTAATCGAATGATTTGACCACAAATACACAAAGATACGAAAGAAATGAAGCCAGTTAAAATATTAATCGCCTTACTAATAGCAGTAATAGCTGTAATTTGCTTCGCACCGCAAGCCTTAGCATTTTGTGGATTTTATGTGGCGAAAGCAGATACAAAGCTTTACAACCAGGCATCTCAGGTAGTAATAGCCCGAAATGGCGATCGCAATATTATCACCATGGCAAATGACTATCAAGGAGAAGTGAAAGATTTTGCCCTAGTTGTACCAGTGCCAGTGGTATTGGAAAAAGAGCAAGTTAATGTTGGTGACTCGAAAATTATCGAACGACTTGATGGATTTAGTGCGCCGAGATTAGTGGAATATTTTGATCCGAATCCATGTATTTCCCTTCGGGTGCTTGCACCACCAAAACCAGCCGGCGGTGTCTCAACACTTGATGACCGAAATCGTAAAGATGATGAGGCTTTAGGAATAACAATAGAAG
Organism: Limnofasciculus baicalensis BBK-W-15; assembly: GCF_024178385.1. Lineage (GTDB taxonomy): Bacteria > Cyanobacteriota > Cyanobacteriia > Cyanobacteriales > Coleofasciculaceae > Limnofasciculus > Limnofasciculus baicalensis. The sequence continues at coordinate 8,170 of NZ_JAMZMM010000222.1, read as the reverse complement.
CCCAATTCACAGTAGGAGAATATGATATTCTCATCCTCAGCGCCAAAGAATCTAACGGTTTAGAAACCTGGCTAAAACAAAACGATTATCAAATTCCATCAGGGGCATCTAGACTACTCCAAACCTACATCCGTCAGGGGATGAAATTCTTTGTGGCGAAAGTGAATTTAGCGGAATTTGAAAAAACAGGCTATCAATTGCTCCGCCCCCTCCAGATGGCTTACGAATCGCCAAGGTTTATGCTACCAATTCGTTTGGGAATGATTAATGGGAAATCAGCACAAGATTTAGTCGTTTATATTTTATCGCCAGAAGGACAAGTAGAAATCACAAATTATCGTACTGTAAAAGTACCGTCGGATTCAGAAATTCCCCTCTTTGTCAAGTCAGAATTTGGAGATTTTTATAAGTCAATGTTCCAAAAAGCCTACGAAAGAGAAGGAAAAAAGGTCGCTTTTATGGAATATGCTTGGAATATGGCATGGTGCGATCCCTGTGCAGCGGAACCATTAAGTAATGAAGAACTAAAAAAAGCTGGGGTATTTTGGCTTAATCCGAATACGGGGACTAATGTATTTATTACTCGTCTCCATGTTAGATATAGTCGCGATAAGTTTCCCGAAGACTTGATATTCCAAGAAACATCAAATACCGAACAATTTCAGGGACGATATGTTTTGCGTCATCCGTTTGCAGGAGAAATGGATTGTAAGGAGGGAGAAAATTATCAGAAATCATTGCCAGGAAGATATGAAGATCAGGCACAAACTTTAGCGAAACTGACAGGATGGAAAATTAAGGATATTCGCGATAAGATGAATCTTTCTCAAAGTCAATCTGAACATTGGTGGAATTCCGTTTTTCCTTGATGTTTAATCATATTTCGAGGAATTACCGAGGAATAGATTGGGAATGGTGCGTTAGCAAAGCCTAACAAACCCTACATACTTAATGATTTAGAAATAAAAAGTCCCCCTTAACAAGGGGGATTTAGGGGGTTAAAAACTCATGGAGGAGGTAAATAATGAAACCAGTTAGAATATTAATCGCCTTACTACTAGCAGTAATAGCTGTAATTTGTTTCGCGCCGCAAGCCTTAGCCTTTTGTGGCTTTTATGTAGCCAAAGCAGATACGAAACTCTACAATCAAGCTTCCCAAGTGGTAATAGCACGGAGTGGAAGTCGCAATATTATCACTATGGCAAATGACTATCAAGGAGAAGTGAAAGATTTTGCCCTAGTTGTGCCAGTACCTGTAGTATTAGAAAAAGAGCAAGTCCATGTTGGCGATGCTCAAGTTATCGAAAGATTAGATAATTTTAGTGCCCCAAGATTGGTAGAATATTTTGACCCAGATCCCTGTACACCGCCTCCAGTATTCGATGGTGCATTTGCGCAGCCAACACTAGCACCATTAGCATCGGGTAGGGCTGGAAGAGAAGAAGCTTTAGGTGTAACAGTAGAAGCGCGATTTACAGTAGGAGAATATGATATTCTCATTCTCAGTGCCAAAGAATCTAATGGTTTAGAAACCTGGCTAAAAGAGAATGGTTACCGCATTCCATCCGGTGCATCTAGACTACTCCAACCTTACATTCGCCAAGGGTTAAAATTCTTTGTCGCTAAAGTTAATTTAGCAGAATTTGAAAAAGCAGGCTATAAATTGCTCCGCCCCCTTCAAATGGCTTACGAATCGCCACGGTTTATGTTGCCAATTCGATTGGGGACAATTAATGCCACCAGCGAACAAGATTTAGTCGTTTATATTTTATCGCCACAAGGTCAAGTAGAAATCACAAATTATCGGACAGTCAAAGTCCCTTCAGATGCAGAAATACCTGTTTTTGTCAAGGATGAATTTGGGGATTTCTATAAGTCAATGTTCCAAAAAGCTTATGAAAGAGAAGGGAAAAAAGTCGCTTTTATGGAATATGCTTGGAATATGGCATGGTGCGATCCTTGTGCTGCGGAACCATTAACTCCAGAAGAACTAAAAAAAGCAGGAGTATTTTGGCTAAACTCTAACAATCAGAATAACGTATTTATCACTCGCCTCCATGTGCGATACACCGCCAACAAGTTTCCAGAAGACTTGATATTCCAAGAAACTGCAAATACCGAACAATTTCAGGGACGATATGTTTTGCGTCATCCTTTTACCGGAGAAATGGATTGTGATGCAGGAAAAGACTATCAAGAATCGTTACCAGACAGATTGGAAGAAGAGGCACAGACGTTAGCTAAGTTGACGGGGTGGAAAGTTGATAATATTCGGCGTAAAATGGATATTTCTGAGAGTCAGCCTCAAGATTGGTGGCATAATGTTTGGCATTAAAACTTAGAACAAAGTCTCTGCCATCCCCCATAAATTAACCCCCCGTAGCACAGGCATCTTGCCTGTGCAATAAAATATGATAAATTAAGCAGGTCATCTCCAATCTGCTTAACCAGAACATGCTAAGTTTGAATCGTTACCAATGGACTATCCTATTTGCAGCGTGGCTGGGGTGGGGCTTCGATATTTTCGATGCCCTACTCTTTAATTTCGTTGCCCCTAATTGCATACCTACACTGTTAGGATTAACTATTGGTTCCCCAGAAGCGGAAACGGCAACATTTTTTTGGACAGGTTTATTAACTTCAATTCTCCTCCTAGGTTGGGCAGCGGGTGGAGTATTCTTTGGTCAAGTTGCTGACAGAATTGGACGGACAAAAACCCTAATAATCACCATGCTACTCTATGCTTTTGGTACGGCTAGCTGTGCGTTGGTTCCCAATATTTGGGTTTTGATCCTGTGCCGCATTATCACTAGTCTCGGTATTGGTGGGGAGTGGGCTGCTGGTACAGCTATGGTAGCTGAAGCAGTACCGGAAAAATCGCGTTTAGAAGCAGCCATACTCCTTCAAACTGCTGCACCTATGGGTATATTCCTTGCCACTTTTGTGAATTTTCAAATTGCTGGGGTGATATTTCTAGATAATCCGGAAACCTCTTGGCGTTATGTGTTTTTATTTGGTTTAATTCCTGCCGCAATTGCACTATTAGTCCGTTGGTTTATTGATGAACCAGAGGCTTGGCAAAAAACAAGTAACACAACCCTACCCCCCAAACTCAGTGAACTCTTCAACACCGAGAATTTGCCCTCTACTTTAAGTGGTGTTGTATTATCCTTGACAGCGTTACTTACCTGGTGGAGTGTGAGTGCTTTCCTCCCCGTAACTAGCAGCAGCTTGGCTCATTTTGCTGCTGAAATAAAGGGATTGGATGGGAATTCTACGTTGATGTTGGAGGAGAAATGGAAAGCGATGACATCTATTATTTTTAATTTTGGGTGTTTAATTGGTATATTCCTAACAGTACCAATTGCCAAATATCTGGGGCGCAAGATGATGTTTGCACTATATTTTATTGCTTCTGCTGCTTCCATCCTGATTACCTTTGGGTTAGATTTACCTCCGGAAATTCGCATGTACCTATATTTACCCATGGGTATTTGGGTTGCTGGTATATTTGGTAGTTTTAGTTTCTACCTACCAGAACTTTTTCCTACCAGAATTCGGGCGACGGGTGCTGGTTTTTGCTACAACATCGGTAGAATTGTCGCCGCAGGAGGTCCTTTTTTAGTAGGTAGTGTGGCTTCCCAAGGCACAAATGCCCTCAATAGTGCTTTAACAACGCAGTTTTGGTTTGGCTTTGTACCGCTGTTGGGATTGTGCTTTATCCCTTGGGTGATTGAAACTAAGGGGCGGGTTTTGGTGGATTGAAGGGGAATGGGGATAAGTACAAGCAATAAGCCTGATACTATTCCCTTCCTTGAAGTGAGGTTTTCAGAGATTCCACCGCAATTGAGGGTGCTAATTAGGAAGATAGAGGATCTTGAGGTTCTAGGAACTCTTCTTGTGCAGACGGTGACAATCCAATCAATGGAGGCATTTACATCTGTTGCGAGTCAATATGTGGCCTCAAATGGGTTGGAATTGGCTGACGGAGAGCAGAGTTTTCGTACAGGCGAGGATGAGTTAGACTAGCCTCTACTTCTTTATTTTCCGCGTTATTTTGGTGGTTTTCCTGACGGGGGGCTTGTCACCCCGTCACATTTTCAGGACTTACGCAAAATCTGTCATTAAACTCCATATATAGTAGGGTTCGTTACATAACGCACCCTACAGATGGCATAACTGCGTAAGTCCTAATTTTATAGTTTTCACTGGTTTAATTTTCTTTCTATAGAGATAAAAAATATTATTTTCCCCTTCCCCACTCCCTATTCTCTACTCCCTATTTCCCTTATCAATAGGGAGCGGCAATTCTTCTAATGTACGGGAATAGCCCTGTCAAACCTAGACAGAGAAAGGAACAGTACTTTAGAAAAAACCTGTGCTTGTAGTGTGTATGCCCGGAAATTGACGATTGTATACACTATATATAGTGTGCATCCGTCATAACTCCAACTACTATGTATGAAGTTTCCGTGAAGATTAGGCAGTAATTTAATAATATTTCTGATTACTTTTAATCCAAGAAAAACCAAATAATAAGATCTGATAAAGTTCCTAAAAACCTATTTACAACTCTCAGGAATTCCTCTACAGTAGGAAGTGTAAGAAAGGTTCAGGAACTTGGCAGTCGCAAAGAGATTGTAGGTCAATTGAGACGGTAACAGGTGAGACAATAGTCAATTTTGTTACATCTAATCTCACTCTCACAAGTCAGGGTATTGAGTTCTCTCTCCTCTCGCCATAGACAGTTTGAGATTTTCATCGTAAGAGTTCGCTCATACTTTCCTGAAATCTCCACTTCCTTACAAATCTAACCACTTGTTTACATTACCAAGGATTTAAGTATGAAGCGCCAAAATTTGTTTGCCATCGCCTGTGTTGCTACAACTGCTGCTGCTACTTTAGTGGGCAATGTTGGTTCTGCTAGTGCTGCACTTACTGGTGAGTTTAGTTTCTTTGGTTCAGCTACTAATCCCGCTACGTCGGTTACCGTTACAGCAAACTCAATTTCGTTCTTTGCAAATCCGGTTGGTCCAGCTCCGAGTGCTCAGACGAGTTCGAGCAATCCGGGGCAGATTTTAATTCTTGAAGACAGTCAAACAGGTAGCTTTATTCCGTTCACCACTGGCTCTCTTTTTGGGAGTTTCACCACTAGTGACTCATCTTTAACAAATAACTCACCTCTAACATTTAGTACCGGCATCGGTAATCCCGCTAACCTTCTTCTAGACTTGGGTACTCCTGGTGGTGATACTTTCACTGTTAACAACGTCCTTAATCTAAACATGGTTTCAGCGGGGAGCTTTATAAATTACATTGTGACAGTTAATGGATTCTTTACCAGTGCAACTGGGGAACAGACTTCAGGTGAGGGAGCATTTACTATCCAACGTGGCGCAGAGACATTCTCCAACCTCACTTTCTCTAGTACCTTCATGACAAAAGCTGTTCCTGAACCTACAGCCTTGGCAGGTTTAGGTTTAGTGGCAGGACTTTTGGCAGTCAGCCGTCGTCGTAAGGCAGACCATAACTAGTAGAGTGTAGGGAGTAGGGTATGTGTGAAAAATCTCACCTTACCTCTGGCAAGATGAAGTTTGAACTAGTTGAATAGAAAACTCATTATTTAATTCCAGCCTAAGCTAATAGGCTGGGTTTTCCATTTAATTGACCTCTCCCATAAATAATGTAGGGCAAGCGTCTCGCCTGCCCAAAGAGAATCTTTTCACCAGATATCTATCGTAAACCCCAAAAGTATTTGGTCGGAAACGAGCCAAGTTTCAAATGCCAATCACGTACTTCTGCCACTCCTGATGAGAACCACCATTAACATATTTAGCAACTTCAAAATGGAGGCTACTGTACGGTTTGCGAGGTTGGTGACGCAAAATCATATTGGCTTCTTTGGGAGTGCGATTGCCTTTTTTGATATTGCAGCGAACACAGGCAGTAACAATATTTTCCCAAGAATCACTTCCATGTCGAGATCGAGGCATGACATGATCCAGGGTTAACTCATCGCCTGTGTAACCGCAGTATTGACAGGAATTACCGTCACGGTAGAGGATATTACGGCGGGTAAGAGGTATTTCTTTGTAAGGAACCCGAATGTAGTGGCGGAGTCGAATAACCGTGGGGATCGGGAATTCTGGGTAAACGTATTTACCATTATGTTCAACCTGTTCCGCTTTTCCTTTGATCAACAAGACCACCGCCCGTCGCCAGTTGGTTATGTTGAGGGGTTCGTAAGAGGCGTTTAACACCAGAACCTTGCTCATCGGTCATTGAAATTAAGAGGATTTCTTCCCAGATGATAGCACAGGTTTCTCTGGTTCGGTGACAAGATACTCTGTTCAATTTGGAGGTGACAATTACCCTAATCAAAGGATATTTAGGTGGGTTTACACTAGATGTAGTGGTTGAAGAGTTTGTTCCCTCTACAGATAGAGTGGAAGTTAAAAGTTAAAAGTTAAAAGTTTTCAGGACTTAATAGTTTACATTACAGATAGTAACAATGGTGCGTTACGCTCCGCTAACACACCCTACTCCCTAGATTACAGATAGCGCTCGTGGTGCGTTACGCTCCGCTAACACACCCTACTCCCTACTCCCTACTCCCTACTCCCTACTCCCCACTCCAAAAAACCTAGTCCCCCTGAAGTAGATAAGTTATCATCTCTCCCTTACCCTTGATTTGGATCGGACCACGCTTCTCGAATCGATAGCGATCGCGTAATAATTCATAAGTAGCTTGAGTCACTTGAATCGCACCTGGTAAACCGTGGGATTCCATCCGGCTAGCCGTGTTTACGGTATCCCCCCACAAGTCGTAGCTGAATTTCCTAATCCCAATCACACCAGCCACCACAGGACCGCTGTTAATGCCAATTCTTAGCTTGAAATCTCTACCTACCTCCTGATTGAATTCAGCAATGCTTCGTTGCATATCCAAAGCCATTTTTGCAATGACTTCGGCATGATCTCGACGGGGTTTCGGCAAACCAGCGGCTACCATATAAGCATCACCAATAGTCTTAATTTTCTCAATCTCATTAATTTCTGCCAATCGGTCAAACTTAGAGAAAATTTGATTAAGAATTTCCACGAGTTCCGTTGGTGAAGTTTTGGTAGAAAAATAAGTAAAATCAACCAGATCTGCAAACATAATAGTTACCGCATCAAAATGATCTGCGATCGTCCGCTCGCCCCGTTTCAAACGTTCGGCGATCGGTTGAGGTAAAATATTCAGTAGCAACAATTCTGAGCGTTTGCGAGCGGATCTCAGAGCTACTTCTGACTTTCTGCGATCGGTAATATCAGTAACTATACCTTCGTAATAGAGGAGATTCCCATTTTCGTCTTTAACTGTACTAATATTCTCGGCAATCCAAATAGTTTGACCATCTTTCTGACGCACCTGAGATTGAAAGTCTGACAAAGTACCGTACCGATTCATCAGAACCGCCAAATCATCCCTGCGGTTAGGTTCGACGTAAAGTTCCTGTCCGATATTGGTAATTTCATTCATCAACTCTTCTGGAGAAGAATAACCTAAAATACTAGCTAAAGCTGGATTAGCGGTAATATATCTGCCCTCATTAGTAGCTTGAAATATACCCTCGGTGGCTCGTTCAAAGATACTGCGATATTTCTCCTCGGCTTGCTTGAGAAACTCTTGTACTCGTTGTTTATCCTGAATTTCCGCTTGGAGTTTGAGATTTTGCGCTTCCACTTCCTTTTGCAGGTTTCGCAGCTTTAGGTGAGTAGTTACTCTAGCTTTAACTTCTTCTTGCTGGACTGGTTTAGTGATAAAATCAACTGCGCCAAGATTGAATCCTTTGACTTTATCTACCACATCAGAAAGAGCGGAAAGAAAAATAACCGGGATATCGCGAGTCGATGGTTTAGCTTTCAGACGACGGCAGGTTTCAAATCCATCAATTCCGGGCATCATCACATCCAATAAAATCAAATCTGGCTTGGCATATTCAACTTTTTGGATCGCACTTTCCCCATCCTGGGCTACTAAAACTTTGAAGCCAGAATCGCTTAAGAAATCAAATAATACTCCCAGATTATTGGGGGTATCATCAACAATAACAATGATACCTTGATAGGAATTGGTATCGATCATTGGTAAAAGGTTTGAGGTGAGAGGTTAAAGGTAAGAGGG
>NZ_JAMZMM010000221.1 GCF_024178385.1 Limnofasciculus baicalensis BBK-W-15 | reverse complement strand
TAGCAATTCCCCAGACATCAAACCTCCAGCAGATTGTTACTTTTTGTGCTAGTCTGCTAAAGCAGAAACCAAAAATGCTGGATTTACGCCAATCGCCAATGTACCGATATTATCTGCTTGTGTCAGTTGCCATGTGCGAGATAAATCCCCACAGGGGAAACATTATATTAATTCAGGATAGCCACGAACCTTTGTAGAAATATACACATCTTGGGTTGGAGGCGATAGGCTATCTAGATAAAAGGTCATAGGAGTAAACTTGTGCAAGTTGTCAAAGAGTACGTCCAGCGCTGGTATGAAATCGGATTAGATCCCGACGAATATATTTGTCACCAGAAGCGGGGCAATTTAGTCGAGATTGAAGCGGTAGCGACAGGTAAGCGTCAGATGGTTTTGACCTTCTGCACGAATGACGTTTTGGGTTTGGTTCAGGAAGAGGCGGTCAAACAAGCAGCAATTGATGCTATCCTCCAGTATGGCACGTCCAATAGTTCCTGTTCGGTTTTGAGCGGTAGGATTGATTTGCATCGACAGTTAGAAAATGAGATTTCTGAGTTTAAGCACCTTCCACATACTCAGTTATTTATCAATGCTTGGATGGCAATGCAAGCCTTAATGGATGCCTTTTGTCATTTAGCTATTCCAGTTTCGGGATTTCAACATACTCGCGAGACTTTAATTCTAACGGATGTTCTCAATCACGGCTGTATTGTTTCCGCTCTTGCCAATGCGGGTAACCGTTCGGGAAAATTATTTGGTCACAGTCCCCGTGTTCGTGTTAGGGCTTATCGTCACTGCAATGTGGAAGATCTTGCTCGCAAGCTACGTCGATATGCTAGACCTGAAGATCGGATTATGGTAGTTTCCGATGCTGTCTTCTCGATGGATGGGGATATTGCTCCTCTACCAGACATGATCGACCTAATGTCGAATTACGAAGATAGTGTTTTGGTTATGGATGAGGCTCATGCCAGTGGCTCGATTGGGGCTACAGGAAGAGGGATATACGAACATTTTAATATCTTGCCACAAGACGCGATCGCGCGGGGAATTGTTCCCCTAATTATGACTACTTTCTCTAAGTTTGCTGCTTCGGCGGGTGCGGCGATTAGCAGCCATGTGCCAGAATTGATTCCTCTGTTAAATGTATCTCCTACTTCCATTGGGACAATTTCTTTATCGCCACCTCTGACTGCCGCAGCATTAGAAAGCATTCGTCAGGTACGGCGTACCCCCGAACTTGTTCAAAAAGTTCAGTCCAATACTCGCTATTTGCGATCGCGCTTAATCGAACAAGGGTTTAATGCTATTGGCGAAACTAATGTTATCCCTGTTATCTTGCCACCAGATATTAATCCGAAATTATTTGGTAAGTTAATGCTAGAAAACCACGGGATTTGGGTTTCTCCCATCTGGTTTATTGCTAAACCTCGCATCCGGATTACGGCTAATGCTCTTCATACTAAGGAAGAGATGGATAGTTTGGTGGCGGGGATGATGGCAACAAGAGATGTTTTATATAAGCCGATGATTAGTGCTTAGTTTGTTGTTGGTTATTGGTTATTGGTTGTTGGTTGTTGGTTGTTGGTTGTTGGCAAGTGGCTTAAGCCACTTGTTATTAGTCAAATAATGAATAACTGTAACAGGCAGGATGCCTGTTCTACAATAATAAGGTGGGGTAAAGATAAATTCGCTCTACAATAAACAACGAACAACGAACAACGAACAACTAATAACAAACAACAAACAACAAATGACCTCATCTTTTGAGATTCGGGCTGTTACTACTTCAGCAGAAATGGAAATGTTTCTGGATGTACCAGGACTAGTTTATGGTAATGATGCCAACTGGGTGTCACCTCTCCGTAGTGATATAGCCAAGCAATTCTCACCGAATAATCCTTTTTTTGGATATGGAAAATTGCAGCAGTTTATCGCTCTTGATTCAGCTAATAAGTCTCAGGCAGTGGGGCGGATTGTAGCAGCGGTGAATCGGCGGTTGATTGAAAGGGAGGGGAAAAATATTGGGTTGTTTGGTTTTTTTGAGTGTATCTCAGATTTTGCGATCGCACAATCTCTCCTCAACAGCGCTTGCCATTGGTTGCGAGAACAAGGAATGACAGTAGCAAGAGGTCCAATTGACCTCTCCACACACAATAATTGTTTATTTTTAGTCGATGGTTTTGACTCGCCACCGATGGTGATGATGCCATACAATCCGTCCTACTATCCAGAATTTATGGAAGAGGATGGTTGGCAGAAAGCTAAGGATGCTTATGCTTATAATGTCGCATTAGATAAACCTTTACCGGATAAATTTGAGAAAGGGTATCGGATTGCTTGTGAATCTGGCATTACATTTCGCCCGATTAGAACAAAAGGTGATGGATTTACCCAAGATTGTATTAGTCTATATCATCTTTTTAATAAAGCATTTTCTAATAACTGGAGTGCAACACCCCGCACAGAGAAAGAATTTCTAGAAGAAGCAAAATCATTACAAACGTTAGTAGATCCAGATGTTTTTCCTATTGCTGAAGATAAGGGAAAAATGATTGGTTTTTTTATGGGATTGCCTGACTATAATATTCCATTAAAGCATGTTAATGGCAAATTGAATTGGTTGGGAATTATCAAGTTTTTGTGGTATCGTCGCCAAATCGATAGAGGAAGAGTAATTGCTATTTGTTCTCTACCAGAGTATCGGCGAAAGATGGTACCTTTGGGGTTGATTTATTTGGGAATGGAAGGGGGAAGGAAAAAGGGAAAGCCGTATAAGCGAGGAGAGCTTTCTTGGGTTTGGGAGGATAATATGCCATCCCGGAAGTTGATTGAGGCTTCAGGAGGAACGATTTGTAAGACTTATCGAGTTTATGAGAAAGGGCTTTAAGAAGTTTGAGTAAAATAGGTGTAGGGGCGAGTCATTGCAATACTATTAATTTAGTAACAAAATCACCATAATCGACCAAAAAACCTTTGCGTACCTTTGCGCCCTTTGCGTTAAATAAAAATTATCGCAATTGTCAAGTATCATTTCAATAAACTAACCCTATTCATCTATAGTTTCTCTCAAATCAGGATATGCTCAAACCATTACGCTTAACTGCAACCCTATCCCTAACTCTCCTCACCCTCATTACCGGATGTTCTCCTCAATCTAACTCATCCCAACCTTCAGCCAAGCCAACTGAGACTGCTACTCTACCAAAAGTTGTGAAAAAACCAGATTTACCAAAAATTGTATCTCCGAATAATCCCAATTCACCTATTCAACAAAAAATAGAACAATATATAAATAGTATTGCTGCCAAAGGATTTGCTAAACAAAACCAAGGTATTTGGATACAATCTGGAAATACCCTATTAGCAAATCATCAAGGTACTATCCCTTTACCTGCCGCTTCCCTCACCAAAGTAGCAACATCTCTCGCTGCATTACAAACCTTTAATCCAGATCATCAATTTATTACTAAAATTAGTAGTACGGGAGAGATTAAGAATGGAATATTAGAAGGTGACTTAGTAATTGAGGGAGGAGAAGATCCTTTTTTTGTTTGGGAAGAAGCCTTTGCGATTGGTAATCTTTTAAATCAAATGGGAATCAAACAAGTTAAAGGTAACTTGATCGTAACAGGTAAATTTTACATGAATTTTGATACCAATCCCCTTAAATCTGGCAATCTCCTTAAACAAGGATTAAACGCCCAAATTTGGCCTCCAGCAGCCCAAACTCAGTATCAAACCTTACCCACAGATACCCCTAAACCCCAAATTGCGATCGCAGGTTCCGTACAAGTCTCCCCCTCACCTCCCAGTAATCTAAAACCCCTGATCCGCCATTATTCCTTTCCCCTTGCCGAATTACTAAAAAAAATGAATCAATATAGTAATAATCAGATGGCAGAAATAATCGCTAATTCTGTCGGTGGCGCTAAAGTTGTGGCTCAGAAAGCCGCCACTGCTGCTAATTTTCCTCAAACTGAAATTAGTCTCGTCAATGGCTCCGGATTAAGCGAGCAAAATAAGATTTCACCTCGTGGTGTCTGTGCCATGTTTCTCGCAATTGAGCAATACCTTCAAGATTATAATATGACTGTTGGCGATCTATTTGCCATTGTGGGAAAAGATGAAGGGATATTAAATGAAAGAAAAATTCCCCCCTTAGCTATTGTCAAATCCGGTAGTTTAAATGCAGTTAGTGCTTTAGCGGGTGCATTACCAACTCAAAAGCAAGGAATTGTCTGGTTTGTGACTATGAATGGCGGGACAAACTTAGAAGGATTCCGCGCTCAACAAGAGGTATTATTACAAGATTTCATCGCCCAATGGGGTGCAGTACAATCATTGCCGAAAGAATTAGAACCGAATCCAGAAAGACAAAACAAAACCTCCCGCAATGAAATAATAAATTAGCAGGTATTAGGAGCAGGTTGAGGAAGAAATATTAGCAGTAAAATCAATAACCTTCAATCAAATGGTTCTTCAGTACTTAGCGTGCCCAAATATTAGACTAAATAGTTGGGTTCTGTGAAGGTTCCCAGTCCAAGATCTCCCGCTCCGGACTAGAGGGTTTTCCCCTCTCTCTCAACCCCTCTCCCCCAAAAGAAAAGTACTCAATATAACTTAACAAATTCACCAACGGCTGAAAGTGCCTTAACTTCGTTAAAATTATTGAGATTAATTCTCAAAACTTGACGAATTTGCGTCGTTTCAGCTATCATGGTCTAATAATCCAAAGGAGGGCTAATAACCTTTGGTAGTTTTCTACGCTATTATAAGCCACTTCAATACTTTATAATCTCTAATAGTAGCTAAACCCGCACCTACAAATTTTGAATTATCGAAAGTTGCTTTACCATTATCTCTATAAAGAGAGAATCAAAAAACCTCTGCGTACCTCTGTGTTAACCTCTGTGCCCTCTGCGTTAAAAAACAGATTATAGTAACCCAACCAGATTAAATATAGAAAGTTGCTTTACCATTATCTCTATAAAGAGAGAATCAAAAAACCTCTGCGTACCTCTGTGTTAACCTCTGTGCCCTCTGCGTTAAAAAACAGATTATAGTAACCCAACCAGATTAAATACGAGAATCAATAGGGCGAGTCACAATAATACCAACCGAATGTTTCACATTCCCCACATATTGCTGTAAATCTCTGGCAACCCTGACACTCCCAGCAGGTGAAGCATGAATCAAACCAATATTTCCATCTATTTGGCGATAAACTAATCCAGTGTGAGTAACATCCAAGCCTGGAATATCAGTAGCGACTCCAATAATATCTCCTGGTTGTAATCGATCGTATATCTGGGGAATCCCACTTGTGGGAATGTAATTGATAGTGAGATGATTAAGTTTAGCCTCCATCTCTAGAATACATTGGTAATTACCCTCGCTATCTACTAACTGAGGATAGCTTTGGCGGTGTGTACTCATAAAATTTAATTGCTTATTCAGGGGTACACCTCCCAATGTTACTGTAATATTTTCTACAATACCCCGTTTCTGGTTATCATCAATCCATCCTGACAAATAATGGAGGCGACTACAATATCCGTTTAGCTCCCCATTTTCGTAACGTTGCTCAATAATGCGATCGCGAAATGCTTCATAGGAATAATCTTGCATAGCTATACCCCGCGCCATAGCTAATACGGTTTCGACAAATAGTACGCAGTCAAATTTATTCAGGGTGACGACTAGAGTTTCTGCTTTCGATTTGTCCAATAATCCTGCTTGGTAGGGTGTCCCGATAAATTGATTTGCGATCGCCTGTATAATGTCTGGCATGGATTTATGATGGAGTTGTTGAGCCGTCGCGTTTTCTATAATTTGCTGAAATTTTTCGTTCTCTTCTTGAGTAGCAGGATTAGCAGCGGATGTATTTGGGGGGTTTTCTATTTTATTGGGGGATGGGGTAGCGGATGTATTTGTGGTTGAGAAAGGAGAATTGGGGAAGGAATAGTTCACTTTGGCTTGAGATAGGAAATGTAAGTTTATGGCGACAGTCATTGTCAATCCTAATACAGATATTCCGGATATTTTTATCATGTATGACCTGATTTAGTTACAATTGGATATTATATCGTTTTCAGTACTATAGTTATCATCCAAATAGGAGGCATTATGAAAGCACTTGTCACTGGTGCGAATGGATTTACAGGTTCTCATTTAGTCAAATTATTAGAAAAGCGAGGGGATGTTGTTGTCGGTTTAGTACGGAAGTCTAGTAATTGCCATCGCATCTCTGATTGTAATCTGGAATTAGTCTATGGTGATATCACAGATCGAGATAGTCTGACTGCTGCTATGACTGGAGTAGACTGGGTATTTCACACGGCTGCTTATGTGGAATTAGGCATAGTTGATGGGGAGAGAATGGCACGGGTAAATATAGAAGGAACTCGTGCAGTATTGGAAGTTGCCCAAGGGATTGGGGTATCGAAAATGGTTTATTGTAGTACGATTGGTGTATTTGGGGATACTAAAGGTAAAGTTGTTAATGAAACCTTTCAACGGGAACAAGCTGACTTTTCTGGAGAATACGATCGCACGAAATATCAAGCTCAACAATTAGTAGATGAATTTGCTAGTAAGGGGTTCCCTGTAGTTAGTATATTACCATCAGGAATTTTTGGTGCAGATGACCCCCATTTTGGACCAGTAATCCAGCAATTTATGAAAGGTGGATTGAAGGTTTGGGCAGGAGGCGCTCGGATTACGGGGATTGTCCATGTGGATGACTTAGTAGCAGGAATGATTTTAGCGGCAGAGAAAGGTACAAATGGCGAAAAATACATTATTTCTGCTGGAGATCTTTCTACTCGTGACATGTTTGGTATTCTCAGTCAATCTGCTGGGATACCCATCCCGATGGAAGTGCCGAAACCGCTAGTTATATTAGCAGGAAATATTCTAGACCCCATTGGAAGGATATTTAACTGGCAACCTCCGATTAGTAGAGAAAGGGTTCACTATATTTATGAGCGTTGCGTGCGGGTAGATGCTACTAAGGCGCGTCAAGAATTAGGATGGAATCCTCGATCCGTATTAGAAATACTAGATGAAATTGCCACAATAATGAAACGAAGCTAAAATTGTAGGTTGGGTTGAAGTAACGTAGCTGGCTTCCCACAGGGTAACCCAACTACATTAAACAATTAGATCTAACTCCCTTATTGATAACAAACAACCAATAGCAAATAACCAACAACCAACAACCAACAACCAACAACCAACAACAAATAACCAACAACCAACAACAAATAACAAACTACCCTTCCTTAATCATCCCATCTTCCAAATAAATAACACTATCAGCCACATCAATAATCCGAGGATCGTGAGTCACCATTAACACAGTACAACCCTCTTCCTTCGCCAACCTACGCAATAACTCAATTACTTTATGGCCGCTTTGAGAATCCAAAGCAGCCGTGGGTTCATCTGCCATAATAATACGGGGATGCCCTGCCAAAGCCCGCGCGATCGCAACTCGTTGTTTTTGTCCACCCGATAAGTCTGCTGGTTTTTGATTCGCCTGTAAACCCAAGCCCACTTGTTCTAGTAATCCTTGGGCTTGCGATCGCGCTTTTACACCCTTAACTCCTTTAATATTAAGGACAACCTCTATATTTTCTGCTGCTGTTAGAGCGGGGAATAGATTAAAGTTTTGGAAAATAAAGCC
Organism: Limnofasciculus baicalensis BBK-W-15; assembly: GCF_024178385.1. Classification (GTDB taxonomy): domain Bacteria; phylum Cyanobacteriota; class Cyanobacteriia; order Cyanobacteriales; family Coleofasciculaceae; genus Limnofasciculus; species Limnofasciculus baicalensis. The sequence goes on along the minus strand of NZ_JAMZMM010000221.1, from coordinate 2,598 downwards.
AATTTTCTCTCGTCTAAAGGTTGTTAGCTTAGATTGAGAGAGTCTTGTGATTTCTTCTCCCAATAAATATACTTTACCCACAGTTGGTTTCATTAGTCCAGCTAAGATTGAAAGTAAAGTAGTTTTCCCAGAGCCAGATGGTCCCATCAGGAGTTGAATATCCCCGCTTTGGACTGCTAAGTCAATACCTTTCAGTACTTGATAAGACTGATTTCCCGATCGAAACGCCATTTCTATGCCTTCAGCAACAATAGTGGCAGTTTCGCCATGATTAAAATCTGTGGAAAGCGAATCAACCTGCCTTCGGCGTTTTGGGAACACAACAGAATCAATTGGGAGAATAGTTGGGTAGACACATGTGAAGAAATATAACACTAAATTGGTTTTATTCAAATATTTTTAGTCGTTTTCAGAAAAATGTTATATCATAACACATAGAGCATCTCCTGCAAGTAGCAAGTCGAGCGGATTACTACTTGTCAAACTACCAGCCCGTCAGGGTTTGAGCCAAACAATCTTTTGCTAAGTATCTTCCCATGTCTCTCTAGACGACGTGCCGTCTTGTTATAAATGTTCCTCCATCATCCCTCAACACTCTTAAAATTTGCTAATTGTCTTGAAGGCTGAGGACTGATGGAATAGAGACTGATACCTGAATCCTAACAAAATATCCACCCCCTATAAACCCCAAATATCTCTGGGTGATAGAATTAGCAATGAAAACAATAACTCTTTTAAAAGCAGCTATTACTGGATTTTGGCTTTGGGTTTTTGCCTTTGGCACTTCTCCTTTTTTGAAAGCTGTTGTTGTGGCGCAACCGATCGTATCAGCCCCGGATGGTACTGGCACAATTGTCACTCCAGATGGGCAAAGACTAGATATTTCCGGTGGCACATTATCCAAAGATGGGGCAAATCTGTTCCACAGTTTCCAGCAGTTAGGATTGGATGCCAATCAAATTGCTAATTTTCTCTCAAATCCCCAAATACAGAATATCCTAGGGCGAGTGGTTGGGGGAGATGCTTCTATTATTAATGGGCTAATTCAGGTAACTGGGGGAAACTCTAACTTATATTTAATGAATCCGGCTGGCATGGTTTTTGGACCGAATGCCAGTTTAAATGTTAATGGTGATTTTATTGCGACGACGGCTTCGGGTATTGGTTTTGGCGATAATAATTGGTTTAACGCCCTGGGGACGAATGACTATCAGAGTTTGGTGGGGAATCCCAATCAATTTGCCTTCGACTTGGCACAACATGGGGCAATTATTAATGCTGGTGATTTAGCCGTTGCCGAGGGTAAGAATATTAGTTTAATTGGCAGTAGTGTTATTAATACTGGGAAATTAACCGCATCGGGAGGAACAATTACTATTGCCGCAGTACCGGGTACAAGCCGGGTGAAGATGAGTCAAAAGGGACAACTCCTGAGTTTAGAGTTTGAAGCACCAAGGGATAAAGATGGGTTGGTATTGCCAGTTACTGGTAAAAATTTACCGGAGTTATTGACTGGTGCGGGGAAAAATGTCGAGACAGGGGTTAGGGTTACCCAAGGTGGGGAGGTGCAATTAAAGGCTTCGGGGGCAATTGTACCGAATGAGACGGGAGTGGCTATAGTAACTGGCGATATTGATACTTCTAATTCGGCTATTACTAAGGTTGGTGGGGAGATTAATGTTATTGGGAATAAGGTTGGTTTGATTGGTGGGAATTTGGATGCTTCTGGTGGTAGTGGTGGGGGGAATGTACGAGTTGGGGGAGGATATAAAGGTCAAGGGACAATTCCCAATGCTGCTGTCACCTATATTAGTAATGATTCTACAATTAAAGCCGATGCAACCGATCGAGGCAATGGTGGAGAAGGAATAGTTTGGTCGAATACAACATCCCGAATTCACGGTAATATTAGTGCCCGTGGTGGGGTGAATTCTGGTAATGGTGGTTTTGTAGAAACTAGTAGTAGCGGCTTTTTAGAAGTTACCTCTACTCCTGATATTACTGCGCCAGTAGGTTTAGGAGGAAGCTGGCTAATCGATCCGCGAAATATTACTATTAATAGTGCTGTTAATAGTGGTAGCGGCGCTGCTCCTAATTTTACCGCTAGTGCTGATAATGCGGTACTCAATATTGATACTCTGAAAGCCGCCCTAACTGGAGGTGCATCTGTAACCATATCAACAGGGGCAACAGGTAGTCAAGATGGAAATATTACCCTGGCTAGCGATTTAGATTTTAATGGCAAAGGTACTAATACTCTGACATTACAAGCAGCTAAAAATATTGTACTTAACGGGCAAATATTTGATAGCACTGCTGGAGGTGACTCACTTAACTTGTCATTAAATGCTACTGGTGGTAGCGTTACATTAAATCAAAATATCTCGACGGGGAGTGGCACTCTTAGTATTACAAGTAATGGTGCTATTACTCAAGGTGCTAGTTCAACTCTGACTATTGGTGGCACTACCACTCTAGCCGCAGGTGCAGCGAATAATATTACTCTGGATAATGCTGCTAATAACTTTAGCACAGTAGCTGTGACTACAGGTAATAATGTCAACTTGCGAGATAGCAATGCTATTGTATTAGGCACTT
>NZ_JAMZMM010000655.1 GCF_024178385.1 Limnofasciculus baicalensis BBK-W-15 | reverse complement strand
AAACTCAAAACTCTCCCCTCCACTCCCCACTCCCCACTTCCCACTCCCCACTTTCCACTTTCCACTTTCCACTTTCCACTTCTTTGAGAAATGTCACATAATGCAAAGGAATTTGAAGAGAAATCAAAGGGTCATGTTGTAGCGGATACAAAGTGCTAATGTAAAGGTATTCCTCCAAGAGTAGTCATCCTAGTCTCCACGATCAGTAACCCAGGTCTAAAGACATGTGGCTCTCCATGAGTAATCGTGTCGAGCCGTACTGAGCAGATCGCTCGCAAGAGTAGCCGTTATTTGAGTGCTGAAAACTCAAAACTGAAAAATGTATATCTATTGGCAATTATTTTGCCGTTTCTAAATGCCGCATCTAAAGATGGAGTAGTCAGTATGAAGCTTGTGATCCAAGGCAAAAATATTGAAATCACTGAAGCAATCCGTGAGTATGTGCATCAGAAAATTGAAAAGGCGGTGAATCACTTTCAGAATATTACAACTGAAGTTGATGTACATTTATCTGTAGCTCGCAACCCTCGGATAACTTCTAAGCAGAATGCTGAAGTGACAATTTATGCTAATGGAACAGTAATTCGTGCCCAAGAGGGGAGCGAAGATTTGTATGCCAGTATCGATCTGGTTGCAGATAAGATTCAGCGACAATTGCGGAAATATAAGGAGAAATTACTTCATAAGAAAACCCACGATCAACCCAAAACTGGTGCAATCCTCGAGGAATCACCACTAATAGAATCACCACTAATAGAAGATTTGATTGGGGAGCGTACTCCCGAACTTCCTAGTGAAGTCGTGCGGATGAAGTATTTCGCCATGCCACTCATGACGATTGAGGAAGCCTTGGAACAGTTGCAATTAGTAGATCACGACTTCTACATGTTCCGCAATGCTAAGACAGGTGAAATTAATGTGATGTACGAACGTAACCATGGTGGATACGGAGTCATTCAGCCCCGGAATGGTAACGGTCATACTAATCAGAAAAATGGTAAGACAGCCCATGATGTTGATACTGCATCAGAAAAATCTGCCATTGTCTAAATTACCTTGATAAATAGCCGCTATTAAATCCAATCTGATTTAATAGCGGCTTCCTAATTCAAAACTCAAAACTGCTAATTCACCCTAACTCGGAAGCGCACAAATCCTGCATTATTGGGCACAGCATTAGGAATATCTCCTAACTCCAATAACACAGATCCATTTGGGTTATTAAAATTAGGACAAGGATTGCTAACCGGAGTCAAAGGGGGTAAAAAGTTTTCATTGCTTTGAATTGTCTCTTTCCCACCCAGATTTAACAAAATTCCACTCCCTAGTCCAAAACCATCAGGGATAAACGTTGTGCCATCAGGAATCGCATCACAGATTTGTACATTCTTAAGAGTTTCAGCACCATCAGAAAGAAAATAGATGGTGTAATCGATTTCATCTCCACTTTCGAGTATTGTCTGATTCCCAAGGGTGGCAACTCCTTGAAAAGGAATTCTGGCTGCGGCAAAACCATTCCTAAATATGATTGCTTCTGAAGGATCTGTTACAGGATTAGAGAAGTCAATTCCAGGCAATAAACTTCCACCTCGTATCACTTGAGTTATCTCCTTAATTAATCGCAGGCGTGGTCCAGATGTGCCGATTGGCACAATTGTGGGAC
>NZ_JAMZMM010000654.1 GCF_024178385.1 Limnofasciculus baicalensis BBK-W-15 | reverse complement strand
GGAGCATCCCACTTTGGCAAATATACTCGTTTTTTGACAAAGTTTTTACCCCCCCAGCCCCCCAAGTCAAAGGGGGGAGCAAGAATACAACCTGCATTTCTTCCTTTCTCGGGATGCTCCCCTTCATCCTTCAACCTTCATCCTTCATCCTTCATTCAACGGAATAGTTGCTTAAAGACATCAAAACGAGAAATATCCCAATAATCGATATGGGAAATAATCAATCCATCAGAATTCAACTTTAACTCGCTCCAACCAGGGATAGAAATACGAGGTTTCCATGGTAATGGTGTAATCCAGCTTAAATTCCAACGGGTTTTAATTGTATCGCCAGATTGAGAAATATCATGCAGCTCCAGATGAGGCTCGATAAACCAAGTTGAAATAAACCCAATCATCTTTTGATAGCGTTGAATTCCCCGAAATTGATTCATAGGATCTTTAAAATAGACATCTTTGGCATAGATATCGTAGGTTTGATTAACGGGAAACCGTTGGTAGTCGTTCTTTATAATTTCGGTAATATCCATTAAATGCGATCGCCAAAATAAAAGCAATTATATGACAATTGCGATCGCACCCTCAAACCTCCGCGTGCCTCTATATTCAAAAAAAACAACACCCTAATCCCGTTTGTAGTAGGCACTTCAGTGCCTATTATCCTGAGAAGGCACTGAAGTGCCCACTACAAACCTCTAGCCTTTAGCCCATAAACCAAGCTACACTAGCGAAAGCAAGATTATCCCCGCTCAACTAATGAGCCTCTGTATTAACCCCGACTGTTCCCAACCCCAAAACACCGATAATCAAATATTTTGCTCCACCTGTGGTAGTGAAATACTCCTCGAAGGTAGATACCGCGTCACGCGCCCACTTGGTGCAGGTGGTTTTGGTAAAACATTCGAGGTACTAGATCGCAATATCCCTAAAGTACTGAAAGTTCTGATTAATAATGATGCCAAATATGTGGAACTCTTTCAACGGGAAGCGCAGGTACTGAGTCGCTTAAACCATCCCGGGATACCGAAAGTCGATCCAGATGGATATTTTACTGTATTTCCCAGGCAGAGTAGCGAACCCCTCTATTGTATAGTGATGGAAAAAATTGAGGGGATGAATTTAGAGGAATATCTCCAACAGCGGGATAATCGTCCCATTAACCAAAGGCTAGCGCTAGACTGGCTGAAGAAAATTACCGAAATTCTCGATACTGTACATAGTCAGAATTTTTTCCATCGGGATATCAAGCCATCGAATATCATGCTGAAGCCTGATGGGGTATTGGTTTTGATTGATTTTGGTACGGCGAGGGAAGCAACGGGGACATATCTGGCGAAAATGGCAGAGAATGAAAGACTAACACTTGTCCAGTCTTTGGGCTATTCTCCCATCGAACAACTTCACGGTTATCCTGTCTTCCAGTCAGATTTTTTTGCTTTGGGCTGTACTTTTATTTATTTACTTACCGGGCAACACCCATTTTCCCTATACGATTTGGATGGAGATGGTTATGTCTGGCGAGACAGAGCCAGCCACATTTCCCCACTAATATTAGATCGTATAGATCATCTCACCACCAGACGATACAAAGATCGTCCCCCCAACACCCAAGCCATCTTAGCAAAGTTACAAGAAATCGAACTAATTTTATATCCCCCCAAAAT
>NZ_JAMZMM010000653.1:160-1664 GCF_024178385.1 Limnofasciculus baicalensis BBK-W-15 | reverse complement strand
TTAAAACTCTCCTGCCCCCTTGTCCCCCTTGTCCTCCTTGTCCCCCTACTCCTCCTCTTCCCAACTCCCCACTCCAAAAAACCCACTCCCCAGCAAGAGCAGAGGGACGAGAAATGCCAAAATAGCGTAGAGTGTAGAAGCCTAAACTAGTGAGTGCGATCGCAGCTAGGGCGGAAGGCAGTCGTACAGCCCATTCATTAACACCAATTAGTTTATATGCCATCGCCATCAACCAATAAATTAATGGCGGTTTATCAAAACGTGTCACACCATTAAAATAAGGTGTAATCCAATCTCCTGTTACCGTCATTTGACGTGCAGCTTCAGCAAAAAGGGGTTCCGTTTCATCGACTAAACCGATACTGCCTAAATTCCATAAAAAAGCTACCCAGATAATGGCAATTAACCATAAAATAGATAAGATCCATAGTCTATTCGGATACTTTTCCCAAGATTTATACCAATTTGTCACTCTCGGCTCTATTCTGAAGTTCATGAAATTTTAAATAGGGGTAATGGGGAATAGAGTTTTGCCTTAAAACTCCAAACTACTAACTGAGAACTTTTACTGGGAATGGCGCTCGATTCCATACTTTATACTTCATCCTTCATCCTTCATCCTTCATACTTTATACTTTAAAAGACTGAGACACAACTGACATGTTCCTTTGGATGGGGAGCAACCCAGGGGATGCCCTATAGGGAGCATCCCAATGAAGGCAAAGATACTCATTTTTTGCCCCCCTTTTCACCCCCCCAGCCCCCCTTGTCAAAGCAGGGCTGTTTCATTCTCCCACAGCAACAGGTTAAAACCTGTTGCTACACTGGCTTTACCGCCCTTCGGCGGTTCAACTTATTTGTTAATAAGCTAATGCAAAACTTGCTAACCTGCGAAGGCAGGTTTTGTCTGTGTAGCGACAGATTTCAATCTGTCGTAAAATTTGAGAATGAAACAGCCCTGCCTTGTCAAAGGGGGGAGAAAGAATACAACCTGCATTTCTTCCAAATCGGGATGCTCCCTGCCCTATAGGGGAGCGGGGGTGGAGTGTGAGTCGCTCTAACTCAATCCTTCGCTGACGGTTAGGTTTGCCGATTTTACCAAATCCTCTAACAAATAACAAATAACCAATAACAAATAACCAATAACCAAAATGCAAAACACTCGTCTCAACAATCTAGTCAACGTCATTTTAGGGCGATTAGGACAATGGTTTGGCAATCCCTGGCGACGGCTTTCCCTCATATTAATTAGCTTACTATTAGGTGTCTTTCTGGGAACAGCAATTCCTACGACAACGGGACAAGCAGCTAACTGGGATGCGATCGCTGCTGCTATTTTAATTGTCATTACAGAGGCAATTAGTAGATTGGTTTATGGCAGGAGTATGCAACAGCTACAAACTTCCCCATTCAGGTTTTCATTAATAGCAGAGACAATCAATGCCTTGAAAATTGGCTTGAGTTACAGCCTGTTTTTAGAAGCTTTTAAACTCGGATCTTAATG
>NZ_JAMZMM010000220.1 GCF_024178385.1 Limnofasciculus baicalensis BBK-W-15 | reverse complement strand
TTGTCTCCCTTGTCTCCCTTGTCTCCCTTGTCTCCCTTGTCTCCCTTGTCTCCCTCTCACTATTCCCCATTCCCTTTCACCTTTTTTACTTGCCGCCCATTTGTGCCGCTACTTCATCAGCAAAGTTGGTTTCTTCTTTCTCGATACCTTCACCGAGGATATAGCGGGTAAAACGGCGTACTTGGATATTTTCACCCAATTGCGTGATCGCTTGTTTGACCAATTCTTCCACTGAGATGCTTTGATCGCGAATGTAAGGTTGATCCATTAATGATAGCTCTTTCAGACGCTTTTCAATTCGACCTTGAACGATTTTCTCTTTAACATTAGCTGGCTTATTGCCTAAATCGTCGCGCCCCATTTCGATTTCTTTTTCTTTGTCAGCTATTTCTGTGGGGATGTCTGACACTTTCACGTATTCGACGTTAGGGCAAGCAGCGATTTGCATGGCAATATTCTTCACCAGGGTTTGGAATTCCTCGCGACGAGCCACAAAATCTGTTTCGCAGTTTACTTCCACTAGCACGCCTACTCTAGCACCTGTGTGGATGTATTGACCCACCATGCCTTCTGCTGCCACGCGACTAGCTTTTTTCCCGGCATTAGCCAAGCCTTTCTGCCGCAGCCATTCTGTGGCTTTTGTCATGTCTCCGTCATTTTCTACGAGCGCTTTTTTGCAATCCATCATGCCAGCGCTAGTTTTGTCTCGTAATTCTTTGACGAGTTTTGCTGATATATCTGCCATTTTACTTTTGTTCCTATTCTGGTGAATGTTTGTTTTTGGTTGTTTGTTTTTGGTTATTTGTTTTTGGTTATTTGCTCAATAGCTAATTCTAGAGCAAATAACGAATAACCTTGATAAGCGAGACACCTATTCCACGACAAACAACCAACAACCAACAACTAACAACCAACAACCAACAACAAATAACAACTTACACTAATTATTCTTCCTCACTTGCCTCGGCATCTTCTGGATAGGCTGCGGCAATCTCATCTATTTCCTCATCATCCATATCCTCTAATGCGCTGTCATAATCTTCGTATTCTTCTTCTGCTTCTGCTTCAAGTTGACCATGACGACCTTCATAGATGGCATCTGCCAACTTACCTATGATTAGTTTAATCGAACGGATGGCATCATCATTGGCTGGGATGGGAATATCCACCACATCTGGATCGCAATTGGTATCCAGCATCGAGACGATGGGAACCCCTAGTTTTTCGCATTCCAGAATAGCGTTGTATTCCCGTCGCTGATCTACAATTACGACAATATCGGGAACTTTCCGCATTAGTTTAATACCGCCGAGGTATTTCTGAAGCTTGCCTAATTCCCGACGCAACATGGATGCTTCTTTTTTCGGCAGTAAATCTAATGCGCCACTGCTATCCCGCCTTTCGAGATCCTTTAACCGCTCTACCCGCGTTTTAATGGTTTCCCAGTTGGTGAGCATTCCGCCTAACCACCGTTGGTTGACATAGTATGAGCCGCAACGAGTCGCTTCTTGGGCGATAATTGCCGCAGCTTGGCGCTTTGTACCTACAAAGAGAACTTTTTTCCCTTGCTCTGACGCAGTGCGCATGTAGGTATAGGCATCTTCCATTAACTGTGCTGTTTGCACCAAGTCAATGATGTGGACACCATTCCGAGAGGTGTAGATATACTGATCCATTTTAGGATTCCACCGCCGGGTTTGGTGCCCGAAGTGAACCCCTGACTCCATCATTTGAGCCAAAGAGACGACTGCCATAATTTTTAACTCCTGATTCGGGTTTATCCTCCACCCAGGCGGATTTCTCTTAGGGAAACACCCGAACTCCTGGATGTGCGATTTTTTAACAACTTTACTAGGGTAGCATGTTTGGGTACTTGAGTTTGGTTATATTAGACAGGAAGTTGGTATTGCAGAGGGAGCGGGTTCGAGTTGTGCCTTTTTGCGATCGCGCGTGGAGCAAGGAGATTGCACAAGCTACGATGTAAAAATATCTTAGGTTGTTTCTCTCACTAATTCTCCAGAGATTTCTCTATGGAAACCATCATCTCATCTGGAAAGACTGATTCTCAAACTCTGTATGAAACAGATTATCTGGAATGGATAGAAACTATTGTCGAAAAACTTAGAAGTGAGAATTATGCCCATGTAGACTGGGAAAATCTGATCGAGGAAATTGAGGATATGGGGAGGAGTGAAAGGAGAAGTTTAGAAAGTAATTTGATTGTAGTTTTACTCCACTTACTCAAATGGCAGTACCAACCCGAATCTAGAAGTGGTAGCTGGGAAAGTAGTATCATTGAGCATCGCCGCCGGATTAAAAAGGCATTGAAAGAGTCCCCTAGCCTTAAGCCATATCTCGAACGTATATTGGCTGAATGTTATGGAGAAGCTGTTAAACAGGCAAAGGCTGAAACTAGGTTGCCATTGGAGATATTTCCTATCCAGTGTCTTTACGAGTTAGAGGATGTGGTGGATGATGAGTTTTTACCGGAATGAGTGGTTGGTTGGGGAATTGGTAATTCAGATCGCGATCGCATTATTATAATCATGTCTGTTGGTTCAATGATTCAATTGAGCAACGCCAGAATTTTTATACTCCCTAATATACTTAAATGGAAAAGGAATTACGGTACTTTGCCCTGTGCGGACAAAATCAACATCCATAGTCGGCAGGATTTGTCTGAATATCAGTTTCGAGTCATTCACCGCAACGATTTTACGGAGATGACAGGCATCCTTGAAAGAAAATTGTATCTTGTCTCTTCGATCTCCAACAAAGTAATAAGCCTCTTTTTCAGTTTCGCCAAAATACTTTATATTAATAGATGCATCAAATAAATCTTCTTTACTCTGGTTATCTTGCGGAAATTTTAACCTAATTTGATGTTTTTCGAGAAGATAATCTCTAAAATCAGTAGCATCTTTTGTATTGCTGATATGTTGTTCATTTTTATTTGTCGATCCAAAATATGTGGCAATTAAATCCTTCAGCTCTTTTTTTGATATGGGTTGTTTGCCAATTTCTATAAGTTTATCTGAGAATGACTGGGGCTGTCCAAGATTAAGCAAAGATTGTTCTCGTAAAAAATCTTGGAATATCTCAGCTAACTCATCTCCAGTTTGCTTACTTTCTGGAAGTTCTGTCTCTATTTCATTGAGGATATTTTCAATTTTATCCAGATCGGGAATGGTGATCTCATCAGTAAGGAATATCTGATTGATATCATTTGTATCAGAAATAACTATACCTTCCAATGTCCTGATTTTCTTGCCAGAGTTACTATCTGTCATTAATTCCATATATTTTTGATATTCTTGATAGCTAAATAGATCTTCAGCATCTATTTTTCTGAATTTAAAATCACCATTGGGTTGAATTTCCATAAAAATAACATGATTTGACTCTTCATCCCAAGCAGCAAAAGTCCAAAGTTTTTTCGACTGAAGTTCAACCCAATTAAACAGGTTAAATTTACCCTGTTCAATATCACGCTTAATAATAATTTCCTTGATCGCTGTTTTCACAATAGCCTTTGTCACAATTCTGGTTGATTCAATAGTAAGATTCTGCCGTTGTATTTTATCGTCTGAGGTACGGTACTCATCCTCGATCCCATTTTTTATGTAATATGACTGATCGTGAATAATTCTAAAATTCAAAGCTCCTTTCTTCTCTCGCTTGCCAGAGGTAATTAGCTTTTCATTCGTAACATAAGGAATAAGTAACTCTTTCAGCGTAGTTACTAGATTAGCCGAATCTTCATCATTAACTCTATCAACTATGTGTATTGGTTGCCCATCAAGTATTGAGTGCAGTTGTTTTGGCTCTTTAACTATAGTGCGTTTAAGTGGAATTTCGGACTCAATTTCACGGAAACAAAAATTAACATCCATGTATTTTGATAGATGTTCTTGAATATTTTTTAAAACTTGATGAAAAATTCCTGATCGGCTGCTATTAAATTCCTTGATACTTCCAAATTCAAGAAAATTAGTATGAAGCCTTTTACCTTGTTTACTGCATTTTATGTAAGATTTTTTAGGATCTGTATTTTTACCATCAGAAGGAAGGCATCTTCTCAGGGATGCTGTGCCACTATGGAAGATATATTCAGGTCTTTCAAGAATCTTTTTTAATTCATCGCCTCTGTATTCTTTTAAGATTGAAATCTTTTTTCGATAAGTGGCTAGACGGACATTCAATAAAAACTCGTTTTTTTGACTATTATGACTACTAAGAGTTATTTCAGCCACAGGAATTTCATCAGAAAGCTTATCTGTCAATGGTGGGACTTTAAGTAATTCTCCAGTAAGATTTGAGAATTGCAGATGCTTAAATCTCGATCGTGATGAACCCAGAGAATTCATCAATAAGCGGGCAAGTGTTACTTCAGAGATAGATTCATCATTCCCGCTATAAAAAGCTTCGGGCTTTACCTCAATTGCAGATACATTAGAAAATTCAGGATCGTTTCTAAGTTTCTGAAGTAATTCATAAGTATTATTTGATTTTTTTTCAAACATAGCATAGGCATATTTAGCATACCCAACAGACATAGCTTTATAACTGTCGCCAATAATACAATCCAGTTCTTCCGCTCCCCACCATTTTCCATTTTTTTCTCGTTTTAACCGAATAAACACAAAGTCTTCTTTAATAGCATCAATCTTAAAATCGATGTTCAGACGGTTTGTACCAATACTCATCTGCTAAATTCCTCTCGAATAAATTTAATTGCTTGATCGTCAACTTTATCATTTTTACAAAGATAAGGAACTTCGACGATTTTCCTGTCTGATGAGATAATCGGATTAAAAGCTGTATCTGAGCTACCAAGAATATTGATAACAAAAACCCGATCAGCCCCAATACTGTCCATTTTATCACGGATTTTATCAATTAAGTCATCAGATGGTACTGCAACTCGATCGTTCCAGAACTTGAAGTCTATATAAATGTTCTGATCCGTTTTAAAATCAAAACGTTCAAATTTATCCACCTCTAGCTCTAACAGAGGAATCTTTAAGATGGTCTCAAAAATATGTTTCCCGCATACTTCGCCTAATGCCCCTTTATAAATATTGTTGAATATTGGGGGAGTTAGAATGAGTTCAGATTTAGGGAATGCTGTTGCCCATCCAGAATCAATAAATAACTTCTTTAGGAGATCAATTCTCATCAAATCTGAAAGACGCGCAGTTTGTTCACTCACCTTTTTGACTTGTTTTTTACCGCATCCATCAGAAAAGAAAACTTCAACATCATCATAGTCATTTTCATGTGAAAAATAATATGAGTCGGCTGCTTTCGGTAATTTAAGATAAATAATATTCCACTTGGGATCGCATTCCAATTCTTTGGCAATAGCGGGTTGTCGGAGAACTTGTGCTCTAAGAGCCTGCCATTGTTTAACGCTTTTAGCTTGCCACGGCGTATTCAGTTGGCGGCGGATGTAAGCAGCAGTCTGATTGCTTCTGTTGGATGCACGATTTTGCGCTTCTCTCAAATCTTCAGATTGGTTAGTCGATTCACCTGCTGATTTAAGGAGAGCCGTATATTCACGAACAGGAATGACATCTTCCGGTAAATAAAATTTACTCAGATGTTTCCGGATTGAAGCATCAGCAAGAATATGAATGGTTGGAGCCTTCATATTTGTTCTACATATCCTACCTATAGCCTGAATAATCACTTTATTCAAGAAGAGTGAATAAGCAGTTGTATCGTATAAGTTCAATTCACCAACCTTTTTCTTATACTTGTCTATTCCCAAATATCGCTTAAATACTTCATCTAATTTATGCTTAAATTCATTTGGTGATAACGCTCCATTCTCGCGGAGAAATTCTAATTGAAAAATGTATTTGATAAAATCATAATCTTCCCTATCATCATTATAAATATTGACAAGTAGATTTGTTGGAAGATCCAAATAAATCCCATCAATATCCATGTCTGTATTCTTCGCAAAGTCATTAATTTGTATTGGCTTTAGAGAAGAAGGAATCGGAAATTGTAGATTTTGTCCGACTCCAATTGTCTGATATGTAGAGAAAATAAATCGACGTTTATTGTCTTTTAAGTCATTTAATAATTTATCCTTAATAGTGTCAAATTCATCACCTGAAAGGACAACTATTGTCTCAGAAATATCATCGTCTATGCTATCTCTTCTATCAGTCAAGAGTAATTCAGCATATTCATATAATCTATGAAGATCGAACTCTGGATCATCATCCTTGGGAAATTTATTGAAAAAGCAAAGAAATCCATGACAATCAGGATGATCCAAAAAATATTTCCAGGCAGTTAATGCTCTCACATAACGGGAAAAACAAAATTCAATATTTTTCCGATCTTTTTTACTGTTATATTCAAGCTTGTTCCATAGAGATTGGGCAGTTTCTTTGTCACTCAAAAGCAACTCAAGCTCTTTAATTGATTCGTCTTTATCGACTTTATTTGTCCCGATAAACTTAGTTTTTATGTCAACTCGATCGTATCCTTTAGTTGCTTCAGAATAGGCATTTTTTAACTTAACAAGAGTATCCCCTTTAAGACGTATAAATGAATCCCCCAAACGGGATTTTAGATACTCAAGATCGTAATTTCCTATGTTTGTATAAAGTCCAGCCGTCGCGGAAATGCCGACAACCATAGCCTTTGAGCAAACTCCAGCCAAAAAAGATTCTGGTGTACGACTGAAGTTGAACATATATATCTTAGATAACGTATCATGCCGATCGCTATCGACGATATCATGGTAACGAAAGCCTGTATCATAGAATCCCTGACGTTGGATTGTTCCTTGTTCGGTTTGCAAGTTATACGGTAAGTCATTTTCAATAATTTTATTGATCAAGAATTCGACATATTGAGCATCAATACGAAAATTATTAATAACTGTAGTAATTGCCGATTCGAGCGGAAACGTTTCCTTAATGGTCTTATCTTCCTCTTTCAAATGGGAATAGTTCTCTGCTAAATACTTGATTCTGATCTGGAAATAGGTTAAAAATCCCGTAATACGATTCAGCATTGAGCGAATATCGAAACCAGCTCCTTTTGTTTGAGAATCAACAGCTTTAATCCAATTTGTACGGTTTGGCAAATCTTTAATAATTTCGATTTTTTTATGACGATCTAGCACATAATGGAATTGATAGTCATGGAACAAAAAATTTCTTTTGTTTGTCAACAATTCATGATAAGATTTACAGGTATGCTGTAGTTGATATTCCTTGAATATCTCATTAGCTTTCTGTCGCAATAATTCAATTTGTTCTCGCAAGGGCGGCCAATTAGTGCCGCCGGAAGATTTTTGCTTACGCCATTCTGATTCTTTAAGAAGCGCTTCAGGACATTCGTTTTGCATAAGATGGTTATGAATATTCAAGAATAAATCAAGAAGATCAACTCGATGGCGCAAACCTGATTCAATGATATTTTTGAGTATATTTTCTTTGGTGCTGTCAAACTCATCAATAAAGATAACTGCTTTATTAATAAGCCGCTCATGGAAATAATATGATGGCTCAACAAGTGTAGTATTTTTGACCAAAAACTTATCTATACTAAGAAATAAAACACTTCGCTCATCTGTAAATACGGCAGGATATATTTTACCGATCCATTGATAGTCTTGATTATTCTTGATGGCTGAAAGTCTGGCTTCTTTTGTTTTAAATTTTTCATCCAATGTGTCTTTAATAGATTTTCTGAATACTGGCTCAAGTTCTTTCCTGATCTTCATGTTAATGTCTGAGCGAACTGTTCCTGGAAGTCCTTTGTTTTGAGAGTGTTCTACATTACGTTTTAAATTAAAATAACTTGCTGTTTTGAATTGTTCAGGAATTTCCTTTTCAATGGCGAGTATATTGTTAATGACAGTCTCAAAATTTGCATCAATAAAAAGAACATATTTCTCAAAATCATCTTCGTTTAGATTATCGACAAAACGTTTTTTGAGATCCCCAAATGGTAAATTCTTCTTGAGGTTGGTAATAAAAAATATTTTTCTATTCTCAGCGGCAAATTCCTTGTAATTAGAATAGATAAAGTTGAGAACATTATAGGTTTTGCCAAAACCAGTCGGCATACTCAGTAGAAGCAGTCCAGGATGACATTGTTTACAGTATTCGTTTAAGATTTTTTCCATATACATGATAACTTTGGTAGAGTTTAAATTTGAGACAATTGCCACAACAAATCAGTTCTATTTATGGTTAGGATGAGACTCGCCCCTACACGATCCCTCCATTTTATGATCGGAGGGTGAGTCAACAGATACGATCGTTTCTCTTATTTATAGTGACCAAGCGACTCACCCCTAAATTATCTCTCCATCTCATTATAATCCCCATAAACTCCCTGGACGTTATACCAATTCAAGAATATCCGTGCTACTTCCAAGGCTAACTGAGATTTCCCTCTATCAATTAACCACTGCAAAAAGGGAGCCATTGTCTTTTCATTCAATCTTCCACCAAAAGACAGGATACCCCAAAGTATTCGATGTAACCAAGTCATCTGAATCATCATCTTGACTTCCCAAGTCGGATGCTTTTCGTAAAACAATACTCCCATCCTACCCCGTTGAATTTCCCTATCGATCATGCGGGGGATTTGGTCTAAATTAAAAGGTGGATGCCAATGATAACCGACAGCTTCCGGACATTTAATTAGTTTTAAGCCTAATTTTTTTAGTCTCACACCGAGTTCTAAATCTTCCCAGCCGTAGAGTTGAAAGCGAGTATCGAAAAGTCCAGCTTCCTCTAACCATTTTCGCGCGATTGCAACATTCCCCGTCGCAAAATAAGCCGCTGAAAAATCTGTAATTTTATAGGCTTCCGAGCTAGGATTATCGAAATCACAGGTATTGATTACCCAGCCATAAGTAAAAATGCGATCGCTGCCCAGTTGCTCCTCTCCTTTGACTAAAGCATCTGCATGAGCCTGAAGGAAATTTTCAGTAACAACCAAATCGCTATCGATAAAAATAATAGTGTCGCCTTTTGCTTCTTTAACCCCTAGATTCCTCGCAGCAGCAGGTCCTTGATGATCTTGAGAATGCGATCGCACATGGGGAAACTCATCCTTGTGAGCCTCTAGCCACTCCAAAGTACCATCCGTTGAGCCATCATCGACTAAAACAACTTCATAACCTGCAATGACACTATCTGCCCTAATATCCTGATATTCTAATGCTCTGAGGCATTTTTGCAGAATCGGCAGGCGATTGTAGGTGGGAATAACGACGCTGAAAAACAAGGGAACCTCTCGACACATAATTTTACAATCTTCTCAGAATATAACCTCACACCAGAAGTCGGGTTTCTTGGAGAAACCCGACTTCTCATCTTCCCCACACCCCACTCCCCAAGTGCTACTATTCTGACTGCAATTTAGTCTGAATTTTATGGAAATCGACTGGCAAACAGCCAAAACCTACGAAGACATCCTCTATCAGAAAACCGACGGCATCGCTAAAATTACCATCAACCGCCCCCATAAACGCAATGCCTTTCGTCCTAAAACTATAGTAGAACTCTACGATGCTTTCTGGGATGCCCGTGAAGATACTAGTATTGGTGTAGTATTATTTACAGGGGCAGGTCCTCATACTGATGGTAAATATGCCTTTTGTTCCGGTGGAGATCAATCAGTACGAGGTAAAGCGGGCTATGTGGATGAGGAAGGGATTCCCCGCCTCAATGTGCTGGATTTACAACGCCTAATTCGTTCCATGCCCAAAGTGGTGATTGCCCTAGTCGCGGGATATGCGATTGGTGGTGGTCATGTTTTACACCTGATTTGCGATCTAACTATTGCAGCAGATAATGGTATTTTCGGTCAAACTGGCCCCAAAGTCGGTAGCTTTGATGGCGGATTTGGCGCGAGTTATCTGGCAAGAATCGTGGGGCAGAAAAAAGCGAGGGAAATTTGGTTCCTCTGTCGCCAATACACTGCGCAACAGGCGCTAGATATGGGTATGGTGAATTGTGTTGTACCTGTGGATGAGTTGGAAGCTGAGGGAATTCAGTGGGCGAGGGAAATTTTGCAAAAAAGTCCGATTGCTATCCGCTGTCTGAAAGCTGCTTTTAATGCTGACTGCGATGGGCAGGCAGGTTTACAGGAATTAGCGGGGAATGCGACTTTGCTTTACTACATGACTGAGGAAGGTGCTGAAGGGAAACAAGCTTTCTTGGAAAAGCGCCCACCTGATTTTCGACAATATCCTTGGTTGCCGTAAATGCAGGGAGTAGGGAGTGGGGAGTGGGGAGTGGGGATAAGGG
>NZ_JAMZMM010000652.1 GCF_024178385.1 Limnofasciculus baicalensis BBK-W-15 | reverse complement strand
GATAGGGGCTAGGGGCTAGGGGTCAGAGTTTGTAGAACAGGCGTCTCGCCTGTGTAAGTATTTAATCTAGGCAAGATGCCTAAAATACAAAAGTTTTTACGAAATTAGCATAAACCTAGAGGGAAAAGGAGTTCCGATCGAGAAATTCCCGTCCTGTCAGTTAAGCGCTACGATTAAACTAATTAAAGTGACGGACTAAAGTTTGTGTTATCTGAGCCGCTAACCGCTGTAAAATTTCCCGCTGATATCTTCAAATTACCCAATGGGTTGACTGTTATTCACCAATATCTACCAGCAACACCAGTAGTAGTAGCAGATATTTGGGTGAAAGCAGGCGCTAGTCTTGAACCAGCCGGATGGACTGGTATGGCTCATTTCCTCGAACACATGATTTTCAAAGGAAGCGCCACACAGAAACCAGGTATATTTGACTGGGCTATTGAAACTCGTGGCGGATACGCTAATGCAGCAACCAGTCATGACTATGCTCACTTTTTTATTACCACAGCACCTCAATACTTAAAAGACAGCCTACCACTCTTGGCTGACTTGCTCCTCCATCCTGCTATCCCCGACGACGAATTTCTGCGGGAGAGGGATGTAGTTTTAGAAGAAATTCGTGGTTGCTACGACAACCCTGACTGGCTCGGATTTCAAGCACTCTCGGAAAACGTATACCAGCGTCACCCTTACGGGCACTCGATTCTGGGAAGCCAAGAGCAACTGATGGCGCTAACTCCAGAGCAAATGCGCAGTTTCCACGCCACCCACTATCAGCCAGAAAATATGACTGTGGTAATAGTCGGTGCCATTGACCAAGAATCTGCTTTAAATTTAGTACAGGAGTCATTTCAAAACTTCCCTCACCCGGGTAATTGCCCCCAGATTAATTCTGATGCCGAACCACCAATTACCGAAATTCGCCGTCAAGAAGTATACTTGCCTCGAATTGAGCAAGCACGCTTATTGATTGCTTGGATTAGTCCGGGAGTAGAACAACTTTCAGACGCTTACGGTTTGGATTTACTCTCTGTTATCCTCGCAGATGGACGCTCATCTAGATTGGTGCGTCAATTGCGAGAAGAACTACAATTAGTTCAGAGTATTGGCGGTAGTTTCTCCCTCCAGCGCGATTCAAGTTTATTTACAATTAGCGCCTGCTTGGAGCCACAACACCTAGAACAAGTTGAAGAATTAATTTGCGATAGCCTCCTAAAATTATACCAAACACCAGTATCATCAACAGAACTTCGTCGCTGTCAACGTTCGCTCTCTAATGACTATATTTTTTCCACAGAAGCAGCCAGTCAGATAGCAGGTTTGTACGGATACTACAATACAATTGCTACGGCTGAAGTTGCCGTCACTTATCCCCAGCAAATTCAGCGATGGCAGCCATTAGACTTGATGCACTTGGCACAACAATATCTTTCCCCATATCACTATGCTGTTACAGTAATTAAACCGACAAGTGGGGATTGGTAAAATGGTTAATGGCTAATGACTAATGGCTAATTGCTAATCTTCCTTCTATTCCCCACTCCCCACAAGGGGGACAAGGGGGACAAGGGAGACAAGGGAGACAAGGGGGAGTTTTAACTCAAAACTCATTCCTCAAAACGGACTTCGTCCCGCTGCGCTAACAAAACTCTCTTGCCCCACACCCCAC
>NZ_JAMZMM010000651.1 GCF_024178385.1 Limnofasciculus baicalensis BBK-W-15 | reverse complement strand
ACTCCCTACTCCCTACTCCCCACTCCCCACCCCTACTCCCTAAGAAAAAACATGGCATTTTGGTTAATTTGGATTGGCTTGATCGCCTACGGATTTCTCCTTTCACCTCCCAACCAACCTGACACGTTTGAACTCATCAAAAATATGTCCATTGGTAACTGGGAAGGGATCAATCCTTTAATTCTTACCCTATTTAATATTATGGGAATATGGCCTCTGATTTATGCCGCCGTATTATTTAGCGATGGCAGGGGACAAAAGATTCCCGCATGGGCTTTTGCCACTGCTTCTTTTGGTGTGGGAGCCTTTGCCATATTACCTTATTTAGCACTACGCCAACCCAACCAGAAGTTTACTGGGGCCAAGGATATTTTTCTGAAATTTTTAGATTCTCGTTGGCTAGGAGTTGCTCTCAGTTTAGCCACTTTTGCCCTATTATGTTTTGGCTTAACTCAAGGGAATTGGGGTAATTTTATTGCTCAATGGCAAACTAGTAAATTTATTCATGTCATGAGTTTAGATTTCTGCATGTTGAGTTTGTTATTTCCCGCAATTTTGGGGGATGATATGGCGCGGCGTGGGATGACAAACTCTCCTTTATATTGGGTGGTGGTATTGCTACCTTTAATTGGGGCTTTATTATATCTTTGTTTTCGTACTCCTCTATCAGATAGTGAGATGGAAGTTAGTTTGGGTAGTCAGAAGGTAGTTTGAAGTAGCGAGCCACTTCAAGTACCACCCTGATAGAAAAGTTCGAGAAACCGGAAAAACTTCTCACAAAGTTCCGGATCTCTAGCTTTTGCCTCCATTTCTCTGGTAATCTCTTCAACCGCCTGAAGCCAATAGCGGCGATCCGTTGCCGAGCCGTCGCGGCTGCGATATAAGCGCTTGCTGATAATGGCATCCGCTATATTGACAAGCTGAAAGACTTGCACGATGAAGGGGATTTTCTCACCTTTTAACCCATCCGGATAACCCGTACCATCGATTCTTTCTTGATGAGAGCGGACTAAGGGAGCAAATTCTCTTAATACTGGAAGCTGATTGCAGATGAGTGCTGAAATTTCTGGGTACTCTCGCACCTTCGCCCAATCCTCTTCGTTTAAGGAACCTGCATTGAGCAACACAGCGTCAGGCAGACCAATTTTACCTAAACCGTGGCAATATGACAAAAAAACAAGCTGGCGCAGTTGAGTTTTATCTAATTTGAGCCATCGTCCGAAGTGTAAGGACATGGTTCTCAGACGATAGCACCTTAAGCCAGCCGCCACGTTGCGAGCTAGCTGGAGTTGTTCAAGGAAATTTAAAATCTCGGCGTCGCCGGGATTAAGCATTCAACTTCAAAATAAGGGTTTTATTGTTATTTTTACACGGTGTTGGCAAAAAACGTTTTCTCCCATCTCATACCTATAACTTACACCAGCTTGGCAACAGTAACAGATCGGCTAGGAAAAGTTAAGAGGTAAGAGACAAAAGATAACTGTTGGGAAAGTTTATCTCTACCGCACCAGTAGTCTTTCCAACCGATCTATGAGCTATAGAGAGATTGGGGGATGGGGCAGGGCTGTTTCATTCTCAAATGAGACGACAGATTGAAATCTGTCGCTAAACAAAATCTGCCTTCGCAGGTTAGCGAGTCTTGCATTAGCTGATTAACAAATAAGTTGAACC
>NZ_JAMZMM010000219.1:2596-10380 GCF_024178385.1 Limnofasciculus baicalensis BBK-W-15 | reverse complement strand
CTCCAAATCCCCCAAATCCTTTACCTCCAGATCCCCCAAATCCCTTACCCCCAGATCCACCAGATATAACCAATCCACCCATATCTGAAGATCCAGTCAATCCACCAATATCTCAAGATACAGTCAATCCACCAATATCTCAAGATACAGGCAATCCACCAATATCTCAAGATACAGCCATATCATCTTCCCCGTCAGATAATGGGGAGGCAAATTCTCCACAACCAGGAGCCAAACCCGTAGAAGTTGCTCAAGACTCATCTCCGGCAGAAAGTGAGGCGGGAGTAACTTGGGCTGAGACAACTTTCACCCATCAGTTTGAGTCATATTTAGGGTTAGAGGCTAGTCAACCGATTACCCTAACTAACGCTCGCGAAATCTTGCAGAAAGTGGAAGAATCAACAGGTGTTAAACCAGCAATTATCTACGCAATGTTTACCCCTGCATCTGCAACATTAGAGAAACCCTCTGACAATAGCAACGATCGGCTAGAATTGGTAATTGTAACAGCAAAAGGACAACCTATTCGCAAGTCGATTGGTGTTAATCGGGCAGAAGTACTTAAGGTTGTGGAAGCATTCCAAAGTGGTGTGACTAATGTTAGAGATAATCGTAGTTATTTAGCACCCGCAAAACAACTATATCAATGGTTAGTACAACCATTAGAAGGCGACTTACAAACACAGGAGATTCAAAACCTAGTCTTTGTCATGGATGTTGGCTTGCGATCTTTAGCTGTTGCCGCCCTCCACGATGGCAAACAATTCCTGGTGGAGCGATATAGTATTGGACTAATGCCCAGTTTAACCTTAACCGATACCCGATATCAAGATATTAAAAATGCCCAAGTATTAGCAATGGGAGCCGATCAATTTACCGATCAAAAGCCATTGCCTGGAGTGCCAGTAGAGTTAGCAGCAATTACCCAAAGACTATGGAAAGGCAAATCTTTCCTAGATGATAAATTTACCTTAGAAAATCTTAAATATCAACGAACCCAGCGACCTTATGGTATTATTCATCTAGCCACTCATGCTGATTTTAATCCCGGTGCGCCCAGCAATTCTTATATCCAACTCTGGAATAGTAAGTTACATCTGAATGAATTACCGCAACTTGGTTTAAATAACCCGCCAGTAGCATTACTTGTACTGAGTGCTTGTCGCACTGCCTTGGGAGATGAGGAAGCCGAGCTTGGTTTTGCCGGGTTAGCCGTGAAAGCTGGAGTTAAATCTGCCCTTGCCAGTCTATGGTACATTAGCGATGTGGGTACAGTAGGGCTAATGAGTCAATTTTACGGAGATCTCGACACTGCACCGATTAAAGCCCAAGCTTTGCAACAAGCACAAGTAGCAATGATTAAAGGGAAAGTTCGAGTAGAAAATGGCCAGCTTCTTACTACTAGTGGTACGATGCTCTTACCTAGCGAAATCGGACAATCAAGAGAGTTAACTCATCCTTATTATTGGGCTGCTTTCACTTTAGTGGGGAATCCTTGGTAATTAGTTATTAGTTATTGGTTGTTGGTTATTAGTTATAACTGAGATCTTGCACCAATGTCAATAACCGTAGGGTGGGCACTCCCCACTAACGTAATAATAAGCTTTTCGCCTTATATTGGGGACTGCCCACCCTAGATACCTATAATAACAAATAACAAATAACAAATAACAAATAACAAACATGCTCCATAAACCTAAATTTAAAAGTTGTTTTCATGCTGAAATATTGGACGATCAAGTATTCTTGCTATCCGAGACAGATTATTTCTTACTCACTGGACATTTATATCAGCTATTAGCCCCATTAATTAACGGAAAAAATACTGTTGATAATATTGTCGATCTTTTAGAAAACAAATATTCTAAAACAGAAGTTTATTATGCTTTAATGAATATGGAGCAGAAAGGCTACATTGTTGAAGCAGATGACGATATCCCGTCGAATGTAGCTGCTTTCTGGGAAATGGCAAATCTGGATATTAGTACAGCCAAAAGCAGATTAAAATCCACCAAAGTTTCCGTAACTACTCTGGGCAAAATTCCGGTAAAAGAATTTATATCAAGTCTAGAGTCACTGGATATTATTCTTGACGAAGAAGGAGATATCGAAATTGTCTTAACTGATGACTATCTCCATGAAAAACTTGCGACTTTAAATCAAAAAGCATTACAACTTCAACGCCCATTGATGCTTATTAAACCTGTCGGAAAAACGATTTGGATTGGACCAATATTTGAGCCAGGAAAAACGGGATGTTGGGAATGTTTGGCTCAACGTCTCCGCACTAACCGCCCAGTGGAAACCTATATTCAACAACAGAAAGGGATCTCAAAATCTTATCCAACAGCCATTGCCACTCTTCCTTCTACCTGGCAAACAGGATTAAATTTAGCAGCAACTGAAATTTTAAAATGGATTATTCAAGGGGAAAACAAACAACTTGAAGGGATTGTTGTAACCCTTGATACCACATCTCTCAAAACAGAAAACCATATCTTGGTTAAGCGTCCCCAATGCCCTGCTTGTGGTAAAGATAATTCTGATAATAAACCATTACCTGTTATTTTAGAAAGCCGTAAGAAAACCTTCACATCAGATGGGGGACATCGATCTATTTCTCCAGAAGAAACACTCAAAAAATACGAACATCACATCAGTACAATTACCGGAGTTGTCCATAGTTTACAGGAAAAAGGGCAGATTGAAAATAGTGTAATTCATAGTTATTCTGCTGGACATAACTTTGCCCTAATGTTCGATAGTTTGTACTTTTTGCGGCAAACAGTGCGGGGAAAAAGCGGTGGGAAAGGCAAAACAGATATTCAAGCTAAAGCCAGCGCTCTTTGTGAGGCAATTGAGAGATATTCTGGTGTATTTCAGGGAGATGAAATCCGCAGAAAAGACACTTATATAAATATTAGGGATGTGGCAATTCACCCATACGATTGTTTGAATTTCAGCGAATTGCAATATCAAACATATCAACAAGGGAATATCACAGCGGAACGTTTTCAACAAGTACCCCAACCCTTTGATGAGGATAAGGAAATTGAATGGACTCCTATTTACTCCCTGACTAATCAAGATTTTAAGTATTTACCAACTGCTTATTGTTATTACGGCTATCCTAGGCATAAAAATCCTTACTGTTGGGCAAATTCTAATGGGGCTGCGGCAGGTAATACCAAGGAAGAAGCTATTTTGCAGGGCTTTATGGAATTAGTTGAGCGCGATAGTGTGGCATTATGGTGGTATAATCGTATTCAACGTCCCGGTGTGGATTTAGATAGTTTTGATGAGCCGTATTTTCAATCCATTACAGACTGTTACCGCCAAATGAATCGGGAACTTTGGGTGTTGGATATCACTACGGATCTAAATATTCCTAGTTTTGTGGCTATTTCCCGAAGAATTGATAAAGAAATAGAAGATATAGTATTTGGATTTGGGGCACATTTTGAACCCAAAATTGCGATATTACGAGCAATTACTGAGGCGAATCAAATTCTTCCTGCTGTTTTAAATGTTGCAGCGGATGGAAGTACTGAATACCGTTTTAGTGACAAGGTTGCTTTAGAATGGTGGCAAACTGCTACTGTAAAAAATCAGCCTTATTTGCTTCCCGATGTGAGACTTAAGCCGAAGGTATATTCAGATTATTCCCAACTCTGGGGTGATGATTTGCGAGATGATGTGATGACTTGTGTGAAGATTGCTCAAGAGAAAGGGATGGAAGTATTTGTTTTAGATCAAACACGTAGTGATATAGGATTAAATGTTGTTAAAGTTATTGTCCCCGGATTGCGCCACTTTTGGCGAAGATTAGCACCGGGAAGGCTTTATGATATTCCGGTAAGTTTGGGGTGGTTGCCAGCGCCATTGCAGGAAAATCAGCTAAATCCATTCCCGATGTTTCTTTGACACTACTTACGCAAAGCCTCTATCTGTAGGGTGCGTTAGCTTGCGCATAACGCACCCTACTAAGCTAAGAGGCTGAATTAGTAGATATATTTGCTTGTCGGAATTTCCGTCTGAGCCAACGGAGAAAAATTAACCATTTTTGTGCAGGAGGATCGAAAAATGTGAAGATATCACCATAGGCAGCAAAAGCATTGCGATGATGTTGCCAATGTCTTTCTGGAGTGGTAATAAATAGTAAATTACATAAAGTTTGCACAGGCTTAGGCGTTGCCCATTCAAGGATGGAAATATGCCGCCAAACTACATGAAACTCACCTAACAAAAGCCCGATAATTGTGCCTATCGGAGATAATTGCCACAACCAAGGTGTAAATATAAAGTAAGGTAAAGCACCCAGAATACCATCAATCAGCACCAGGGGATTTCTAGTCAAGACGGCGTAATGCAAGAAACTACGATTTTTGCCATGATGCACGACTGTATGAAACTTGCCAAATACATGCTCTGGCACATGATACAAGAATGTAGAAAGGAAGTCTCCGAGAAAAAGTAAGAGCCAAATTGCGGCAATTGCTTTGATAGTTTCCAAAATAAGTCCTCACAACTCATCGTAACTCACCGCATCTTAAAAGATCAAATTAAAGTTTTGTTTATACTGAGTTTAAGTATTGGTTACGCATCTAAATCCCCCTCTCCGTAAGGCTTCCTGAGCGAAGAGTTTCCCAAACCTCTTCCCCGAAAGGGAATTAAAACAACAAATCGATTGTTTGTAGTAGGCACTGAAGTGCCTAAAAATACGGTATTTCCAAGCACTGAAGTGCTTACTACGAACATAATCATACAAATCTGATGCTACCAGACTTGACATCACAAATAGGGGAAAACCAAATCAACTAGAATGGCATCTCATCATCATCATCTTGGAAATTTGCCAAATCTGGCAATTCTTCACTCTGATTATCTAAATCACTTTTAGTAATATCACTCCCCTCATTATTTCCCGCTTCAATCTCATCTAACTCTATCGATTCTTCTACTTCTATTTCTTGCCTTACCTCATCAATTATCTGATTTGATGGCAATTGATTATCAATGGGAGATTCGCTTTGCTCAGAATTATCTGTTAAATCGATAAACTCTCCCTCAAAAAACTGTTTGATACTATGACGTGCTTTCTCAACTAACTCAGCATCATAGTCTACTTCTGGTGTGAATGGGGTTTCAGTTGCTTCTGTTAATTGCTCCTTATCTGTAAAGTCATTTATAATCTCTTTGTCTGGGGTAAGTTTATCTTCCCTTAAACTTTCATTGACTTCCTGTCTTTTCTCAGATGACTCTTCTTGTATTTTTGGCTCTGATGCAGGGAAATTAGGTGATTTTATTTCATTATCTGATAGAGGCGGTGGCGTAATATTTGTTTCTGGTATCGATTCTCGATATGGATTTTGGGTATTTGGTTTGTCTGTAGAAATAGTATTAGTAGATTTAGATGATTTAACTTCCAGGTTTACCTTCACCTTACTTCGGAAAATAGCGGCAAAAGTTGCTTCAATTTTTGCCAAGCTCTTTTGAGCTGATTTCAGTAATGTTTCGTTTTTAATAGCAATGATAGCTACTGAGTTTTTGAAGCTTAATAACTCACCATGTTCCTTTAATAGGGATCTAGGGGCAGGAGGTAGATTGTCTAGCAATTGTTGCCATATTTGCTGAATATTAGGTTGATAATTATCGGGTTGATAAATATGTGAATTAGCAGGTTGAATTGGCTCTGATTCTGGATATATTTGCTGGGGATTTTGCTCTTGAGGTTCATCAATGGGATTGCTATTTACAGGAGGTGTAGCAGGTGGTTTTGTCCCGTTACTATGAAATCCATTTAGTTTGCCATTGCTGCCATTACCCAGATTAGATGGGTTAGGATTCCAATTGTTTGGAGTAGTAGGAATAATTCCGGTTTCCCGCTGATTTGGCAATTCCTGTTTGGGATTTTCTGATTTCTGTACCGATGACTGAGTGGTTGGATTAATTACTCTAAAAGTATTTGCTGAAGGTAATAAACCTAGGAGTGTTACTTCTAACCATAGACGAGGTTGGGTGCTATTTTTAATTTGAACTTCACTATTTTTTAGATGCTGTTGACCTTGTAAAATATCGGAAACTTCGATATTTTTAACAAATTCACAAATTTCTCGCCAAGTTGGGGGTGTAACTGCTACTAATTCGTTGCGGCTGGGGGCAGTTTTGGCAATAAGTAAATCTCGATAAAAACTAGCCATATTTTGCAAGACAATTAAGGGTTCTCTGCCTCTATCCATTAGTTGGCGAGAACAATCGAGAACTTTTTCTGAATTATCTTCTCTGATGGCTTTTGTTAGT
Organism: Limnofasciculus baicalensis BBK-W-15; assembly: GCF_024178385.1. Classification (GTDB taxonomy): domain Bacteria; phylum Cyanobacteriota; class Cyanobacteriia; order Cyanobacteriales; family Coleofasciculaceae; genus Limnofasciculus; species Limnofasciculus baicalensis. Next base: position 4,080 of record NZ_JAMZMM010000219.1, on the reverse strand, counting down.
GCTAATAAATCTTGTTCTGGCACTGCTCCCACTAAATCCCAAACACCCTCAACTGTCACTTGTTCCGGTAATAAACTCAGTTGATCGAGCATACTTTGAGCATCACGGAGTCCACCTTGAGCTACTTGTGCAATTAAGGTTAAGGCATCAATGGTAATATTAATGTTTTCTTTAGTAGCAATATCCCGCAAATGCCCCACCATTGCATCTAGGGGTATTCGTCTAAAATCAAATTTCTGACAGCGGGAAATAATTGTAGGTAATACTCGCTGTGGATCGGTTGTTGCTAGAATAAATACAACATGCTTTGGGGGTTCTTCGAGTGTTTTTAGTAGGGCGTTAAATGCTGCCACGGATAACATGTGGCATTCATCAATGACATAAACTTTATAGCGACATTGCACTGGTGCAAATTGTGCTTTTTCAATCAAATCCCGAATATTATCAACCCCAGTATTACTGGCTGCGTCAATTTCAATTACATCCAGTGCTGCACCAGATGCTGAGGCGATACTCTTACAGACTTCGCAGATACCACAGGGGGATTCTGTCGGCAAGTCACTCTTTTGACAGTTGAGGGATTTTGCTAAAATCCGCGCTGACGAGGTTTTGCCTGTGCCTCTTGGACCTGTAAACAAGTATGCTGGAGCAATGCGATCGCTCTTGATGGCATTGGTGAGGGTTTTTGCGATCGCCTCTTGGCCAACTAAATGGGCAAACGTCTGAGGGCGATATTTATGGTGTAGGGGTTCGTAACTCACAGGGAAAGTGCGACGGATCGGGTGTATTCTAGATTAGGCCGCTTGTGGCTGCCTTGAGCGATATTATTTTTTAATCTACTCATCCTTTAGTATAGTTCAAATGAACTATCATCGCTGTCCGTAAAATCTAATTCAAAATTACCGATTGCCAAATCATAATTCGCCCTAGTCAGGAATTCTGCCACCATTCCCCGTTTAGATTCCATCACCTTAGCAATATTACGGATAGTACCACCAGCCACATTCAACCTAGCCAACTTTTGAAAGTTTAGCCCCTCAGTTGGCGTTTGATCTGGAAAAACTCCTCGCCAAATTCTGACTCTCGCTGAGGGATCTGGGAAAGGAAATTTAACGATATAACGGAGACAACGTAAAAAAGCATTGTCGATAGATTGAGGGAAATTAGTCGTTAAAATCGCTAAACCTTGATAAGCTTCCATCTCTTGCAGCAAATAACCAACTTCTATATTAGCATTGCGATCGTGGCTATCTTTAACTTCGGTGCGCTTGCCAAATAAAGCATCGGCTTCGTCGAATAGTAATATCGCTCCACCATGGCTGGCTGCCTTAAAAATCCGCTGAAGATTTTTTTCAGTTTCCCCGATATATTTACTGATAACACATGATAAGTCGATTGCTAATGCTGTTAAGAATAAGGTAAAAGCTACTGCTAATGCTGTTAAGAATAAGGTAAAAGCTACTGCTAATGCTGTTAAGAATAAG
>NZ_JAMZMM010000219.1:0-2496 GCF_024178385.1 Limnofasciculus baicalensis BBK-W-15 | reverse complement strand
GTCAAGGCTACTGCTAATGCCGTTAAGAATAAACTTAAGGCTGAAGCGTCCCGATTGTTCAGTTATCCTCAATTATGAGGAAGTGAAAAACTCAAGGAAATGCGATTGGGACTGAAATAAACTTGGATAACTATTCTCGCCACCACAGCGAGAATTATTTGTGGTGTGAGGGCAGTTAAAAAGAACGTTAACACAGTTAAGAATAAAGTCAAAGCAAGTGTGAAGGCAGTTTATCTGTCCTTACCTCCAGTAGCGGTAGCATTACTAATTACTCATACCAGGAAAATTAGAACCACCTGTATTAATAGCTTGCAGTTTTGTCACAATCTTAGGTTTGAGCTTCTCCAACTCTTGCTGAAGAATTTTTTTACTCAACTGAGGCTGATTTGCTGATACAGATGTTTGGCTACTATTTGCCCACTCAGTCAATAGTTGGCGTTGGGCAGGGGCAATAGTTGAAGTCATGACATGGGCGCAGCGTTCCGGTTTAGAGAGGGCAAAGAATAAGATACGATAACACCCCGCTTCACCCAATAGTCTAACCATTTTCTGACCTTGAGTAGTTTTTAGATCGAGATAACAAGTCAGCCACCGAGTTTTGTGTTCGCGGTTGTGGAGGCATGTAATCCACAACACCATTGGATGGGGTGACATAACAAATAGGAATTGGTTGTAGCGGGTGCTAACTTGATGTTTTTGAATATCCTCTTGACTGAGCATTACCCAAAGAGAGGCTAACTCTTCGCGGCTCGTGCGAATAATATGGGGAAATACAATACTCGAGATAGGTTTATTGCTAGGCCAAGAAGTTTGCCGACAAATTTCATCTGCTGTAGCAAGAGGCTTCTCTGGTTTGTCGTTAGTAATTGGTAGTCTAGATAGGGCAACACCAATTCGCTGCCCCAAAACTCGCCCCCTACCTAAGCGCTCATCTAAAGGCTCTAAAGCCTCTAAGACTTCCTCAATGCTTTGAGGGCGGGAAGTCGGTGATTTTGCCATACAGCTCATTACTAGATTCTCTAAAGCCTTGGGCAATTTCAGGTTAGGGTTAACCGAGGCAAAGGATCTAGGAGGTGTAGAATGATGGGCTTTATACCACCCGCCGAAGGAACGATTTTCTGCCAAAATCGGCATTTCACCTGTCAGCATTTCAAACATCATCACGCCTAGACTGTAAATATCAGAGCGTGGATCTAGTTCTTTTCCCTCCATTTGTTCGGGCGAACAATAAGCTAATGTCCCCATAAATGACTGAGTTTGAGCGCTGTCAGCTTGGATTAGCTTGGCAATGCCAAAATCCAGAACTTTAACAAGTTCGCCGAAAGAGGAATCTGGAATAACTAGAATGTTGCTGGGTTTAATATCTCGATGAATAATTTGGGTTTCTTGACCTTCATAAAGGATACCTTTGTGAGCGCATTGCAATCCTAAACAAATTTGGCGAGAAATATTTAAAAATCGCAATAAAGGCAGAGATTCCCGCCTGAGTACCTCGCTTAAGTTATCACCTTCCAAGTATTCCATGACGTAAAAAGAAATATCATTTTCATCTACGCCATAGTCTTTAACTCGGACAATATGATTGCTTTTTTCACCTAGCCACGCACAGATAGTTGCTTCCCTGACGAAGCGATCGCGCATTTTTTTATCCAGCAATGCTTGGGAGAGAAACTTGACGGCAACAATCACGCCTCCCAGTAACATATCTTTGGCTTTATAAACTTGACCCATAGCGCCTTTCCCTATCATTTCTTCGAGCTGATAGCGATTGCCGAGTAAGCGTTTAGGCTCTTGTGATGTCATGATTGGCTTGGTGAGGTGCAAAAATGTTGGTTGTTGGTTCTTGGTTATTGGTTGTTGGTTGTTGGTTATTGGTTGTTGGTTATTTGTTATTGGTTGTTGGTTATTTGTCAATAAATAAGCCATAAGTAACAACTAACAACTAACAACCAATAACCAACAACAAACAACCAACTTAGGATTCTTGCTGGCGCTCTAGGATTGCCTCCATGGTACTGGTAAGATAATGACCCGCCATAATGCTGCTAGATAAGTAATAGGTGTTTTCATCAATTTGATACCTAGTTTCAAAGCCACTGCGTCTTTGGCGATCGCCTAAAACCCAGTAGCGTTGCACGATCGATTCTGGAGTCACCCAGCCTTCTCCTTCAACACGACCTAAAACACTGTGTTGTAATACGAAAGTGTACTGCCGTTCTCCAGCGTCAAGACGACCCCGATACTGAAAAGAAATGTCTTCGCGCTCACTGTCAGGAAAAACTAACTTGGTGACCATAGTAAACCAATTTTCCCGACCCCAAGCAATGATTGTCTTACCCCTGACGCTAATTGGCAGTCCATTTCGCTCCAGCCAATTTCCCTGGAATGTCCAGCGTCCGGCCTCCATTAAAAAGGTGTGAGCCACGATCTTCCCTTTTACTTATCTATTATTATCCAACATCGCTTCTATAGAATGTTAACTCAGCAGTTGCCATC
>NZ_JAMZMM010000650.1 GCF_024178385.1 Limnofasciculus baicalensis BBK-W-15 | reverse complement strand
ATCTATATCGGTTTTCAGTTCCATTAAGTACACCTCATAATCCCCGAGAAACCCGGTTTCTCTTTACCTCACCCAATTGAGAAGCCTTATTGCAATTCACCGCTCCCCACTCCCCTCTCCCCTCTTACCTCTTGCCTCTTTGCAAATTAGGCATACTAGAAGGAGGAGAGGAATTGCCACCCCTCTCTATCTATTCTCTTAAAGTTGACCCAGCAACATGAAACGAAAAGCAAGATCCCCTCTCCGCGATACCGAACCAACTAAGTCCTCAATTATCAACCCCACAACCCTAGCAATTGTAGCGGGTATCTTCATATTGGGGGTGGGGGTTGGTATTGCCTTTAGTTCTACAGCAAGTCTCAATATAGAAAATGTGGCATCCCGTGAAGTGATCGATCGCAGTGCCCCTAATCCTGAACTCTGTATCCAGTATGGGGCTAGTGCGATGGTTTCAGATTTGCGCGTCTTTATTACACTTAACCCCTTCAATGTCTATGTGACACAACCCAAAATGCGACCAGGGTGTGTATTGCGCCGAAATAACTGGACAATTCTTGAACAACGTAAACTTATATCCTCCCAGCAAGTGGGAGAGTGCAAAAACCGGATGAACACCTTTGGCTTCACTGGTCCATTGGAGGGTTCTCCCGAAATTGATTGTATCTATCAAAATGATGGAGCTGGGAACTTCTTCCTCAACCAACCTGGTAGCGTTGGACCAAAACCTGAAACAAATAATTTTTGAGATTGGTTATTGATGATTGGTTATTGGTTATTGGTTATTGGTTATTGGTTATTGGTTGTTAGAAAAACAACACGCAACAAACAACGAACAACAAACAACAAACAACAAACAACCCTAGCGCTGCTCCGCCATCTCCCGAATTAGAGACAAGCGATTGTTCAGGTAGTCATTCAGGATATTCATTTCCTCATGATTGAGCGCACGCTGTTGTTTGAATTGCTTGAGTAGCCACTGGACTAAACTCGCATCGTCTAGCTTCAGGAGCAAATTACTCTGAGTAGTTTCAATCAAAGACCATAACTGACGCAGCATCGTGGGAGTCATAAAAAAAACTCGGTAAGTGGGAAACTCAGCGGCTAAAGCCCTGAGAGGGAAACGACACGGGCGGTCGATGGCCGCCTACAATCTTTAGGTAAAAACCCTTGCTAGGCAGGGGTATAGGGAATGTGGTCTTCCAGCAGAGGGTCGCGATCCCTTCAGAATCCGACTAAACTTAAGATTTCCTTAAGAATTGCTTTATTTTCTTTACCATAACCGATCTGGAGTCATCACACACAAGATTGTCAAATCTTGATACAAGAATTACCAAAAGCTTAACAAAGTGAAATATTTGTTTGGAAAAGGGGGATGGAGAATACCGGACTCGAACCGGTGGCCTCTGCGGTGCGATCGCAGCGCTCTACCAACTGAGCTAATTCCCCTCAGTACGCTTTACTATTGTAGCACTAATGATTTGTATTCAATCTCAGTCAGACAGGATGGGCTGGGGGCTAGGGGCTGGGGAGAAGAGTTTTAACTCAAAACTCAAAACTCTCTTACCTCTTGACTACTAAGAAAGTAAGAATCCGGTTTTTCGTTTAATGTGATCTAAAATCTTTTGAAAAGTATAGGAGTCTTTTTAATCGTTTTTCATAATGGGGATAGAGC
>NZ_JAMZMM010000218.1 GCF_024178385.1 Limnofasciculus baicalensis BBK-W-15 | reverse complement strand
CACGCCAATTTGAGTACAAATATGGCGTGAGGCTTCCGGCGAAGAAAGCTAAAATCTGATTCAAACCCGATGCTAGATCTAAGTTAGTGTCCACCACTCCCTCCAAAAACTTCCCAACTTGGGCTTTATTCTCCCTTGCTGCTAATCTTTTACTCCTGATGGGGCTTACCTGGGTGCTTCTACCTTCTGCCCAGCTATCACTCCCCTATCCAATTAAGAAATCAGCAGCAACTACCCAAGCTCCCAAATCCACCCCCGATGAACCACCGCCACCACCTGAACTAGGACCGCGCCATCAGCTAAACTATCAAGAGTGGGTAGTCCTTCTAGAAAAAGAAGCCGATGTTATTGCCAGTCGCCAACCCGAACATTTGGCTATTCTCCTGGGCGATTCTCTAAGTCTATGGTTCCCCAATGAATTATTGCCACAAGAAACAATCTGGCTGAATCAGGGTATTTCTGGAGAAACCTCTGCTGGATTGGTCGAAAGATTAAATCTGTTGGATAAGACAAAACCCGATGTCATTTTTGTCATGATTGGGATTAATGACTTAATTCGGGGAGTAGAAGATCGAACAATTCTCAAGAACCAAGAATTAATTATCCGTAACTTGCGACGAGTACACCCTAAAGCCAAGATTGTCCTCCAGTCTATCTTACCCCACGGTGCCGAAAAATCTACTTGGCAAAGACGCGATCGCCTCCTGGAAATCCCCAACAGCCGGATTCAGCAACTCAACCAACGCCTCAAAGCGATCGCGCAATCCCAAGGAGCGATATACCTCGATCTCTATCCCTTGTTTGCTGAAGAGAGCGGTAATATGAATATGGCTTTGAGTACCGATGGCTTACATCTGAGTCCCAAAGGTTATTTGGTTTGGCATTATGCTTTACAAGTTGTCAATCAGATGGGAAGGGATGGGGGATTGAGGAGTGGAGGGGAAACAGGCAAGATGCCTGTTCTACGATAGATGAATTATGGCAATTCGTGGGACAGGCATCTTGCCTGTCTCTTAATCTGTTCTACGATATTGATTAGAAACCAAGTCAATTCGTAGGACAAGCGCTTCATGGATACAAGAGCTTTCAAACGTTCACTCCAAAGTTCAGAGAATTACAATCGTAAGGGATTTGGTCATGGGGCAGAAGCTACAACTCAGCTTCAGTCAGAATATCAAAGCCACCTCATCCAAGAAATTCGCGATTGCAATTATCGACTGAAACGGGGAGATGTCACCATCCGACTGGCAGAATCTTTTGGTTTTTGCTGGGGGGTGGAAAGGGCTGTGGCGATGGCTTATGAAACTCGTACCCATTTTCCGACTGAGCGGATTTGGGTAACTAATGAAATTATTCATAACCCTTCTGTCAATCAGCGTTTAGTGGATATGGAAGTGGGATTTATTCCTATTCAGGATGGCACTAAGGATTTTTCTGTAGTTGATAGCGGGGATGTAGTTATTTTACCTGCTTTTGGTGCTAGCATTCCGGAAATGCAGCTTCTCAAAGACAAAAACTGCAAAATTGTTGATACTACTTGTCCTTGGGTATCGAAAGTTTGGAATACCGTTGAAAGACATAAGAAAAAGAATTGTACTTCAATTATTCACGGCAAATATAAGCATGAGGAAACTATTGCTACTAGTTCTTTTGCTGATAAATACCTAGTAGTTTTGAATATGAAAGAGGCAGAATATGTCGCCAATTATATTCTCAATGGTGGGAACCGGGATGAATTTATGGCAAAATTTAGCCGCGCTCATTCTTCTGGATTTGACCCAGATCTGGATTTAGAGCAAATTGGAATTGCCAACCAAACCACCATGCTCAAGAGCGAAACTGAGGCAATTGGTAAGCTATTTGAGCGGACGCTGATGAAGAAGTATGGACCAGATAAATTAAACGATCATTTCCAAAGCTTCAATACCATCTGCGATGCCACCCAAGAGCGACAAGATGCGATGTTAGACTTGGTGGAAGAAAAATTAGATTTAATTCTGGTAATCGGCGGCTTTAATTCATCGAATACCACCCAATTACAGCAAATTGCGATCCAGCGAAATATTCCTTCCTATCACATTGATACTGCCGTGCGAATTGGGATAGGTAATCGGGTGGAACATAAGCCATTAGGAAAGGATTTGGAAGTAAAAGAAAATTGGCTTCCGGCTGGTGAAATTGTGGTGGGGGTGACTTCGGGAGCATCGACACCGGATAAAGTAGTAGAGGAGGCGATTGAGAAAATTTTTGAGTTGAAGGCAGTGGTTATGGCGGTTTAGGAGATTGTTGATTGTGTAAATAGATCGCCCTAATATCTATTGAAAAGGAGGATAGGAGCGATCTATTTAAGATAAAATGTTTTGCCATTACATTGTCATATTATCCTTTACAGCAATATCTTATGACCTTATATATTGTTCGCCCCAAGACTTCCTCCGTCACCGCTTCCCTGTCACTCATGTCCAGAAAATTTACACGCCAAAGTCGGGTAATCCAAGCACAAGAGGTAACCAATTTTTGGCAGGAAGACTCCGTTTATCAAGAAATTATTCATTGGCTGGCGGATACTCAAGATTCTGGCATAACTCAAATTGCCAAAACAGAGACAATTATTACAGGTACTGCTATTGTCAGAATGACTGAGGAACAAGCTGAACAAATGCGTCGGGATTTACCGGATGCGGATGTTTTGCCGGATCAACGAATTGAATTAATTCGCCCTTTGCGAGATGAAACTTCTATTAAAACAGAAGTAACTGATTCTGATTTATGGCATTTAGAAGCAATTGGGTTGAAAACTTGCCGTCAGGGAGGATATGAATACACAGGAAAAGATATCACGATCGCGGTTTTGGATACAGGGGTAGATGCCACTCACCCGGAATTACAAGGTAAGATTACCGCCGCTTATACATTTGATGTCGAACAAGGCGTAGTATTGTCAATGAATCCTAGCCTAGATACAGACGATCATGGCACTCACGTTTCTGGATTGATTTGCGGTAAAAATGTAGGAATTGCGCCTGGTGCTAATATTATTAGTGGCGTGATGATTCCTGGTGGTTTTGGGAATATTTCTGACTTTATATTTGCGCTTTCCTGGGTGGCGAAACAAGCTGAAGTTAGTATTGTCAACATATCCGCTGGTATTTCTGGATATTTGCCGAATATGGAAAAAGAAATTAAAAGTATACTATCATCAGGTGTCCTGCCAGTTTGTGCGGTTGGTAATGATGGACAAGATCAAACTCGTAGCCCCGGTGACTATCGTGATGTTGTCTCAGTAGGGGCGACAAATAGCCAAAATAAGATTGCTGGTTTTAGTAGTAGTGGCAATATGATTGTAGACAATCATCAATATCAAGTACCGCGATTAGTTGCGCCGGGAGAAAATGTATATTCATCAATACCGGGAGGTACTTATAAAGCTGAAAGTGGCACTTCTATGGCAACGCCTATTATTTCAGGTGTGGCAGGACTTATCCTGGAAGAATATCCCGATATAGATGTGTTAGACTTAAGAGGAGAATTATATTCTAGATGTAAGTTGCTCAAACAGCCCAAAGATCGCCAGGGTTACGGGTTAATCCAAATGAGTTATGAAACTTGAGCCAAAGCAGATCGAAAAAATTGACCCTTTGCTAGAACAAGAATTGAGAGAAGCAAGGGGTGATGAAGTATTATTGGTAATAATGAGTCTTGCTGGTAAAAATTCAGGAGAAGATGATTATCTAGATTCTGGATTACACCCCTCCCAATTTCCTAATCGAAAAGCATATCGACAGGCTTTGATTGACTTACAAAAACAACGAGTTGCTGATGCTATCGGCGATACTCTCAAGGCATTAGAAAAATTTCCCCTCAGAATTACTGGTGGGGATATGAGCCAAACTATAATAGTGAAAGGGAGAGCTAGTGATATTCTGGCAGCCTTGGCATTAGAGGGTGTAAGCTATGCTTCCCTGGATCGTGCGATCGCAATTAATGATATTGCTAAATATCTGGCAGGTATTTTTGGGCAAGCCATTGCTAATCTAGATCCCAAAACTGAACAAGTCATTTTAAATGCAGCAGCACAGTATTTCCAGACTTATTACAAGCGCTACGGCAAGTTGAGAGTCTTGGGCATGAAACAATTACTGCCATTAGATTTTATTTACACGGCAGTACAATTTTTAGATAAGGAGGAAATTTATAATTTTATATACTCTCAAGATTTAGAGAAGGTTTCCCGTAAAAATAGAGGATTCCAGTCGAGGGAATCTGTAAAAGAGGAAGGCATACAAGTCGCCAAACAAACCCAATATCTGATGGTACTAGGTGCGCCGGGAAGTGGCAAGTCTACATTTTTACGGAAAATGGGATTAGAGGCACTTAAAGGAAAGGAAGGTAATTTTGGACATCAGTCTATTCCTGTATTTATCGAACTGAAACGATTTAAACCCAGTGAAAGTAATATTCAAAATTGTATTACTAATGAATTTCAATCCTGTGGCTTTCCTCAACCGGAAGAATTAATAGAAAAATTACTAAAGCAAGGAAAATTGCTAATTTTACTAGATGGGTTGGATGAAGTGCCAAGCAAGCATCTGAATCCAGTTATCGAGCAAATACAGAAATTTGTAGAAAAATACAAACAAAATCGGTTTATTACATCCTGTCGCACTGCCGCTTATCACCAGCAATTTACTATATTTAAAAATGTAGAGATTGCCGATTTTGACGATAGTCAGATACGAGAGTTCATCTATAATTGGTTTCAGTCAGATGAAGACAAAGAATCAGGTACGGCTGATATTATTTGGCAAAAGTTCCAAGATAATAGTGCCATGAAAGAGTTGGCAAAAACTCCTTTATTATTAACCTTTTTATGTCTCGTATACGATCGTTCTCAATCCTTTCCCAGCAATCGCAGCACATTATATCAGAAAGCCTTGCGGATATTATTAGAGGAATGGGCAGCAGAGAAACGGATTCAGCGGGAGGAGATTGCGGCGGGATTGAATACTGATTTAGAGGAGATATTGCTATCGGAGATTGCCTATCAAGGGTTTGAGGCAGATAAACTGTTCTTTTCTCGGCAAGAATTGATCGATCAAATTACCGATTTTATTGATAATAATTTGAATGCGCCCAAGCACTTGACAGGGAAAGATATTTTGTACGCGATTGAAGTACAACAGGGTATTTTAGTAGAAAGAGTAAGAGATGCTTATTCTTTTTCTCATCTGACTTTACAGGAGTATTTAACAGCAAAATATATTGACGATAATCGGCTGCTTGAAAGAATGGTGTCTCAACATCTCACAGATGAAAGTTGGCTAGAGGTGTTTTTATTGGTAGCTGGGTTGATGGGCGGTGGGGCTGATGAGTTATTGTTGTTGATGGAAAAGGAAGCACAGAAGTATATTAATAGTCCTAAGTTGAAGGGTATATTAGAATGGGCGGATTGGGTAACTGATGGTTCGGAAAGTGATATTAAACCTGTGGGGAAAAGAGCAATTGCGATCGCTAACACTTACGCTATTGCCAACTACATCTACAATAACAGCGCCAACAGTAGCACAATCATCCACCCTATTCCCGACCTCGATCCCAAAATCTTGGCTAAGATTATCACTAACAGGATCGTTAACGCCAACGGTATTGGCATTGTCCCCTTCTACGTTGATAACGACACCATTGTCACAATCCTTGACAACGCTCATGCTATTGCCGATGCTAACGCCATATCCAATGGCTATTTTAAAGCTGTTCTCCAAGGTATCGCTAAGGCCGATGCCATATTCAATGACTCTGTTAAGGCTATTCTTAAAGATATCCTTAAAGATATCGCAAATGCCAACGCAATCCTCAAAGCAAACTCGTACACCTGCGTCGCAGAAACCGATTCCATCGGCAAAATCATCGCCCAAGCCCTAGTAGAAGTAATCAGCAAAGCTATCGCTAAAGCCCGTAAAGTGGAGCAACTACAAATCTTCAAGAAGGAAAATTTTACTGTATTGATTAGACAACTAACAACACTGCAATCTCAAATTATTAATCTTGAGCAAATTCAACAAGTGCAGCCTTGGCAGCAAAAATTTGCTGAACACCTGCTGCAAATGCTGCAAATTTATCTTAATGCTTTTAATCTCAACAGAGAACTTATCAAGTTATCCGAGGAAGAAGCAATAGCATGGAAAAATTATCTCTACGCTAGTCATCTCATAATTCAGTGTAAAGAAGCAGCAGTGCGAGTATCGCCTAAAACTTGGGCAGAAATTGAGGATCGAATGTTGCGGGTTGTGGGGGATTAAACATGAGATGGGGAATCGTATAAGTTGGAGGATACTGTAGGGGTGAAGCATTCGGGAGATCAATTTTGTGACTTAGCCAGGATTTTGTATCAGAATGCTTCACCCTGCCCTAATCTTAGATCTTGCACCAGTTGCCAAAACCGCCAGTGGTTAAAACCACTGTCTAATAGCTAAAGTCCGTTAAAACGGACTAAAATCAAGATTAATAGTCGAAATCAAGATTAATAGTCGAAATCAAGATTAATAATCGAAATCAAGATTAATAATCGAAATCAAGATTAATAGTCGGTTTCAACCGACTTAAGCTATCAGACAGAGAATTTATTCTCTGGCGGGTTTTTGGAGTTAAGGAGTACAAGAATATCAAATTAATTTAATTGTCTACGAAGTAGAAGACAGGAGCATCGTACAATGGATAAAATAACTCGCTATCGACTCTCCCTTTATACGTCAGTATGATGGCTTTGCCGTTGGATAGCACATCAACATACTGCCTCACGCTCTTCAACCTCGCCCTAATCCTTATTTTCAACAGAGGAGGTTGCTATACTTCAGAATGAGAGATACTATATCAAGCAAAATTCCTTCTCACCAAATGCAGCCCACTGACCCAAACAAGTTCACAGAAACCGCTTGGAAAGCGATCGCACAATCCCAAGACGTAGCCCGTCGCTTCAAAAATCAGGTGCTAGAAGCGGAGCATGTGGCTATTGCACTCCTGGAGCAGGAGGGGCTGGCGGCGTTGATTCTCACTAAGCTAGCGGTGGAAATCCCCCGCTTCCTGCAACAGTTAGAGGCTTTCACCAACCGTCAAGCCAAGGTACTCAGCTTTGACCAATTGTACCTCGGTCGCAGCTTGGATATTATGCTGGATCTGGCGGATGCTGCTAGAACTAAATGGGATGATGAGTTTATTGCTGTGGAGCATTTACTTATCGGTTTGGCGGAAGACGATCGCGTGGGGCGGCGTTTGTGCAAAACTTTTAATATCGATACCCCAAAGTTGGAAGGGGCGATTAAGGCGATTCGTGGTTCTCAAAAGGTTACTACCCAAAGTCCAGAAGCTCGTTACAATGCTTTGGAAAGATATGGGCGGGATTTGACTCAGGAGGCAAAGGCTGGGAAACTAGATCCGGTAATTGGGCGAGATGAGGAAATTCGTCGGGTAGTGCAAGTGCTATCTCGGAGATCGAAAAATAACCCAGTACTGATTGGGGAGCCGGGAGTGGGAAAAACTGCGATCGCAGAAGGTTTAGCCCAGCGTATTATTAATGGTGATGTCCCGGAATCTCTGAAAAATCGTCAGCTTATTTCTTTAGATATTGGCAGTCTGATTGCTGGGGCAAAATATCGGGGCGAATTTGAAGATAGACTGAGGGCAGTTTTACGAGAAGTGACTGACTCAGAAGGTCAAATTGTTCTATTTATTGATGAATTACATACTGTAGTTGGGGCTGGTGCTTCTCAGCAAGGGGCAATGGATGCTGGGAATTTGCTCAAACCAATGTTGGCACGAGGGGAACTTCGCTGTATTGGGGCTACTACTTTAGATGAATATCGTAAATATATCGAAAAAGATGCTGCTTTGGAACGTCGCTTTCAACCTGTTTTAGTTAAACAGCCCAATGTAGAGGATACTATTTCTATTTTACGAGGACTTAAGGAAAGGTATGAAGTCCATCACGGGGTTAATATTACTGATTCGGCTTTAGTTGCAGCGGCTACTTTATCTCAACGTTATATTAACGATCGCTTTTTGCCTGATAAAGCCATTGATTTAGTAGATGAAGCCGCAGCCAAAATTAAGATGGAAATAACTTCCAAACCAGCGGAATTGGAAGGAATTGACCGGAGATTGATGCAGTTAGAGATGGAAAAGTTATCTTTAGAAGGGGAGAATCTAGCTGGTAGCATCACAGCCGAAAGACTGGTACGGATAGAGAAAGAAATTACTAATTTAACCGAGAAACAACAAGTACTATCCTCCAAATGGGAATCGGAAAAACAGCTATTACAAGAGATAAGTACTCTCAAAGAAGAAGAAGAACAATTAAGAGTCCAAATCGAACAGGCAGAAAGAGCTTATGATTTGAATAAAGCCGCCCAACTTAAGTATGGACGATTGGAAAGTGTCCAGCGCGATCGCGAAGCTAAAGAAGCCCTCATGCTAGAATTACAAGCAGGTGGTACAGCTTTGCTAAGAGAACAAGTCACCGAAGCTGATATTGCCGAAATTGTCGCTAAATGGACAGGGATTCCCGTAAAACGTCTCCTGGAAACAGAAAGACAAAAATTATTACAACTAGAAGGACATTTACATCAGCGCGTCATTGGACAAAGTGAGGCAGTATCCGCCGTAGCCGCTGCAATTCGTCGCGCTAGGGCAGGAATGAAAGATCCTGGCCGCCCAATTGGTTCATTCTTATTTATGGGGCCAAGTGGGGTAGGTAAAACTGAACTTGCCAGAGCGTTAGCCCAATTCCTATTTGACAGCGATGACGCTATCGTCAGGATTGATATGTCGGAATATATGGAGAAACATTCAGTTTCTCGATTAATTGGCGCACCACCTGGATATGTGGGATATGAGGAGGGGGGACAACTCTCCGAAGCAGTGCGGCGACGACCTTATTCTGTGGTATTGCTGGATGAAGTGGAAAAAGCCCACCGAGATGTATTTAACGTTTTGTTACAAGTACTTGACGACGGGCGCATTACCGACTCTCAAGGGCGAACAGTAGATTTCCGCAATACGATTGTCGTGATGACGAGTAATATTGGCAGTGACCATATTCTAAGTGTGGCGGGGGATGATTCGCAGTACGAAGAAATGCAGAAACGGGTGACGGATGCGCTAAGGGCACATTTTCGCCCCGAATTTCTCAACCGCGTAGACGATAATATTATCTTCCACACCCTAACCAAAACCGAATTACGCCAAATCGTCGTAATTCAACTCAAACGGATTGAGCGACTTTTATCCGATCAAAAGATTAATATTGAATTATCGTCAGAGGCACAGGATTATTTGGCAGATGTAGGGTACGATCCAGTATATGGGGCGCGTCCTTTGAAACGAGCGATTCAGAGAGAATTAGAAAACGCGATCGCAACTAAACTATTGGAAAATCAGTTTATCGCAGGTGATACGATAATGGTTGAGTGTGTAGAAAATAGTCTAACTTTCAGCAAGAAAGCTGTGGTTAAGTTACTGGAGCCTCAAACTGTGGTTTGAATAAGTTTTGCGAGGGTAGATTTTCCGGAACCAAAATATTGCTATAGATGGCATTATGGAGGAATTGATTAGGTAAATTATGGTTCAAGCCTTACCGAAAACCAAGCTAGTAACCTTTGAGGAGTTTGCCCAATGGAAACCAGAAGAGCGACGATATGAACTGCATGATGGGGTAATTGTTGAGATGTCGCAGCCACTGGGAGGACATGAAGAAGTTAAAGGTTTGTTAACTACGGAGTTAGCCTTTGAATATAGAAGATTAAATCTGCCTTACTTTATACCTAATCAAGCATTGGTCAAACCACCCGAGCGCGAATCAGGTTATTTACCAGACATTCTATTACTGAACCGTCCCAATTTGGTCAACGAATCTTTGTGGAAGAAAGAATCTACAGTTACTCAGGCTGCATCAGTACCCTTGGTGATTGAAGTTGTCAGCACCAATTGGCGTGTTGATTATTTGACTAAGGTTAAAGACTATGAGGAAATCGGTATTCCTGAATATTGGATTGCTGATTACTTGGCTTTGGGCGGTAGACGATTTATTGGTACTCCCAAACAACCAACTATCTTTATTCACCAACTGATAGATGGAGAATACCAAGTTAGTCACTTCAGAGGTGATGATCGGATCGTATCACCAACTTTCCCTGAGTTAATCCTAACTGCTAACCAGATTTTTCAAGCGGGTGTCTAGATAGGGCTTGCTGAATAAGTCTTTCTAAAAGTATTACCCGTGAAAGGAAATGTCTATTGATTGACTACTGGAGATCAATTTTGTTGAGCCTGACAATTAGTTGAACTCAACCAACTCCCATGGGGTGTTACTGTAGTCGGTGCAGCAGTAAGAATCACATTCCCATTAGCATCCTTATACCAGCCTTGAGCTTCGACAATCACCTTTGGTTTATTATCTCTTGTTGTTT
>NZ_JAMZMM010000217.1 GCF_024178385.1 Limnofasciculus baicalensis BBK-W-15 | reverse complement strand
GTCCCCCTTGTCCCCCCTTCCCTAACTCACCACTGCTTGTTCGATTAACTCCCGAAAATGAATCACATCTTGACGGGGATCTGCGTGACTAACTTGAACATTGATTTGCTCGCCCAATTCCACTTGCCGATTGAAACGCATGATCAACTCTAATCCCAACTCTTCTAATAGAATCAGCCCCAAGTTATCGTGTTCTCTAATCCAGCGCAATACCAAAGCCTGCCAGGATTTTTGTGAGTGACGGCGCAAATATTCTAATCCCCAATAGCGATTAGTTTGACGCTCTACCAGAGTTGCTTCTTGTGCAGTACTAATCACACTCTGCATAGTTTCTTGGAGGGTTTGAGCAGAAAATGGTAATTGTTCACCCCGTAAATGGGCTTTAATCTGAAAATGAGCCAATAAATCGCTATAGCGACGAATAGGAGAGGTAACTTGACTATAGGTTTCCAAACCCAAACCAGCATGACGCACCGGGGTAATACTCATCTCAGAGCGAGGCATACAGCGACGCATAGCACAGAATCTTACTGGTCCAGGTGGCAATAGGGATAATTCTTCATCAGGAGGTAATTCTGGCTGAGGTTGACCGCGAAAAGGTAGGGGAATTTGATGAGTTTGCCCGTAGCGCCCTCCCACTTCCCCTGCCAGAATCATCATTTCTGCTACAAGGAGTCGGGAGCGGGAATCTTCTAAAACTTCAATTGCGATCTCATCATCCTTACATACTTTGATTACCGCCTCTGGCATGTGGATCGTAATCGATCCCTGTGACTGACGCAATCGCCCTCGTTGCTTTGCCCATTTTGCGATCGCTTCTATTTCCGACTCGCCCTGTATCCCCAACTCCAACATCTCATTCACATCTTCATAAGTGAGGCGATAGGTTGGTTTAATCAGGCTGGCATGAATACTGTATTCTTGAATACTGCCAATTTCATCTAATATTACCCCAAAACTCAGCGCCGGACAAATTTGACCTTCCACCAAACTCATTGGTCCAGTTGCCAATTCCGGTGGGAACATGGGAATCATCCCTGTAGGCAGATACAATGTGGTGCTGCGTCGCCTAGCTTCCAGGTCAAGTTCATCTCCCGGTACGATTAATCGGGTAGGATCGGCAATATGTATCCATACTCGTTCCCTCCCATCATCTAGTGTTTCTAAACTTAGACCGTCGTCAATTTCCTGGGTACTTTCATCATCAATAGTGTAGACTTTCAGATGAGTTAAATCCAAACGGTTCTTATCTGAATCAAGAGGTATAAAATTCAGGCGTTGTTGAGCCAATTCAAGTACCTCACGACGAAATTGAATAGGAATTTGAGAGCGACGCAAAAACAAGTTCTCGTGAGGACTCCACCAACCTAACTCCACTAATAAATCTAAGGCCGCTTGTGGAGTTTGTTGACGCTCCAGCAGTGCTAGAAGTTCCTGAGCGACACGAAAAGCATTTTCTGGATTGAGGATGTATTTTTCTAACACATCTAGGCGATTGCGATCGCTATCCTGCCATTCTACCGCTACACCATTGAGTTTCCCCTGAATGCGGCTTAAAAATTCTTCTTGTTCCCGCTGCTTAGATTGAGCTGCTGATTGTTGGTGTTTTATTTCAGCTACTTTAGCCGCAGGACGGGGTTCGTAGCTATCTCCCTTTTGCTTAAAATAGAGTTTATCCTCATCCAGCAAACAGTGAGCAGCATAGCATAAATGGGGACTAGTGTCAGAAAACAATAGCTGTGCCATTTCCTCGCAAGTCACCATCTCTCCATCTTCAACCAACAATTCCCATGCTACTTCCAAACTGTCAGGATCTAGCAATGGCTCAACTTGTTTGATAAAGTCTTTGATTTCTGACTGCTTAAAAGTACATCCCTTCACTTGGTATGCGATTTCTCGGGGATGAAGTGTATGAGATTGACCGCGTTCATCTATGACAATCCAGTGCTTTTTGCCTTCTGGACGATCGCAGATTGCTATACGCCGTTCTCCTTGTAGGCGAAATTCAATTATTGTTCCTTTGTCCACCCGTTTTGCTATCCCCAGTAGCTTTTATTTGAACTATCCCCATCTAAATCATTGATTATAGATGGGGATTCTTTTGCTTAACCTTCTTTGTTAATGAAGGGTAGCAGTGCTAAAAGACGAGCGCGTTTAATGGCGCTAGTTAAGGCTCTTTGTTGTTGAGAGGTTAATCCCGTAATCCGCCGAGGCAGAATTTTTCCTCGTTCCGTAATGAATTTGCGCAGTAGTTCTACATCTTTGTAATCGATGGGATCTTCTGGCTTGATCGGAGAAAGACGTTTGCGAAAGTAGGTCATAATTTGTTTTTGGTTGTTTGTTTTTGGTTGTTTGTTTTTGGTTGTTTGTTTTTGGTTGTTTGTTTTTGGTTGTTTGTTGTTTATTTTTGTAAAGGAGCTGACCGCAAATTATTCTTGCCAAATCACTAACAACAAATAACCAACCACAAATCACTAACAACAAATAACCAACCACAAATCACTACCGCTACTTAATTTCTTTGTGAACGGTATGTTTGTTGCAATGGGTGCAGAATTTCTTCAATTCTAAACGCCCCGTGGTGTTACGACGGTTCTTCTTGGTCGTATACCGGGAAACACCGTGGGATCGCTTGTTTTGGTTA
This sequence comes from Limnofasciculus baicalensis BBK-W-15, assembly GCF_024178385.1. Lineage (GTDB taxonomy): Bacteria > Cyanobacteriota > Cyanobacteriia > Cyanobacteriales > Coleofasciculaceae > Limnofasciculus > Limnofasciculus baicalensis. The sequence continues at coordinate 7,864 of NZ_JAMZMM010000217.1, read as the reverse complement.
CTGCGACACTCGGTACATTCCAATGTGATGATAATGCGAACACCTTTCTTACTTGCCATAGCCCTATTTGTAGAAAATCAAATGGATTAGCGAAATTAAACACAAACTCTTATTTTTGCATACGACCTTTAATAAGAGCAAACATTTTCCTGAGCCGCAAGTCGAGGGAAAAGCCCCGACGGGTTTGTACGATTGCAGTTTGGGCGATTCGGTCGTGGAATGCTTGCTGAGTATCTGGATCGGACAGGGCAATGGTACAATCGCCTATCAAGGGAGCAATCAGGACTAACAAGGAGATCCCGTTAGCCAATCCAATAGTTAAGCCAATCGTGGCTAACAAAGCACAAAAGCCCAGAATGCCTTCTCGCTTGGCTAGCGTTATAAGTCCAGGAACCTTATTGTATTCTGTCTCTAGCACTTTCATATCAAAAGCCCAACTTCCTAGACTTTGACCTTGATTCCCCGACACTAGCACCACTCGGAAAGCGAACCACAGGACCATGAATACTAACCCTTGAAGGAATATATTACTCCCCACCAAGGAGCTAAGTAGCCAAATGGTAACAAAATCAATCAGGAAGGCATAAGCCCGTCGCTCAATTGGCACTTTGGGGAAGCGCTTGGGGAGGCGTTCGATAGACATGGCTGGGTTCGGCTCTCTAACTTATAAGAAAACAGGTTGAAAACCCCGTGTCTACCCTGCGGGAAGCAAGCTATAGACCGGGGATGAAAACCGTTTTGGAGGCTAAAACCTCCCATCATATCAGTCTTATGAATACTTGAGACTGATTAGTCTAGTAATTTTTTTCTTTAGTTATTGACATAACTCTCCGATAAATCTAGAATAAATACAATATAACACATAAAGAAGGTGATGTAAATCTGCTAACAAACTACGTTTATAAGCTACGCCCTAATACCACTCAGAATTTAAAAATGTCCAACTGGGTAAACATGCTCAGAAGTCATTACAATTGGTGTTTAGGAGACAGGATATCTCAATATAACCAACAGTATATTCAATGTGAATACTGCGATCTCAGAGCTAAATCTGAAGCTTGTCCATTAACGTGCTTTGTGAGCAAAAATGGTGCAACTGGCTCGCCCTGGAAAAATACTCTATTCGACAAAGAAGGTAAACCCAAAAACCCCAGGAGAAGTCCTGGTGATATCCAAATTACTGCCTTGCCAGAATTAAAGCAGGCTAGACCTTGGTATGGTGGCATTGATTCAACTATTTTACAGCAAAATGTTAAACGTCTTGACATTGCCTACCAAAACTTTTTTGACGGTAGAGGTTTCCCTAAATTTAAAAACCGCAGTAATTTCACATCTTTTACATACTCAATGGGTGTGAAAGTACAAGGTAGCAAAATCTATTTGCCCAAATTGGGCTGGATGCGTTTTCACAATTCACGTCCAATACCGAATGGTTTTACTATTAAAGCGGCTACGGTTCGTCAGCGTCAAGATGGATGGTTTCTGTCTATCAGAATTGAAGATAAAACTGTACCAGATTATATCGCTAAACCTTTAGCTGAGGTCAAAAAAGTAATCGGTTGTGACTTAGGAATTACCAAACTTGTTCATCTGTCAGATAGATATCAAATAGACAATCCCAAGTTCTCAACCAACAAAAAAACTCGACTAATTCTCAAAATTAGACAAAAGAGTGTTAGTCGTAAAGCGAAAGGAAGTAATAATCAAAAAAAATCAGCTAAGAAATTAGGGCGTTTACACAAACGAATTGCCGATAAACGCCAAGCTTACCAATGGAAAGTAGCAAATAAAATTGTATCGAGAAATGTAGATGGAATTGCCCTGGAAGATTTAAACGTTTCTGGAATGATGAAACGCTGTCGGGTCAAAACTGACAATAGAGGGCGGTTTATGCCTAATGGACAGTCAAGAAAGAAAGGTTTAAATCGTGCTATCGCTGATGCTGGATGGAGCGATTTAATTTTAAAGATTGAGTATCTCGCTGTATTCGCGCTAGCGTGCCGGAGGCATCAGCAAGGAAAGGTCGTAATTAAAGTTAATCCCCAAAACTCTAGCCGAGAATGTAGAAGTTGTGGCCATATTCACGCGAGTAACCGCAATAGAGAAAAATTCATTTGTACTGAATGCGGCTATCATGAACACGCTGATATTGGTGCGGCAAAAACTATCAGGGATAGAGGATTAGAAATAGTACGTCGGGACTCGGCGAAACTTGGTGCTAGACACCTAAACGCCCAAAAGATATCACCACGCTCAAAAAGCAAACGTAGTGAGTTTGGGAACCTGATTAATCAGGATATTAAGGCTGCGAAGTCTTAAGAATCCCCGTGTTTTTAAACCGGGGAGTGTCAATCTATGTTATCGCTGCTATATATAAATAAGATCGCTCAAAGGATCGTAATGCTGCCAGTCAAACAAGCTGAGTCAATTATTTTAGATCTTGTAAAACCTCTGGATGGTCAATTAGATACCGAGGTTATAGACTTATCCTCTGCCACAAATCGCATTTTGGCTTCCTCTGTCACGAGTAAACTAGATTTTCCCCATTGGGATAATTCGGCGATGGATGGCTATGCTGTCCGTTATCGGGATGTCGAATTCTGTAATAGGGAACAACCAGCTATTTTAGAAATAGTGGAAGAAATTCCCGCAGGCTATCAACCCCAACGGGTAATTCAACCCCATCAAGCTGCCCGTATTTTAACAGGTGCTGTCATGCCAGAGGGGGCTGATACGGTGGTAATGCAGGAATGCACTAAAAGGGAAGATCATCGGGTTATTATCTTTGAGCCTCCGAAACACCAAGCTTTTGTCCGTCACCAAGGAGCATTTTACCGTGGAGGAGCAACTCTCCTTCATCCTGGAACTGTCCTCACCGCGCCAGAAATTGCGGTATTAGCAGCGGCACAATGTACCCAGCTCACAGTATATCGCCGCCCCAAGGTAGCAATTCTCTCCACAGGTGATGAATTGGTGACACCTGATGAACCTTTGAAACCTGGACAAATTGTAGATTCTAATCAGTATGCTCTAGCCGCCTGGGTGACACTTGCTGGTGGGATACCGAAGCTGGGAGGTATTGTGCGGGACAATCCAGAAGTACTGAAAAATGCGATCGCACAAGCTATCCTTGGGGCTGATATCGTTCTCTCTACAGGCGGTGTTTCTGTAGGAGATTATGACTATGTAGATGAAATTTTAGCTGAACTAGATGCCGAAATTCATATTCGTTCCGTTGCCATTAAACCTGGTAAACCCCTAACCTTCGCCACATTTCCTCCATCCTTAAATTCCCCCATCTTAAATTCCCCCATCTTAAATTCCCCCCTTAATAAGGGGGGTAAGGGGGGATCTAATCGTCCTATATTATATTTTGGCATACCAGGAAATCCAGTATCTGCCCTCGTAAGTTGTTGGCGATTTGTACAACCCGCATTGCGCAAACTGTCAGGCTTACCTCAAGATAAATGGGGGCCAATGTTTGTAAATGCGATCGCACATCACGATTTACAATCAGATGGACGACGAGAAAGTTATCTTTGGGGACAGTTACGTTTGGTAGAGGGTAGCTATCAATTCCATCTTGCCAGTGGCAGCCAAAATTCCGGTAATTTAATCAATTTAGCACAAACTACAGGTCTTGCTCTAGTTCCTATTGGTCAAACTTTAATTCCAGCAGGCCAATCTGTACAAGTGTTACAAGTTGGTTGTTGTTAGTTATTTGTTATTTATTATTTGTTATTAGTTGTTAGTTATTTGTTATTTGTTATTTGTTGTATAGCAGTCGCCAAGGCGCTTAGTGCATTTTTGGTCACTTTGTCAGTGTATTTCGACTCCGATCAATGACTTAACCGCCCTGGCAGTTGCTATAACTCAGATCTTGCACCATAAACAATAACGGTAGGGTGGGCACTCCCCACTAAGGTAATAATCAGATTTTCAAGTTCTCTGGGGGAGTGCCCACCCTACATGAAACTGAAGTGCCTACTACAAACAATCTCGACATAACCGGAATTGATATTATTTGTTCGTCAATCAACAATAATTAGATCCAATTGATGATCTTGCCAACAACTAACAACAAATAACTAACAACCAATAACTAACAACTAACAACCATTACCAAGAACCCCGTTTACCATTCGGAAAAATCGTTTTCCAGTTTGTTTTCGCTTGCTTGAGTAGTTGTTCTGTAATTTTAGCTCCCTTTAGATTAGCACCACAGAGATTTGCATTAGTCATATTGGTATTACTAATATTGGCAAAACTCAGATCAGCACCTTGCAAATCGGCTGCTTGTAAGTCTGTACCTTCAAAGTAACTCCGACTCAAATTCGCTTCTTGCAGGTTCACCATTTGCAAATTTGCTTTACTAAAATTTGCCTGTTCTAAATTAGATCCCTGTAAATTAGTTCTGATTAACTTAGCTTCCTTAAAAATTCCACCAGACAAGTTAACTTTTTGCAAGTCTAACCTACTCAAATCCTTATAGGCAAAGTCTTTCCTGCCACTCTTATAATAAGTTTTCACGCTATCAGCATCTAGTTGTTGATGCTTTAGCTTACCCACACTAGAACCCTGACTATTTGACCAATTAATACCAGTAGCTGGTCCAGAGGTGTTCGCAGTACGCCTAATCCCTCCTGTGGGGGAACCTGCGGCGCTGTTATCATTTTTCTCTTTCTCTTTGCGTTTGGCAATCATTTCTGCTAACCTGGCAGTAGCGGTTTTGCCACTTGAAGGTACACTCTCTATCTTTTGGTCTTTCTGGGTCGATTTACCGTTTGGTTTATGTGAATTACCCCAGGTAAAGCCATTTTTTAAAGTGTCAATATAAGCCTCAAGATCCAGCGCTCTTAAGACTTCTTCCGCCGACTGATAACGCTGTTTGACAGCCTCTTCCAGCATTTTTTTCAATACACCAGCAAAATGATCGCTGACATCAACGTACTGCCGCCAGAGCATTTCTCCTGTTGACTGATTATAATCTAAGTCTTTTGGCAATTTCCCTGTCAATAAATAAATACAAGTCACGCCCACAGCATAAATATCGCTAGCATAAACTGGTCGCAATTGCATTTGTTCTGGTGGAGCAAAACCTTGAGTACCAATTGCCAGATTCGTCAACGCCGTCTGATCTGAGGTATTAGCAACAGCGGCTAGGCTGACTTCATCTTTGACAGCCCCAAAGTCAATCAATACTAGTTTACGATCTGGTTCCCGACGAATGATATTAGCGGGTTTAATATCCCGGTGAATCACTCCCTGACTGTGGATATGTTGAAGCAAGGGTAATATTTCACTCAAAAAATATTTAACTCCCACTTCTGTAAGGGGACCTTGCTCTTTAATCTCCTGCTGAAGGGTTGACCCGCTAATATACTCTTGTACCAAATAAAACTGTTGATTGTATTTAAAGTAATCTAACAGCGAGGGGATTTGGGGATGATCCCCAAGCTTTCCCAGAGTGGTAGCTTCTCGCTCAAACATCCTCTGCGCCATTTGTACAAGGTGGGGCTCATTGGTGGCGGGACGGAGTTGTTTGATCACGCATTGGGGGGAACCCGGGAGGGACTCATTTTGAGCTAGAAATGTCGCCCCGAATCCACCTTTGCCTAGTATACTGAGTACGCGATAGCGATCGCGCAATAGAAGTTCGGAACCACAAGGCTTACAGATATTTACTTGCATTGTATTTTTCGGCAGAGGATAGTCAGAAGTTGGACAGTAACAAATTCAGAACCTTATAACTGGCTGATGCCCTGGCTGGGCTTAAAGCTTTGATATTTAAGCACTCGGATTAATGATTTGGCTTGGGTTGGAAACGTACCGCCGAATGCACCCTTTTCTTGGCAAGCCTTCCAAAGAAATCTTTTATATATTCAGGATATCCTAATTTAGCCAGTATTTTGGGTACTAACTAAGTAATTTTAAGCAAAATACATCTTTATTGCTGATGAAGTTTTGATAAAGATGGGGGGATGTTTATGAAGATATTGTAAAGATCAATTGGTAGGAGGGTATAACAACTATTACCAAGAACCCCGCTTACCATTTGGGAAGATCGTTGTCCAGTTTGTCTTAGCTTGCTTGAGTTGTTCCTCGGTAATGCGTGCGCCTGTTAGATTTGCACCAGAGAGATTAGCACTTTTGAGATTTGTATGACTAATATGGGCAAAGCTAAGATCCGCGCCTCGTAAGTCAGCCGCTTCTAAATTTGCAAAGTTAAAATAAGCCCGTCCCAAATTAGCCTCGCGCAGGTTCGCCCACTGCAAATTTGCCTGACTAAAAGTACTCTGAGATAAATTTGCTCCCTGCAAATTAGTCTTACTCAACTTGGCTTCCCGGAAAATCCCTCCTGACAAGTCAACTTTGGGTAGTTCTAACTCACTCAAATCCTGACAACCAAAGTCCCGACGACCATTTCTATACTCTGCTAACACCCTGTTAGCATCAAGCTTTTGGGGTTTAGGCTTACCAGCAGTAGCACCTTGGGTATTAGCAGAATTAGGAGTGGTTTTTGGCCCAGATGTACCCAAACGCGGAGGTCTTCCTACCGTGTTGATTCCAGGATTGCTACGTTCTTTCTTCTCCCGTCTGGCTTTAATCCTAGCAGCCATTTTCGCAGTAGCAGTTGAGGGGGTTGAATTGGAACTTGGGGTACTGAAGTCCTCTGACTCAGTGGGTTGCGCGTTATAGTTTGGTGCGTTCGGAATTGCTAATCCTTTGGCTAAACTGTCTAGATAAGGCTCCAAATCTAGCGCTCTTAACACATCTTCAGCCGACTCATAGCGCTGTTTGACAGCAGCTTCTAACATTTTTTTCAAGACATCAGCAAAATGGTCGCTGACATGAACGTTCTTGCGCCAGAGCATTTCTCCTGTGGCAGGATTATAATCTAGGTCTTTTGGCGATTTCCCTGTCAACAAATAAATGCAAGTGACTCCCACGGCATAAATATCGCTGGCATAAACTGGTCGCAATGCCATTTGTTCTGGAGGTGCAAAACCTGGAGTACCAATGGCGAAATTTGTCAATGCTGTATGGTCTGAGGTATTAGCAACAGCCGCTAGGCTGACTTCATCTTTGACAGCACCAAAGTCAATTAATACTAGTTTGCGATCTTGCTCTCTACGAATTATATTAGCGGGTTTTACGTCTCGGTGAATGACTCCCCGATTGTGGATATGTTGGAGGAGTGGCAATATTTCACTCAAAAATTGCTTGACCCCAGATTCTGGTAATGGTCCTAATTCCCGAATCTCCTGCTGGAGGGTGGAGCCGCTCACATACTCTTGTACCAGGTAAAACTGTTGATTATCTTGAAAGTAGTCTAACAGTGAGGGTACTTGGGGATGATTGCCAATCCTTCCCAGAGTTTTGGCTTCTCGCTCAAATAGCTTTTGAGCCATTTCCAGGATCTGGGGGTCATTCGAGGCGGGACGGAGTTGCTTGATTACGCATTTGGGATGACCTGGCAGAGACTCATTTCGAGCGAGAAATGTAGCTCCAAATCCTCCTTGACCTAGTGTCTTCAATACACGATAGCGATCGCGCAATAGAAGATTGGTACCGCACGCCTGACAGGTATTGACGTGGATGGGATTTTTGGGCTGAGGACAGTCGGAATTTAGACAGTAGCTCATTCAGCTTCACTGATGGGGCGTTGTCCTGGTTGGGACTAAAACTTTTATTTGAAGTATTCGGCTTAATGGGTAGGCTTGACTTGGGAACGCACCCCTGAAGGCACCCTCTTTGTTTACAAGCTTTCCGAAAAATCTTTTATATATTTATAATATCGTACTTTTCTTGTTCTTTTCAATATGGGGAGTGGGGAGTAGGGAGTAGGGAGTGGGGAGTAGGG
>NZ_JAMZMM010000649.1 GCF_024178385.1 Limnofasciculus baicalensis BBK-W-15 | reverse complement strand
TCTATATATCCTGTTACTTTTTCCAAATTTGATGGATTATTACTCGCTGGTTTGTATTTCAATAGCCAGTTTTTGATTGCTCTATAATGAGCTTTTTCCCAATGAGAAATATGAGAGTTATTTTGTTTCAGTAAAACAAGATCAATTTCAGCTATTAGCTGTTTTACTCGAATTGGAATATCTAATAGCTGAAAATTAGATTCATAAGAAAATTTTAAATCAATCATCATCTTCCTAATCCAACTTTCTTAAATGTTCTAAAGATACTCCTCTGATCATATTATGCTGCCTGAGTAAATATTGATTATGTTCATCAAATTTTTCCTCAACTAAATAGCGATTTTTTAAAGCCTCTAAAGCCATTTGTTGACCTCCTTCATCAATGTCCCAATCTTCTAAGTGACTTAACCAAAAAACTGCTGGTACTTCACAGCGATAAACCGAAGATTCACATAACAATAAATAAGCTTCACGAACTCCCTCTTTTAACCGATCAAATGTTTTCTCTAGCCTAACTCTTACATTGGTGCGTAACTTTTGAGTATATTTATGTAAATTAAATTGGTCATCTTTCGATGCAGTTATTCCCTGACTTTTTGCTTCTTCAATTGCCTTTTCAACTTCTTCAATTTCTTTTCGATAGAGATTCCAATACCCTAAAACATTACCATTAAAAGGACGATTAACTATTTCACCAGCAATCACCCGCAACGCTAAAGGATGCCCTTCGTATGCACCCCCAATCCGCTCTAGATAAGCTCTACCTGTTGACTCTGCACTAACTTCGAGTCCAGTTTTCGCAAACAATGCTAACCGTTCTGGTTCTTCCAACCCTCTCAAAGGTTGGCAATGCCAGAAATTTTGGTAACGAGTACCTACTTGTTCTATCTGTCCAGGTAAATCTTGCGAAGTTAGGATGATACAGCTTTCACAAGAATCTGCGGCTAGCAAACTTTCAAAAAATCGCACCCACCACTCATCTTTAAAATCGCTCCATCCTTCCTCTTCATTACCCTGCAAAATTTTCTCCAAAGAATCAATCTGCACCAAATATCGATTCTCTCGCAGGTGTCTCACCAATCGATATAGTAAGCGCTGAGTATCTTTACGATCTTCCGGCGTAACCACTTCGCCCCACTTTTCCAACCACCTCGCTGCTACACTAGCAAAATCAGAAGTTTGCTCTTCATTCTCAAAGTTTTCTTCGTGAAACTTGCTCCAGTCTCCCTCAAACCAGTCGGACAACTCGACCGCCAATCGTTCCCCCAAAGCCGTTTTCCCAATCCCTGTGATCCCCACCAATATTAATAATCGACAAGACGATTCAACCCGACGACTCAAATCCTGAATCAGACTTTCCCGACCAACCCAAGTATCATCAAGCGCAAAAAAGTTGAGTGGGCGAGAATTAGAAGCTGGTGAATCATCTGAAATAGCTGGAAAAACCTGTTTGCGATCGCGCGGGGCTAAAGTTTGTAATTTACCGAGATCCGGTTTGCGGGTTCTAGGTTGATTTGTCAGACGACGGTAAAGCAGTTCATACCCATCTGTCGTATTCAGCCTATAGTTAGTCGCACTGCCTAGAGGACTGGGAATAAAATCAGCGTCCTGGGGAGTAAAAGTGACAGGAATGAACTTTGAGTTTTTCCCTTGATCATCGTAGAGTTCTTGAATAATGAC
>NZ_JAMZMM010000648.1 GCF_024178385.1 Limnofasciculus baicalensis BBK-W-15 | reverse complement strand
CCCCATTCCCCACTCCCCATTCCCTCCTATGAATAGACGAAAATTATTACAAAATGCCGCAATTATAGCCGCTGCTGGACTTATCCCTATCGGTATCAACGGTTGGGCAGTAAGAGGAATTGCCCAAACCAATAATCGCAAACGATTAATTGTGATATTTCTCCGAGGTGCAGTCGATGGATTGAATGTAGTTGTCCCTTATCAAGAAAGTAATTACTATGAAGCTAGACCAAGAATTGCTATTCCTAAACCGGGAGAAAAAGACGGAGTATTAGATTTAGATGGAAGGTTTGGCTTGCATCCAGCCCTCGCGGATATCATGCCATTGTGGGAGAAAGGCAGTTTAGCTTTTATTCACGCCTGCGGTTCCCCTGACTCGACTCGTTCCCATTTTGATGCTCAAGATTACATGGAAAGTGGGACTCCTGGTGTTAAAACTACACAAGATGGTTGGCTGAATCGACTATTAGGTATTCTTCCTAAAGATAGCCCAGTCCAAGCAGTAAATGTAGGTGCAACTATACCGCGCATTCTCACTGGTAAAATGTCAGTGGCTAACCTACCATCTGGAAATAATACCAATAATGCACTAGCAATAGATCGTCCTGAGATTAATAGAGCATTTGCACAATTATATAATGGAAACGATCCGATCAGTCTTACCTATCAAGAAGGCGATAAAGTTAGAGAAATTTTGCTTAACGAATTGAATTCAGAAATGATGCAAGCTTCTCGGGGTGCGCCATCTCCAGTTGGTTTTGCTAACGATACCCGCAAACTAGCAAAACTGATGGTAGGCGATGGGAAAACTCAATTAGCATTTATGGCTTTGGGAGGTTGGGATACTCATGTAAATCAGGGTAGCAGTAATGGTCAATTAGCATCAAGACTCAAGCCTTTAGCTGAAGGTTTGGTTACTTTAGTTAAGGAATTGGGTCCAGTTTACTCAGATACAGTTATTGTAGTGTTATCAGAATTTGGTCGTACTGTGGCAGAAAATGGCAATGGGGGTACTGACCACGGACATGGTAATGTAATGTGGGTATTGGGTGGAGGGATTCGCGGTGGTAAGATTTATGGAGAATGGCCTGGTCTCAATGAGTCTGAGTTATACGAAAAACGGGACTTAGAGATTATTACAGATTACCGGAATGCGATCGCGTCCATATTAACCCAACATATCGAACTTAACGTAGCACAGCTCTCTCAGATTTTCCCCAACTATAGCACTAATCCCACTATGGCATTGTTTTAGATTAGATTTTGCCATAAGTTTTGATAACTGCCTGAAAGAATCCCGGTTTCTTGGAGAAACCGGGATTCTCAACTTTTTATTGCACTCACTCCCCATTCCCCACTACCCACTCTCCAACCATTAACATAGAGAAGTGATCGCAAAACCGCACAGTAACGAATAACTAGTCAACAACCCCGGTCTCTTGACACGGGGCTTCCAGCCTAAAAAACTGAAGCCCGGAAGTTGACCAGCCTTTGGTAGAAATACCTACGTTATCGGTAAGCGTTAAAGTTCCTACCAGGAAATGCGTAGCTAGTTTCCTGCTCTAGAACCGAAAAGTTAAACAGGCGTAACGGGTTAAGCCAGTGCTTTTTGGATAGTACCGACCGATAACATTGGCAAAGCTAACTTTACTCCGAAAGGAGCTTGAGGCAACCATACCTCACC
>NZ_JAMZMM010000216.1 GCF_024178385.1 Limnofasciculus baicalensis BBK-W-15 | reverse complement strand
GTAACGGATGTGGCAACGGATGGGGTAACGGATGTAACGGATGTGGCAACGGATGAGTTAGCTGTGAAAAGCAAAGTTATTGGGAAAACCAATAACCCATCCGCTACATCCGCTACCACATCCGCTGCCACATCTGCTCCTGTACTCTAGAGGATATGCTACCAGGGTTTGTCTGAAATTTGACTGCGGTTTACTAAGATTAAGTTAGGATGGAAAATTGCCTTTACACTATGGCACAGATTTTAGATATAGACTATTTGCCACCAGAAAAGAAATAATATGCTGAAACCCACCATTGCCATTCCCCAAACATTTAAAGTAACTCAGGAGCAATTCCAACAAATTGCTGCCACTAACCGTGACTTAAGGCTAGAAAGAAAAGCTACAGGAGAATTAATTGTTATGCCCCCAACTGGAAGTTATACGAGCAAGCGTAACCAAGATATTTCGGGACAGCTTTGGCTATGGAATCGTCAAAGTAAGCTAGGGGTAGTATTTGACTCTTCTGGAGGTTTTAAATTGCCCAATGGTGCTGACCGCTCTCCAGATGCTTCTTGGGTTAAATTAGAAAGATGGGAAGCTCTTACGCCTACAGAAAGAGAAGGTTTTGCTCCTATCTGCCCAGATTTTGTTGTCGAACTTCGTTCTCAGTCTGACAATATGGAACCATTGCGGGAGAAAATGAGGGAATATATAGCTAATGGTGCTATTTTGGGATGGTTGATCGATCGGAAGAATCAGAAAGTGGAGATATATAGGCAGGAGCCGGATGTGGAAATATTAGATTGTCCGATGTCTTTATCTGGAGAAGATGTACTGCCAGGATTTGTCTTGGATTTGACTGAGGTTTGGTAAGTTATTGTGTTTAAATGAAAAATCTGCCGGATCTATTTCAAGAAGATACAGCAGTAATTAATATTGAGTTTCTAGTTAGATTATTTTAATTTTGGTTATTTTTACGCTTGAAGGCTGAAGTAGCGCCTAATGCACCGATTGCGAGTAAGCCTAGGGTTGAAGCGGGTTCGGGAACTTTCTCTGGATTTGGATCGAGACCGCCCGTTACTTTGAAGACATAGACATCCCCAGGAATGTTATTTCCATTGGCATTCCCGCGCAAGTCAGCAGCGTAGAGGAATTCATTGTCGAATGCCAAGTCTTCCCAGCGAGCTGCTACTGGGTCTCCATCTGGATCGAATCCCACAAGGTCTCCCGTAGTCAGATCAAAGCGAACCAGCGTCCGGGAACGTCCGGTGTCAGCATTTGAATGAACAGCGATGGCAAACAAGCTGTTATCGACCTGCTCCACACCTGACCAACCCAAGCCAGATGGACTTCCTAGTCCAGCCCACCCTGGTAATAAGGTCTTTGTCGAATCGGAGTTACTCGCGAAAAGCGTACCGTTCTTGAAAATAGACCCTACATCCGGAGAGTGCCAGGTATTTGTGCCGTCCACATCCAAGCCGTCAGAAAAATCAGCAACTGCGCTGCCGGGGCGGAAATTGGCAACCTGGTTGGCGGCAGTGATTGGGTCATAGGCGCGAAGCACAGTTCCAGGTCCTTGCTGCACAAGCTGACCAGTCGCTTTATCGAATGCCAGAGAGGCGAAGTGAGCGCCAGGAGACCCAAACGGACCAGAGCCGCCTGGATTAGTAGTGAACTGTGACTCCTGTGCGGCGGAACGGCTGATTTGCTTTACTCCACCAACTACTGGTAAAAGTGCTAACTCCGCAGCTGTGAAGTCCTTATAAGCCTTAAAGGAGTGGACTAGGCTATCTCCGGAATCGCCTTGTGTGTACCACATTAGGTTATTCTGGGAATCATAGGCGAGACCAAAAGCCCCATTAAAGTCGTTGTAAACGGCTATCGGCTGAATCTGGCCTGCCATTATCGCGGCGTTTGCTGTTGCCTGGAAAGCCAAGCCAGAAAGAGACAGCGCTGATGCCAAGCCTAAAGTGGAGATGAGCTTCATTTATGCACCTACTTACTTCAAAAAGAATCAGTAAAACCTAAAAAGTCGATAGAATCCGAAAAGCTAAATACTGAAAGATATGTATTTTCTCGGATGCCTGTTACTACCTAACTTAAACTGCCAATTAAATTCTGTCAGTAGCAAAAAGTAGCAACATTTACCGAGTTAGTTTATAAAGTTTCAGTAAAGAAGTAGGCTCGATTATGAAGCTAGTGTAAAAAGGTAGGCTCGATTGTGAAGCTAGGATGAAGAAGTAGGCTCGATTGTGAAGCTTAGATGAAGAAGTAGGCTCAATTGTGAATTCTATGTAAAGAGTATGTAAAAAGTAGGATTCCCTAAGTAAATTTTTTTTGTACATCAGAGCAGAATGAGAGCAGCCAGCCGATGTCAGCGAGTATACTTTCGGGAACTAGGACAAGATTCAGGACAATTTTTGTCCCTCAATCAGCAGCAACCAGCGTGTTGGTGAGTATATGTACCAGACTGATCGCGGACAAACATCTGATGAATATAGAAGACAGCATCGCAATCCTGCAACCTTTAGTATTTGCCAAAACTGGGAAGTACTTGGATACCCTGCAACTCAATATCCTGCGGGGTGCGTGGGATAATCAAAGCTACGAGGAAATTGCCGAGACGCACCGCTTTTCTGCTGCTCACGCTAAGACAGTGGGTGCTAATTTATGGGATTTGCTTTCTCAAGTTATTGAGACAAAAATTAATAAAAAGAATGTTCAAGTTGTGCTGGAGCGAAAATTAAAAGAATTGGCAACGGATGGGGTAACGGATGTAACGGATGAGTTGCCTGTAACAAGCGAAACTATTGGGAAAATCAATAACCCATCTACTGTGATATCCGTTACATCCGTTACATCCGTTACCACATCCGCTGCCACATCCGTTACCACCGCTGCTCCACTTTCAGAAGCCCCCGGAGGAATCGTTACTTTAAATTCCCCCTTTTACATCCCACGTCCCCCCATCGAACAACGCTGCTACGATACTATTAGGCAAGCAGGTAGTTTAATTCGGATTCAAGCACCTCGCCAAATGGGAAAAACCTCCCTCATGGCAAGGATTTTAGATTACTCAAGACAAGAAGAATATCTCACCGTCACTTTAAACCTGCAACTGGCTAGTCGAAATGTATTTAGTAATCTGGAGCGATTCTTGCAATGGTTTTGTGTCATTGTCGGGAAGAGTTTGGGATTACCGAATCAGTTGGCTGAATATTGGGATGATATCCTGGATAGTAATTCCAGCACTACTGACTACTTCGAGAATTATTTATTACCTCAAATCCATACTCCCATAGTTATCGCTTTAGATGATATGGATATCTTATTTCGCTACCCAGACATAGCATCGGATTTTCTGGGTTTATTGCGCAGTTGGTATGAGAAAGCGAGATATGGTGATGCTACCACGGATATCTGGAAAAAGCTGCGGCTATTAGTGGTTCATTCCACGGAAACTATTCTGACATCAAATACGGAACAATCGCCATTTAATGTGGGACTATTGATGGAATTGCCAGAATTTACTCCCTCACAGGTGCAAGATTTAGTACAGCGTCACGGATTAGATTGGGATAGTTATCAAATTGAACAATTAATGAATTTAGTTGGCGGTAATCCCTATCTGGTAAGGAAGGCATTATTCCATATTCATCATCAGGAAGTTACTCTGGAGCAATTATTGCCAAAATCTGCTACTAAAGGTAGAGTGTATGGGGAACATTTGCGGCGAAAATTAGGGTATCTTCAAGAGTATCCTGAATTGCTAACCAGATTAATTCAAGTGGCTACTTCGCCAATACCTGTAGAATTAGAGCGGGTGCAAGCTGTAAAATTACATGGGATGGGGTTAGTTCAGATTAGGGGCAAACAAGTAATACCTCAATGTGAATTGTATCGTCAGTATTTCAGTCAAGAGGATATTAGTGAACTAGCTATTAGCTATTAGTCATGAACCATGTTAATTATCATTATATATAGTAGGGTGCGTTACATAACGCACCCTACAGATAGTATCAAATATTGTGAAACTAGTCAGTAATTACGCAAACTCTGTCACTAAACTCCATATATATTAGCGTGCGTTACATAACGCACCCTACTTATTGTAATAGTAAGCTTTCAGTTAAGCTGTAATAACAAATGACCAACAATCAATGACCAATGACCACTTATAACACCTTTCGCACCGCTGTCAAATCTGGCGAATTTTTAGTCACAGCCGAGGTAGCGCCACCCAAGGGAGGAGATCCCCGCCACATGATTCTGATGGCACAAACTCTGAAAGGGCGCGTCCATGGAGTTAATATTACTGATGGATCGAGGGCAGTGTTGCGGATGTCGCCTCTGGCGGCTTCTGTAATTTTGCTTCAAGAGGGGATAGAGCCGATATGTCAGATGGCATGTCGCGATCGCAATCGTATCGGTTTACAAGCGGATCTCATGGGCGCTCATGCTTTGGGAATTCACAATATTTTAGCACTCACAGGTGACCCGGTGAAAGCTGGCGACCATCCGGATGCCAAGAGTGTTTTTGATGTGGAATCGGTGCGCCTGTTGCAGTTGATTGGTAAGTTGAATCGGGGATTATGTGGCAATGGCAAACCGTTAACGGATGGTAGCACAGACTTATTCCCTGGTGCAGCAGTCGATCCCCAGCTTGCGAGTTGGTCTGGATTGCAGCGACGCTTTGAGCGTAAACTAGAAGCGGGTGCAGAATTTTTCCAAAGCCAATTGATTACAGATTTCGAGCGGCTGGAAATATTTATGGATAAAATTGCAGCAGGAACCAATAAACCAATTTTAGCAGGGATTTTTTTGCTTAAATCTGCTAAGAATGCTGAGTTTATTAATAAAAATGTTCCCGGTGTCAGTATTCCTCAATCTATTATTGACCGATTAGCAGGAGCAGCAGATCCTTTACGGGAAGGAATGGAAATCGCCGCCCAACAAGTGCGGCTAGCTAAAGAATTATGTCAGGGTGTTCATCTCATGGCGGTGAAGCGAGAAGATTTAATTCCCCAAATTCTCGATTTAGCCGGAATTTCACCGATAAATGCGGTAAGTGGTTAGAAAGGTGTTGCAGCGGATGGGGTAACGGATGGGGTAACGGATGTAAAAGGATGGGGCTAGCAAATATTCTCATTCTCTATTTCCTGTTCCCAAAGCTCGGGAAATAGGGAACTTTTAAGAGGGAATAAAAATTCCCCATTCCCTATTCCTCGGAATACTTCTCAGTGTTGAGTTATCTGTTTTCACTTAAAACTCAAAACTTAAAACTCTCCCTCCCCAATCCCCACGCCAACAATAAAGGATGAATCACAGATGAACAAAACAGTAGATACTCATATTAGTGAAGTAACGGTATATGACGATCAAGCGCTAGTAACGCGGCGGGGTATCGTGCAACTAACTGGTGAGGAACAGGAATTAATTATTCCTTATTTACCGACTACACTTGTTAGCGAATCTGTCCAGGTGTCTGGCGCTGGAAAAGCAGGGGTGCGATTATTAGGAGTCCGGAGTGAACGAACTCAAACCCCAACATCTCTTCACCCGAAAGTAGCACAACTTAATGAAGAAATTCGGCAGTTAGAGGAACAAAAACGTCAAGGGCAAGAGAGCATGATTTTGCTTAATTTACAACGAACTTTCATTAAAGATCTCAATAATTATTATCTAGATAGTTTAGCCAAGTCACAAAATCCGGAACCACTAGATATTGAAAAAATGGGTAATTTAATGAATTTTGTTGGGGAAAGGTGGCATACCATATCTAGTGCAATTGGGCAACATGATCGAGAACAAAAACAACTGGGTAATCAATTACAGGTTTTGCGATCGCAGTTAGATCAGCTTTCATTACCTCGCACTCAGGATAGTTTCAATATCATTATTACTCTGGAACCATTAGGTGTGGGTGAATTAGAGTTAGAAATATCGTATCTAGTAACTCAAGCTAGTTGGCAACCTCGCTATGACTTGCGCTGGCAAAGTGCTAACCAAACAGTGAATCTCATCTACCAAGCAGATGTGAAACAAAATACAGGGGAGGATTGGTTAGGAGTGGCGCTGATTCTTTCTACAGCAAAGCCAAAACTTGGTACTCAGTTACCACCTCTTACTCCCTGGTATATAGATGTTAAACAGCCTCGCGATTTAAGCCCAGGAACAAAGAGTAGCGAGCAATCTGATAAGTCCCCATCTCGTAATCCTCACCTTACCATGCCCTTTGCTGGGACAACAGTGCAATCCGACATGTTAAGTGAAGCAGAATTAGAGCGTTTGAGAGGGGAACTAGCAACGGGAGATAGTGTTAAAGTTGCGGGTATTGTCACGTTTGTGGTTAGCAGAAGGTGTAATATTCCCAGTGATTGTGCAAGTCATAAAACGATTATTTTTAATGAAGATTACCCTTGCAAATCTGAGTATATTTCTATTCCACGACGGTTAAGTTATGCCTATGTAAAAGTTGCGATTACCAATCCTTTGACTAGCGTTACTCTATTGCCGGGACAAGCGAATATTTTCCGAGATAATACATTTATTGGTACAACTCAAATTCAAAATATTGCCCCTGGGCAGGAATTTAATATTGAGTTTGGAGTTGATGAAGGATTGAAAATTGATCGGAATTTAGTCGAGAGATTAATTGATAAGAAGTTGATTGGTGATAGAGGGAGAACTACTGCTACCTACGGCTATCGTATCGCTATTACTAATTTACGAAATCAAGAGGTTGAGGTGAAGGTAATTGAACAGTTACCTGTTAGTTGTCATCAGCAATTAAAAGTCCGTCTCGTAGATTGTCAGCCGCCAATTTCCATAGGTGATATGGGTATATTAGAATGGACACTTTTTTTACCACCCCTATCGTCTCAAGATTTATCTTATCAGTTTGCGATCGAACATCCGCCAGAATTACAAGTTGCAGGTTTGGATATTTAGAGGTATAGTAATTTTCAGGTACGTGAGGTACAAAGAAACCCGGTTTCTTTAAGAAACCGGGTTTCTGAGGTGTACTTCATAAACCTGCAATCTGCTTCAACCAACAGATAAATATACTGTAGTATTCAATTACCCCAACACCTCACCTACCTGTAACTCACACTGCTGAAAAACATAGTTAACCGCCGCAAATAAACGATCCAAATCTTCAATCAAATAAGAACCACTATTTTGAGTAAAAGTATCACCTTTTAAATTACCAAACTGCCACACCAACCCATTCGATACAATCCCATATATTGTTTGCTCCAAATCCTGATTACTCTTTTGTACAGCAACCATTTCTGCTAAACACTGACCCCATCCTTCTGTAAATTTATCCTGTTTTGCCTCTACAGTCAAAAAATATGGCTTATCGAAAACCGCTGTACCGAGAGGCGATCGTGCTGCTAAAATATAATCAGGTACTCCAGATAACTTCTGGTCATAGTACAAAGTTTCGTGGCTCCACAAAATAAACTTACGGCGATAAACTTTCCATACTTCCTTTAAAACTGGATAAATCAGATTCTCACAAATGGCAGCTTCTGAATTATTAACCACTCCTTCACTAAACAGCAATTTCAACTCTTCTTTAAATGATTCTCCAACTGGAAAATCAACCTCAACCACAAAACTACTTGACAAGCACTTAATTTTATATTCCTTGGCAACAACACCAATACTCTTATAATTACTAAATGACATTTATGACACCTCTGTGCAAGATCTCTGTGTTAAAAATTACTCAACTTAATCCGATCTTGCCTCACTTCCCCTAGAAGATTTCACAATCTGTTCTCCTGTCAAAGACTCAACTAAACTCAAAGGCATAGGATATTCACTAATAAATTCACCATAACCAGCATTCAAATAACGCCGATATTCTGATTGTCCCCCAATATAAGTTTCAAAAAATGCCAAACTCAAAGCTTTCATATAATTTTGGGAAATAGTCGGATCTGGACCAAGTACTTCAGGAGGTAAATCTACCGCACTATCAGATTTGCCTAAAGCAGAAAAATGCGTACCTTTATTGAGCAAAACCAGATATTTATCCAGAGTAGTTAACCAAGTAAATGGTTGAATTTGTTCAGGCAAAGCTGGTGCGACAGTATCGTGGCTACCAGCAACTAACATCAGGGGAATAGACATTTTACTAATCTGAGACTGTCCAAATATACTACTAGCAATGGGATTAATCGCGATCGCGGCTTTAATTCGGCTATCCGCCAATTGATATTGACTCCTCGGTAACCGCAAAGCACTACATTGAAGCAATAGTGACAAATTTAACGAATTATTTAATGAAGCGCACTCCTGTGGTAATTGTTCAAAATTAATTTCCGCTCCCGCCAAGGATAAAGCAGTATAACCACCAAAAGATTGACCAATTACACCAACTTGTGTTACATTCAATTCTTTACCAAAGGAACGGGTTAGTTCATCCAGCAAAAACTTCACATCTAAAGGTCGATCGACGAACTCGCTTGGTGGAGTAACTTCACTAGCAAGCCCTTTACTTAACGCTTGGAATTGTTGAGCATTACTCCCCGGATGTTCTAATACTGCTACCGCAAATCCATAAGATGCTAAGTGTTTGGCTAAATAAGCAAAAGTCATGCGATCCGAACCCAAACCATGGGAAATTACAATTAGGGGTAATTTAGCACCACTGAGTTGAGGTAAATAAAGATCGACAGGAAAACTACGTCCTCGCCGCAAGTCATTTAGGATCAATATTTCTTTGGTATATAGTACTGAACCAGGTTGTCGTAAATCTGGCAGTATTGAGAAACTGGGCTTAATCTGATTCGGGTGATTATATTCCGTCTCAGCATTAGCTTCCGTGCGAGATTGCTGATTTACCGCCGTTATCGCTATTTCCGTTTGACGAATCTGGTTAGATAGTTGCTCAATTTCCTCAAACCCCCTTTCTGAGTTAATCTGAATCCCGTAGGTGGGAAATTCCCGCAACACATTTAACAGAGTTAACCCCTCCGGATAAGCCGCCGCTTTGATTAATGCCGCCCGAATCGCATAGAATCCTGGTTGACCCGCTTTCGTTTGGATAATTTGACCCAATCGGTTTAAAATATCTTCACCTTGGGGCGAATAGAGAAATTGCGCGATTGCAACTGGACTTACATCAATCGGCGTTAGCAATACAAGACGGAGTTGCTCCATCTGTTGAGGCTCGACATGGCTAGCATAGAATGCTAATTCTGAATCAATTTTGCCTTCTTTGGCATATACTTCCAGAGACGCAATGGGTAGAGAAAATTGTAACGGTCCTAAAGGCACATAAATTTGCTCTGCTCCTTCTACTGGCATGGAAATGAGGATGGGAGTGATGGACAATCCCAGATTCAGTAAAACCAGTTTCAGCCCAGAGGAGAGCTTTAAAAAAATCTGATTATTTTTTAACACAGGATTTCATCATTCCTTCACACTTCAACCTTCAACCTTCATCATTCCTTCACACTTCAACCTTCAACCTTCAACCTTCAACCTTCAACCTTCAACCTTCATCCTTCAACCTTCAACCTTCAACCTTCAACCTTCAACCTTCAACCTTCAACCTTCATCCTTCATCCTTCATCCTTCAAATAGCACTGTATTTTATTGCCAAATCTTGCTAGCCTACTGACAAGGATAAATCCGTATAGTTATAGGGAGATAGTATGGAGGCATTGAAAGGACGGGATCTGCTGAGTTTAGCGGACATGACTAGTGCTGAAATTCAGGACTTGTTGGATTTAGCAGCTAAGTTGAAAGGAGGAATAGTTAATCTGCGGTGCAACAAGGTGTTGGGACTACTTTTCTATAAAGCGTCTACCCGCACGCGAGTTAGTTTTTCCGTAGCGATGTACCAACTTGGGGGACAAGTTATTGACTTGAATCCCGATACGACTCAAGTCGGAAGGGGGGAACCTCTAATTGATACAGCACGAGTCTTGGATCGATATCTGGATATCTTAGCGATTCGCACCTTCGATCAGCAAGAGTTGGCACTCTTTGCCAAATATGCCCGCATCCCCATTATTAACGCTCTGACTGACTTGGAACATCCTTGTCAGATATTGGCAGATTTGCTAACTGTTCAAGAAAACTTTGGTTCCCTCGCTGGTACAACTCTAACTTATCTGGGAGATGGTAATAATGTTGCTCATTCTTTAATGTTGGGATGTGCCCTGATGGGGATGAATGTCAGAATTGCCACACCACCAGGTTATGAACCGAATCCTGATATTGTAGAACGGGTAAGGCAAATAGCAGGAGGTTCTGAAGTGATAATTACCCATGACCCCATAGTAGCAGTTAAAGGATCTAATGTTCTTTATACCGATGTTTGGGCGAGTATGGGTCAAGAATCCTCCGCTGAGGCGCGAATTCCACTTTTTCAGCCCTACCAACTGAACGAAGAATTATTGAGCATAGCTGACTCAAACGCTATTGTACTCCACTGTTTGCCCGCGCACCGAGGTGAAGAAATTACTGATGAAGTGATGGAAGGGGTGCAATCCCGGATATGGGATAAAGC
>NZ_JAMZMM010000215.1 GCF_024178385.1 Limnofasciculus baicalensis BBK-W-15 | reverse complement strand
GTTGGGCGGTAAAACCTGTTGCTGTGGGAGAATGAAACAGCCCTGGGGGCAGGGGGGAATAAATGGCAGATTAGCCATGAGCCATTAGCCAAACCGCTGACATAAAATCTCACGAATCTCTAACTGTACTGCTTCCTCGTTCTGGCTGGCATCAATCCTGACAATCCGCTCAGGATATAATGACGCTAATTCGCTAAAACCTGCTTGGACTCGTTGGTGAAAAGATAACTCAGCTTGTTCCATCCGATCCGCTTTTCCCCTAACTCGCGCCCGATGCAAGCCAATTTCAACATCTACATCCAGCCAGATAGTAAGATCCCCCTCTAGTCCACCTGTAGCAATTTGGTTCAGTTGCTCGATTAATTTTAACTCAAGACCTCGCCCGTAACCTTGGTAGGCGATCGTGGAATCAGTATAGCGATCGCACAAAACAATCGCCCCTTGCTCCAAAAGAGGTTTAATAAATTCTTCCACATGCTGTGCCCGATCCGCAGCGTACAATAGAAGCTCCGCCCGATCTTCAATCTGTAAGGCTTGTCCCTCTAACAAAAGTTGGCGCAGTGCCGAACCTAATGAAGTTCCTCCCGGCTCTCTAGTCACTATAACTGGTGTCTGGTTACCAAAATCCCCCAAAGATTCCTGAATGCCACTGGTTAGCAGCCAATCGCGCGATCGCGAAATTTGGGTGGTTTTGCCACAGCCTTCAACTCCCTCAAACACAATCAGCTTACCGTTCATTTGCCAATTTTCTATAATCAATGCTATTTTTTGGGGATCTGTAATCTTTGTCCGGATAAACCGCTAAGATACTTGTAGCTGAGAACAGTTGCCCATGGGCTTGTTCGTTAGCAACTTCTGTCCTGACCCTCAACAGAGGTTCTATATCATTAAAAGGGTCTATCTGTGTGACGCCTAGGGTTATATATGGCTCGCTATACTTGTTCTTTTACTGTTGCAGTTTCTCTCGATCACCTTCAAAAGACACTGATTGAGGTTTTACAGTCCTGCAATTTCGACATTATTTACGATACGGGGGACTACTTAATGGCACGGGAAAAACCCGGACAAGTTGCCTTTGCCAAACTGGTGACGGTGGAAGTATTGATCGACAAATCGATGGCTACCAACGAGGGAATTCGGATGAACTTTGTCGTCAAGAACGAAGAACTACCCCTTCAGGTTGAAAATTACTGCCACAAAATGTTTTACCTAGTGAAGGACGCAGTTGCCCAAAATCAGCATTGGCAGTTATTGGAAACGGTTGCTGGCTAATTCCCTCCTTTCACCTTGAGGGGGGCTTCTGATGGCTAGAAGAGAAGACTCCTAAAATGGTCTTCTGTTGTTGAGCGGACAAGGAAAGTTAAAGCCCCCCTAATTTATGTAGGAGGATGTCCTACCCCAATGAACCCCACTCATCGATTTCCGCCGTTGGATCTCCCATCATCATGTTTGGGCTAATCAAGGTGATATCAAACTCGTCGGGTGGTCCAGTTGGAATAGCATCTCGCTTAAGTACATAATATTTAGCGCTCACCTGGGGACCGAAGATCACCTCGTCCTCATCTTCAAGATCGTGGGCTTGAGTCTTTTTGCTGTTAATTAAGAGTCCATTTGCACTCGCCTTGCCCTTGAGATTGCCATCGACAATGCGATAGTAGTAGCTACCATCTTCGCGCTGTCGCCGCACTAGTGTTGCATGTCGGCGGGAGACAAACTGGGAACAGAGGCGGATATCCGAATCTGGATCTCTACCGATAGAGTAGACAGGTTCCTTTAAGGGAAATTCTCTACGTCCCTTGTCGTCTTCAATGATTAGCAAATGATGGTTAATTGAATTTGATTTTGGAGGCATCGAAAAACAGGGATTAGTATGCTGTTAGTTGCTGAGAAACGCTCTGGGGTAAACTAAATCTACTTAAACTCAGAAATCTCAGAACAAGTGTATTCGATTGCTGGTTTCATCTGTATCCAGAGACAGCCTAGTGCAGGTGGGCAGAAATAACCCATCAGTTGTAAGCAGGGGAGCAGGGAGGCAGGCTTCCGCCGTGAGACTTCAGCCGAACGGGGGCAGGGGAGAGAAAACCACGATCAAGCCTCTGAAACTGGTGAGAAACTTCTGCCGCGCTGCACTAGACACCTGTTATAAGAATTTACACCTATTGGGATGCTCCCGTAGGGTTTATCTAATATTGAGTTGGCTCACTCCTAATGACTCTTTAATCTCTATTTTGGCACATGAGTTTGGCATTGATCGTAATTCCCTCAATTCCCCCTTATCTCCCCATCTGATAACGCAACAGTAGCGAGTTAGTGACGACAGTAACTGAACTAAAAGCCATTAATGCTCCAGCAGCAGCAGGACTGAGGACGATTCCAAATCCGGGTAAAAGGACACCCGCAGCTATGGGAATTCCCACGATATTGTAGCTTAACGCCCAGAATAGATTATGTCGAATTTTGTTAAAGGTGGCACGAGCTAGCTTAATGGACTCGACAACATTGAGCAAGGAAACATTCTGTTCCCTATCGGCAGGGTTTGCCACCAGGATCGCACCCTCCTGGGCAATCAGAGGGGATCTGAAGCGGCGCATCAGAATAATATCAGCCGTTTCCACAGCAATATCAGTTCCTCCATCTATTGAAATACCGACATCAGCTTGTGCGAGGGCGGGACTATCATTGATGCCATCCCCAACCATTGCCACTCGATATCCTAAGTATTGCAACTGCTTAATTGCAGCGGCTTTACCATCTGGAAGTACTCCAGCAATTGTATCATAAGGCTTAATACCTAGTTCTATGGCGACAGCATTCGCCACCTCTTGGCGATCCCCACTCAACAGCATCACCCGCAATCCCAAGTTTTTCAGTCCTGCCACAGTTGCTTTAGCATCAGGTCTAATGTTATCAGTTACGGCAATTATCCCAGCCAAAACCCCGTCTACAGCCACATAAACAACTGTTTTACCCTCTCCTGCTAATCTTTCACCTTCAGCCTCAGCAGTATCATTAATCTTTACCTCTTTTTGATTCAACCAATCAGCATTACCAACTAACACCCGTTGATTTTCCACTAGCGCTGATATTCCCAATCCCGGTTGCGTATAGAAATCAACAGCCGCTAATGGCGGTAACCCTGCCTGAGTCGCTGCCCTGCAAATTGCTGAGGCGAGAGGATGAGAAGTACCACTTTCTGCTGCTGCTACTAATTGTAGAAGAGGTGTGAGGGTAGTAGGGAGTAGGGAGTAGGGAGTAGGGAGTAGGGAGGAAGAATCTACTAGCTGACGATCCCTAGCTTGTAGTCCATTTTCTTCTCCTCTTACCTCTAGCCCATTATCTCTTAGCTCCCCAATCCACAAACAATCTGTTACTGTTGGTTCACCGCTAGTGAGAGTACCTGTCTTATCAAAAACTACGGTATCAATCTGATGGACTCGTTCTAAAATATCCCCGCCTTTGATTAATAAACCTCGTTCTGCCCCAAGACTAGTACCAACTAAAATAGCAGTCGGTGTCGCTAAACCCAACGCACAGGGACAAGCAATGACTAAAACTGCGATCGCTAATTTTAAACTCAATAATAAGGGAGAAGCCGGATGACTCATATTATGACCCATCGGTGACAAAATTTCCGGCCAGATTCTTGTGCCAATCGAGTCCCAAAATAGAAAGGTTAAAGTGGCGATCGCTAACACCCCATAAGTAAAATATCCTGCTACTGTATCGGCTAGTTGCTGAATTGGTGCTTTTCGGGTTTGGGCGGCTTCCACTAGTGCGGCAATCTGAGCTATGGTGGTATTTTCACCAGTACGAGTAGCCACAATTGCGATCGCGCCGGATTGATTCAAAGTACCAGCGGTAACTGTATCTCCAGGTTGTTTAAATACAGGTATTGCTTCTCCTGTCACCATTGACTCGTCTACAGAAGAGTCTCCCGATACTACTTCACCATCCACGGGCATCTTTTCCCCTGGCAAAACCCGCAACCATTCCCCCACCCGTACTTGCTCTACTGGAATTTCAATTCCCAAGTCTTCTGTTGCTGATTTGCTAATTAAACGGGCAATTTTCGGTTTTAGTGCTAATAATGATTCAAAGGCGGCAGATCCTTTACGTCTTGCTCGTTGTTCTAAAGTACGGCCTAATAAGATAAAGCCTAA
Source organism: Limnofasciculus baicalensis BBK-W-15 (assembly GCF_024178385.1). GTDB lineage: Bacteria > Cyanobacteriota > Cyanobacteriia > Cyanobacteriales > Coleofasciculaceae > Limnofasciculus > Limnofasciculus baicalensis. The sequence goes on along the minus strand of NZ_JAMZMM010000215.1, from coordinate 6,411 downwards.
TAACATTACGGGTTCGTCAAAGAAACACTCCCATCCCAGTTGGGGATATATTAATGCCATACAACTGGTAATATATGTTGTAACTGTACCCAATCCGATCGAGGTATTCATGTTAGGCGCTTGATGCCTAAAGCTACGCCAACCATCCATTATTATCGGACGACCTGGCCCAATTAGTGAAATAGTTGCTAATCCCCAATGGAACCAAATATTACTCAATATGGGCAATTTATGAATATCGAACCAATGACCAATATGTCCTATTGTTGATAAAGTAACTAAAACTCCAGCAATAAGTAATTGCTCCATTTGTGCTTTCGCTTCTTTTTCTTGTCGCTGGGCTGGAGTTAGGGTATCTTGGTTAGTAGAGGAGAGATCTGATTGGGCAAAACGAGGTTGAGAGGGAAAGCCTGTAGATGTTAATTTCTCTGCTAGTAATGTTGGATCGACTATACCAGATTGAAACTCGACTACAGCCACCTCAGTCACCAGATTGACACAAGCAGAAACAACGCCGGGATGATTGGTTAATTGTCTTTCCACCACGCTGACGCAACCTGCACATTTCATGCCACTCACATCCAGGGTAATGGTTTCTGAGGATATGGCTGGTGTTGTTGTTGGCATATCTAGGGAAACTTGCATATACTATTTTGAAATCGACTGGGACAGCTTAATTGGCTACATGAGGAAGCTTCTTTTTCTGATGTTATGCGAACTACTGGGGAATTAGCATCAAATCATTTACTTTTCTTAATCAGGACTTACCAAATCCTCTATTTGTAGGGTGTGTTAGCGTAGCGTAACGCACCATCCCCACCATTAGTAGTGTTGCTGCGTAAGTCTTGTTAATGATCTGCTGTTTATAGCGGTTTTGAGTTGGATGAGTACAGAAGAGAAATATCTAGAAACCAGGTTTCTCCAAGAAACCTGGTTTCTTAACCTCTTGTTTAGGGTGTCAATCCTTTCCTAATTGTCGAACTCCTTTCTCCAGGAACGGAAAAAGAAGACTTGGGGAAAAACGATCCCGAAGATGAGTTATCTGAGTCTAATAATTTGACAGGTAATGGACAAGTAATTGAATCCCAAGCTGATAATAAACCACCGCGAAAATGGGAGGTTTACGAGCAGATTTTACGGATTCCTTATTATGTTGTTTTCAGTCGCTATACTAATCGGCTACGAGTGTTTAAGCTGGAGGGAGGAAGTTATCAAGAAATAGAATTACAGGAGTCACGATTCTGGATTCCGGAATTAGATTTGGGTTTGGGGTTATGGTTAGGAGAATATCAAGGAATTACTCGATTGTGGTTGCGTTTGTATGATGCTTGGGGGAATTGGATTCTTACTCAAGCGGAGCAAGCGTTACAAGAAGTCGAACAGGAAAGACAGCGAGCTGAAGATGCTGAATCTAGGCTAGAGTCTCTGTTACAGCGACTTCGGGAATCGGGAATTGATCCTGATGTGTTTTTCAATCGTCAAAGCTGAATTGAACAAAATATCGATCGCACTCCTCAAGTAAATCAAAGATTTTGGTTGGGGAGTATTCAATCTACAGCTATTTTCAGGTATCTGAGATATAGAGAAACCCGGTTTCTTGGAGAAACCGGGTTTCTGAGGCGTACTTCATAAACCTGCAATCTGCTATAATTTCAGGAGTTTAAGTTTAGTTACTTATTCACAACTAGCGTACCAGCAAGCATGTCATGAAGAGCTTGTTTTTTCTCAGTAAACAATGCCATAAGATAGCCAATCAGCAAGATTATGCCAGAAAGAAACTTGGAAAAATGCCTGATTGTAGCTATAACGAAAGAAATTGGCTGATTATTTAAGTCAGTCACAACAATTCCCAACGCCTGCTTGCCAATAGTTGCTTGTTTTGGAGAACTTTCTTGTACTGCATAGTAAACCCAACCAACCAAAATCCCCACAAGAGCAACCAGATTTTTGTTGCCACCAAGGGCGAAGCCAAGGATGATGTTAATAATTACTAAAATAATTCCATCTAGAAAAGCGGCTAAAAACCTCTTGCCAAAACCCGCATACTGAATCTCATTCATGGATCACCTCAAATACTTCAAAACAGAGTTTTCTATTTGTGTTTGTCTAAAATCATACATAGATTATAAGATCATCTATGTATTTAAAGTTTAAGAAAAGGTTATTATTTGGGAATAAATAATGAAGATTTATTAAGTCTAACGTTACTGACTTAATTTGAACCACTCCCCAAAATAAAGAGACTCAGTAAAGTACCGCTATTCCACAAACTATGTAATAGCATGGGAGCCAGGAGATTGCGCGATCGCGAATAAACAACTCCTAATACAATACCCAGTGTAGTCAAGGGTAGCACTTCCGAAAGACTGAGGTGTGCGATCGCAAATACCAGACTACTCAGAATAATTGCCCCCCAAACTGGCAGATAACGAGTCAAAGATGGTAACAAAAACCCCCGAAACATCATTTCTTCAAACAGGGGAGCAGCAAAACATGCCGTCATGAAAAATATTAATAGGGCAATATTATCTTGTCCTTCCAACACCAATGGTAGAATCGGATTGCTACCACCTTGTCCTTTCCATAATTGTTGATTGATTAAGGATACACCAATCACTAGAGGCAATGCGACTAAATAACCACCCAATCCCCAGAAAAACCAATTACTGCGGAATTTAAAGCGAAACCAATCCTCTGAGAGGGGGAAAAACTGTTTAATAGAAAAATATAAAATCAATAATCCCCAAAATGCCAACATTATGTAGGTGGACAAAGTATATAATGCCTTCATTCTGGCAGTAAAATTGCTAGGATCTAGGCTGAAAATCTGAAGCAACTCACCGATAAGTAATGGTAGTAGCAATTGACCAAAAAAGAAAAACCCCAGAATTAATACCTGCCAAATTATTTCTCCATTCCATGGAGTTTCCCAAGTTATATCAGCATTAGTTGATAAAAGAGAGCGCCTACCTTGTAACAGTCGTTGAGCGACTATAAATACCAAAAGTCCAACTCCTACAAGTCCACCAATACCCGGTATTAACCCAATTACTGCTAACTTGACAATTGATTGCTGGGCTATATTTTGTTCTTGAGTTTCCAGAGATAATAGGACATCCTGACGCTGTTGTATTTTATATAACTCAGTCAATCCCCGATAGCGAAACCAGCTATCTAAGTTTTGGTGAATTTCGGCTTCAGCATCCGGTAACAGTTGGGGAGGTTTACTCCACAAACCAATTAACACTGTTGCCGTTTCGATAGATGAAGTTAAACTTTCAGAATTACCGCCGACAACATTCTCTTTTTTCAACTCACCCCATGTTTTAAGCGCCGCATCTGTTTCACCTTGAGCAGCTTGGATAATTCCCAGGCGTAACTTTAGCTCAGTCATGAGCTGTTTTGTTTGAGATAATGATTCTTGTAACTTCCTTTGCTGCGCTTTGGCAGTTTCCGTCTTGTCTATGGGAGCTAATTCTAATTGGGATTTGCCAATATCTGGAGATGTTGCTGTGGCTATTTTCTGAGATGATAATTCTTGAAGCTTGGCGAAAATTTTTGACTGAGTGGTTTCATTTGCTGCCAGAGCATCTTCATATTGGTTTTGGGCATTTTTAAAAGGCTCTCCGCCCAGGAGTGCCTCCTGTGCTTGAGTTTTACCACCTTGCCACTGGGCGGCGTGGAGCAATAGATTCGTTTGATAAAGTTCTAGCCGACTTTGAATCTGAGGCTCCCCCCAACTAGCGACTAGGGAAAAGCTGAGTTGGAAGATTACCACAAATGTCAGTAGCACCAAAATCACTAGCTTTAGCAACCGATTAATTCCCATGAAAACCTCAAAAAAAAGTCAAAAGTCAAAAGTCAAAATGGCGCATCCAGCTTCCCCAAATCTAATTATTGGGGTGAATGTCACTAGCACGTTAAAATAACACTCGTATTTTGAGATGATTGAAAGATGCTACCAAGCTTTGGGGCAAAATGGCTATTGTGCAACATAATCGGTAACGGAGGATTAAGAAATTGGCTACTCGTGTTATTATCGTTCGTCATGGTCAAAGCAGCTATAACTCTCAGCAACTAATTCAAGGGCGCTGTGATGAGTCAGTCTTGACTGAAAAAGGCACGGCAGATGCCCGCCAAGTAGGTGCTACCCTCAGCAGCCTGAATATTGATGCTGTTTACTCCTCTCCCCTACAACGGGCGAGGACAACCGCAGAGCTAATATTACCCTATTTACCAAAATCTCCACCCTTACAGGTATCAGATAATCTGATGGAAGTGGATTTGCCTCTATGGGAAAAGCTACATAAATCTGATGTGGCAACAAAATTTCCACAGGAATATCGTTGCTGGAAGGAAAGCCCTCATGAGTTTTTCATGACTATTTCCACTCCCGAAGGGATGCGGGAGCATTTTCCGGTTTTGGCACTTTACCAACAAGCGCAGCACTTCTGGCAAGAAATTCTTCCCCGTCATCAGGGGGGCACAATTTTAATTGTGGCTCATAATGGGATTAATCGCTGTTTGCTTACTAGTGCGATTGGTGTTTCTCCATCTCGTTATCATTCGATTCAGCAATCCAACTGTTGCGTTAATGTCCTGAATTTTACAGGGGGTTGGGGCGACTTGGTGCAACTGGAATCTCTCAATCAAACTGCTCATTTGGGGATTAATCTACCATCACCACGTCCCCCTCAGAGAGGGTTACGTCTTTTGCTAGTGCGTCATGGCGAAACGGAGTGGAATCGAGTTTCTCGCTTCCAAGGGGGAATTGATGTACCTCTTAACGATAAAGGTCGCCAACAAGCTCGGCAAGCGGGAGAGTTTCTTAAGGATGTGCCCATTAATTTTGCTGTTACCAGCCCTATGCTCCGTCCCAAAGAAACCGCTGAAATTATACTCCAATTTCACCCAAATGTCAAGTTAGATTTGGAAGAGAAATTGAAAGAAATCAATCATGGGTTGTGGGAAGGGAAATTAGAGTCGGAAATTAAACAAGAATATGGGGATTTGCTCTATGAGTGGCAGAATACTCCTGATACAGTCCAAATGCCAGAGGGGGAGAATCTTCAGGAGGTATGGGATAGAGGAACCGCAGCTTGGGATGGGATCGCCAAATCAATGCCTGTCTCTGATACGGAGCTGACAACTGGTGTTGTAGTTGCTCACGATGCGATCAATAAAGTGATTCTCTGTCACATTTTAGGTTTAAGTCCAGCATCTTTTTGGAGTATTAAACAGGGTAATGGTGCGGTTAGTGTAATAGACTATTGTCAAGGCTTAGAAAAAGCACCAGTATTGCAAGCGATGAACATCACCAGCCATTTATCTGGGGGGATCTTGGATCGTACTGCTGCTGGTGCTTTGTAGGAACATTAATTTGTTATTCGTTGTTGGTTGTTGGTTGTTTGTTATTCGTTGTTGGTTGTTTGTTATTTGTTGAATATTCAGGAGTGTTCATTATTCATCACCCATAACCAAATACCAACAATTGGCTGAGAGACAATTGCCATCCATAATTAAACAATTATTTACAAAAACTGAGTACGATCGTCATGTTTATTTAAGAAATTTTGCGGATAATTATAATTAGAGCCTATCTGTAATTTTTTCTTTCTATAAGGGATTTGGCGGCTATTGCCAAAAGTTTAAACTTTCATCCAAGTCGCATCTGCTTTCAGCCCTAGTATGTTCCCAACCCCATCGCTATGCAGTTTGATTCCAACCCCGTTGCTGTACCCACCGTGGAAGATCTGATTAATCTTCATCCCCTAACCCTCCCTCCGGATACACCTCTCATAGAGGTGATTGCTTTAATGAGCCAAGGGAAAAATTTAGCTGCCTTATCCACATCTAATCTAATTTCTCTGGGCAATTCTAAAGAAGGATTATATCGCAGATCCCCTCAAATATCGAGTGGAGGAGCAGCCACTTGTGTTTTGGTAATGGAAGGAACAGCTTTAGTTGGGATATTTACAGCAAGAGATCTGATTGCGATAGTAGAGCGAGAGGTAAATCTAGGGGAGATCCATCTCAGGGATGTGATGAGGCGATCGGTTGTTACCTTAACTCTATCGGATTCCTGCAATATTTTTACGGCCATCTGCCTTTTGGCTCAAAATCATCACGATGACTTACCAGTTTTAGCACCTTATGGTTCCCTAATCGGGACAATCTCCCTGGAGAGAATTTGTTGGCAACTTCCACCCCTTAATCCTCTAAAGTTGCAGCGAGTATCAGAGGTGATGAGGAATTCTGTAGTGCAAGTACCTTTGACTACATCTATTCTCACTTTGATACAACTGATGGTGGCAGAAGATGTCAGTTTTATATTCCTCACCGCAGGAGGGAAAACTATGTAATAGGTAAAAGGTGAAACCAATTACCCATTCCCTATTCTCCATTCCCCAT
>NZ_JAMZMM010000647.1 GCF_024178385.1 Limnofasciculus baicalensis BBK-W-15 | reverse complement strand
CGCCCACCCCGCACACGGGGGCGAGTGTGCCGGCAGCGCGGACACAGCCCTCGCCACGGACAACCGCCACGACTCGATCGATGTCGCGATCGATCTCTCGGCCCACACCTGTGCGGCATCTCCTCTCGCGTTCCACTCTCGCGTCGCGCCCGTGCAGATGACCTACCTCGCGTACCCGAACACGGCGGGCGTGCGCGCGATGGACTATCGCATCATCGACTCACACACCGACCCCGTCGGCACAGAGCAATGGTGTGGCGAAAAACTGCTGCGCATCGATCCGTGCTTTCTCTGCTACACGCCGCCCGCCGAACTTCCTGAAGTGTCGCCCGGGCCGAGCACGCACGACGGCGTCATCCGCTTCGGCTCGTTCAACGCGGCAGCAAAACTGAGCCCGCAGGCGCTTCAACTCTGGGGCCGCGTTATTGCTGCGGTGCCCAACTCGCGCCTCGTCCTCAAGGCCTCGAGTTTCATTGATCCCGCGCTCCGCGACGAGGTCCGCGCCCAACTCGTCTCGTGGGGCGCGCCCGCGGACCGTCTCGACATCCTCTCACCCGCGATGGCAACGCTCGACCATCTCGCGATGTACTCCAAGATCGACATCGCGCTCGACCCCTTCCCCTACCACGGCACCACCACCACCATCGAGGCCTTGATCATGGGTGTCCCTGTCGTCGCGCTCGCGGGAGATCGGCACGCGGCTCGCGTCGGCGCCTCAATCCTGAACGCAATCGGAATGCCGGAACTCGTTGCGGATTCTGAGAACGCGTATGTTGACGCCGCGCGAAGCCTTGCGACAGACCGCCAGCGCCTCGCGTCACTGCGCGACTCGCTGCGATCGACGCTGCTCTCGTCCGCGCTGTGCGATGCGACGGCTCACACCCGCCGACTCGAGCACGCGATTCGTCACACATGGCGGGCGCACTGCGCCGCGCCGGCCAAATAAGAACCCCCGCGACGGCGCGGGGGTTCTTGCAGTTCATCATCGATGCACCCTGCCACCACGCGTGTCGTGACGGCGGGCCAGTAACCTCACTTGCCCTTGTACTGCTTCAGGCGCTCTTCCAGTTCCGCCGCCATCGCCTTGTACTTCTCGTTCTTGTTCGCGAGTTCGACGGCCTTGGCCTGCGTCTCCGCCGCCTTGGTCTTGTCGCCCTTCACCCAGTACACGCGAGCGAGCGTGTCCATGATCGCCGGGTCTTCGCCCTTGCTGAACTCGTTGGCCTTTTCCGCGGCCTTGAGCGCGAGCGCAAGGTCGGGCTTCTGGATCTGGCTCTCGGGGTCGACCAGCATCCACGCGATCTCGTTCAACTTCATCGTGTCCTTGGCCACGATCGCCTCGTCGGCCTGCTTGCCCATGAACGCGAACAACTTGTCGAACTGCTCCGCCTGGGTGTAGAGCATGTACTTGATGCTCTCCATGATCTTGCCCGGGCCCGGATAGTCCTTCTCGAACGCTTCCCACGCCGTGATCGCGGCCTTGGGATCGCTCTGCATCTTCTCGAAGACGGCCTTCTGCGCCTTCTCGCCAGCCTTCACTTTTTCGCCAAGCGCGCTCGCCTCATACTTCCCGCTCATCACGTCGGGCAGCACGGTGTCGAGCCACATCGTGTGCCCAACCCACGCCACCTTCGCTTCGCCGTCAACGACGAAGCAACTGGGAATCCCACGACGACCCGCGGCCTTCATGAACCC
>NZ_JAMZMM010000646.1 GCF_024178385.1 Limnofasciculus baicalensis BBK-W-15 | reverse complement strand
CTTGATTTGAGTGACTATTCTTTTGAGGATTCCCAAACTTACCGTTAACTTGATTGTACTCACAACCCAATAATCAAAACATTTTTTTATTGTCTTCTCTGTTACCGTTATCCCTCTGGAAACTATCGGACTTCTCTATCTCTTGACAAATTGCCCTTTTTGATATACAAGAGAGGAATTATTATATGGGGGAGGAGTACCAATTCCTCCCTAGCTGTTTATGCTTTGGGGATGAATGATGATTATGAATAATAAATGCCTGCTTTGTACTATTCCTGTAATAGCTGTTATCGGCTTTAATTCATCAGCAATGGGAGCAGTTTTAGATTTAACCAGTTTAACGCCAGGAGCGCCTGGAACTGGTTCATTTACTGGTTCTCTGGGTAGCGTATCAGTCAATGGTTCCCTTCTTTCCGGAGGCGATAACAGCTTTAGAATTGCAGTCACTGGCGATGAGTTCTATACCTCAACGATTGATAACAGTTCTTCTCAATTCAGACAAAGTAATATTTACACTCCATCTCAATTTCTCAGCGATCGCGTTGGCTACAACATGGAGCCTAATATGGGAAATGCTACTCTTCAGATTAACTTTAGCAAGCCAGTGACTAATCCCGTATTTCATGTTGCTAATTTAGACAGTATGATCTATGACTTCTCTCCATCTGGCATAACCCGAAGCGATCTAGTCTTACTGAGTGGCAATGGTGGGAGTGATGGAGATGGATTAGCAATTGACTCAGTAAATCCTCTGATTGTTGATGGAATACCTTCAACATTTTTAGCCCAGCATCCGTCAGATCCTATTCCTACTTCTAGTGTAAGATCGGCCTATGGATCTGTTCAATTAAAGGGAACATTTTCATCACTAAACATTTTACTCAAAAAAGATCAAACATTACCATCATTTTTTGGGGATAGTGGCTCTTTCACTCTAACAACCGTTGAAACTGTCCCCGAACCCACCTCTACCCTATCTCTACTAGCCCTCGGTACTCTAGGCGCAGGTTCAGCAATCAAGCGCAAACAGAAGTAGGATAAAATCCCAAAACTCCATACTAGAAAACAGCCCAACTATTTCAGTAGTATTAATGCCCTTTACTCATTAAAGCAAGAATTTATGAATTTTCAAAAGTTGCCTCTAAAATTTCATTTAATATTAGCAGGAATTATCACTGTAACAAGCACTATCTCCACTCAATCTAAAGTTGAAGCATTTAGTATCGTTGCTGAAATACCCAATTCAGTTACAGGACAAAGCGTTAACTCAATTTTAGCTACAGATGGTCGTTTTCAGAATGTTGGTATAGCCAGTCTTAATCCTTCTCCTACTCTTTCAGTTGATAACGCAGTAGCCTTCAGCATATCTAATAATAAAACTCCCTTACCTATCTCTGACTCGCCCTTAGCGCTCTAGGCGGAGCATCAGCCCTCAAGCGCAAACAAAAGTAGAACAAAATCCCAAAACTCCATACCATAAAACAGCAAAACCCCTTCAGTCACCAGCGCTGGAGGGGTTTACCTTTGCAAGCTAGCGATCAAAAATTGCGATCGCCCTTGACGCTAGAATGTTTCGATCCTCGCATATTGCGAAATTCCGCAATTTTGCATCGCAGTTGTGCCTCAGTGTAAGCACCCTGCTTGTTGACACTCCCCGGTCTAAAGACACGGGGATTCTTAAGACTTCGCAGCCTTAAT
>NZ_JAMZMM010000645.1 GCF_024178385.1 Limnofasciculus baicalensis BBK-W-15 | reverse complement strand
GCTTTGACATCATTTCGTTCAATCTGGGTTATCTTTTTAGTTTGGGCAAGTAGTTCTTCCGCTTGCTGTTTAGCTACTTTCGCTTTTTCTAAAAGTTGCTCTGCTTTTCCTTTAGCATCAGCTAATATTTTGTTAGCTTCACGTTCGGTATCTAACTCTTTTTGTTGGCTGGCGGCGAGAAAATCATCATCTTCAACACTGAGACTTTTTCCCGCTTTCCAGTCTAAGGCTTCCTGTAGGGCACGTCCGCGCAATAGCCGAGATTCATCTTGACGGTTGGAGGCAAACCAAGCTGCGATCGCTTCTGTGTATGGACGTAGGGATGATAATTCTTTTTCTACCCAATAGAGATTGAAAACTTCTTGATAAATTCGGTTATAAACTTTTAATTTTCCTTGTTGTTTGCAGACTAAGCCTGTCAATCTGAATTCTGCTTGTTCGGGACTGTCATCGGCTATAATTTCTCCGTTATGTAAGATCTCTTGATATAGTCCTAATAATCTTCCGCTGTTTTGTTCGTTACTTAAAAGCCGATTTCTCAAGGTTTTTAAATGTTCTGGTTCGTCTTGGTTTTCCCAATTGTCAATAATGTGGGTTTGGACTAAAGTATCGATTGTTGGTTGTTGGTTATCTGTTGTTGGTTGTTTGAGGGAAAGGGAACGAAGCGTCTGGTTTTTTGACTTTTGACTTTGATTTGCTGATTTATTATAAATAATATGACAGAGTTTTTGAGTGAGGAATGGTTGTCCTCCTGTCCAATCTAATACGGCTTTGATAATTAATTCTGGATTGTCTATTTTTTCGTGTAATCCCGGTGTTAAGGATAATTTGGCTTCCTCGAAGGTAAATCCAGTTAGTTCAATAGCTTGACCGATATTAAAGGGGGTCCGCCCTTTGTCTTCAATTAAATCTGATGGAGTCGCTACCCCTAATAAACAAAATGTTATCCGTTTATAGTCTGAACGATCCACGCGACGATTGTAGCAGCCTCGGATTAGGGCAAAAAAATCATCTGTGGGAAAGTTTAAACTTTTGACGCTATCGATTTCATCAATAAAAATAACTATATTATTGGATAAATGAGTCAGAAGTATTTCCTCAATTAACAGACTCAATCGTTGAACCGGGGGCAAAACTAGGCGATCGCGCCACCAAGTATTAAAATTAATCTCACCCAAGAGATTGAATCCACTCAATAGCTCAAAGGCAATGCCACCATACCAGTTTTCCGGTGTCAGGGCATCGCTGCCAATCAGGGTTAAATCAATGGAAACACAGTTTATTCCTTCAGCTTGAAGTCGGTTCATCATTTGTACCCGCAAGCTAGATTTGCCCATCTGTCGCGAGTTTAAGACATAACAAAATTCCAGGGATGTTAATCCATCATAGAGTTCTCGATCCGCTTGCCGTACCACATAAGTGGGATGCTGATACTCTAAACTCCCCCCGACTTTATAGTTGTAGATTGACATAGTGTTGTTGGTTATTAGTTGTTGGTTGTTAGTTATTGGTCTTAGAATTAGCTATATCTAATAATGATTATTATTGTATTGGTTAAAAAGAGCGTCAACAACCCACCGTTAATCGGAGTACCGATTATAACGCTTGCTCTGTAAGATAGCCCTAGTGCAGGTTGGCAGAAATAACTCATCAGTTGTAAGCAGGGGAGCAGGGAAGCAGGGAAGCAGGGGAGCAGGGG